>CANFXV010000024.1 GCA_947451115.1 Bacteroidota bacterium
AAGGCAAAACCATTGTTTGCAAATCCATTGGCAGAAATGAAGCCAATGAGGTAGTGGCTGAGTTTAATTTTACCTGGAGCTTCAAAGCAAAATAAAACTAGTATATACAACTACAGCCCCAAAAGGGGCTGTTAGAAGGGAGCTTTGGGGGAAAGCATTACTCCATCAAACAATTTAATTGATTAAAAAGTGGTTGTTCCATTGGGTTGATAAGTAAATCTAAAAGTATAATAACGTTGCTTAGTTAATTTATCAGCATCCGAAGCAGTTGGACTTAAAGTTACCCCACCTTTATAATAAGATTGTATTTCAAGCTTGGCATATTTTCCTGAAGCAGTTTTGATCACTAAAATTCTACCTGCAATTGGTGTAATTAAATTATTGGCGCCATCATAAGTATACCATCCTTTGCCACTTCCTGTAGTGATGGCATAGGCAGTTGGTGCATTGTCCGTTTTAAAAACTGAATCTGGTGCAATGGTTTTGATGTCTTCAAATAAACCTTTGTATATAAAAGCACCGCCTTTACCCGTTCCACTGGTTCCTCCATTGATTAAAATTTTTGTAGAGGCAAATGCTAAATCCCATTTTGTTGTGGCGCTATCTGCATTGGATACAATTGTATTGTTTTCGATACTGTAAAATGTATACTTGCCTGCGCTGTAAGGCATTCCAGTTTTTGCATCAAGTCCTAAAACAGTATCCGCCATGAGGTCTTTAACAGTTGCAGTGACAGGGGTATTGTTCACTACAGTAGTGTCACTTGTTTTAGAACAAGCAAATAAAGTAAAGGCTACTAGGGTGGCTAGAATGGTTTGAGTGAATAGTTTTTTCATGATAGATTTATTTATTTTTATTGATAAGTTGATATTTGATAGAAAAGTAAAAAGTACGTCCAGGCAAGTTGGATAAATTATTTGCATCCACATAGTTGGTCATATTGTCGCAACCCATTTGTAAGGAAATTCCATTGCTGAAATTTTTACCTGCCGAACTATACATGGAAAGATATCCTGCTGCAAAACTATCGCCACTGTCATACACTTCATTGCCATTGGTATTGTTGACCGCCCATTTACTTCGGTACACCAATCTGCAATTGGCAAAGTATCCATCCTGCGTAGCATAATTAATTTTAAACTGAGCTTTGTGTTTGCTGATATTGGGCAAACCCACATAATCACTCAAACTTAAACGACTACTAATACCATTGGCATCCCTAGTATACACAGTGCCTGCTTTAATTTCTGCAATTTGATCCTTATCTCCTGTTAATATAAATTGATAACCTCCACTTAATGACCATTGAGGGCTCCATTGATATTTTGTTTCCAATTCTAGTCCCTGCGTATAAGCGCGTCCAATATTTAAATAACTAAATATTTGTGCTCCACTGCTATAAGCACCCACTTGTTGTACTTCAATTAAATTTTTAATGTCATTTCTAAATGCTTGTACACTAATAAAAGTTTTTGGATTGGGTTCCCAGTCCCATGAAAGATGTACGCCAGTGGAAGATTCTGGCTGCAATGATTTTAATTGATAATAGCTGGAATACAAACTACCTATTTGACCTAAACTATTCAGTTGTCCAATTACTTTTTGTGCCTCAGCAGATCCAAATACACTGTAATTGCCCGCCGCAGCATTGGTAAAATCTAAATACAATTGTCTGAAATCGGGCGCCTTAAAGCCTTGCCCAATGCTTAATTTAATTTTATGTTGTGAATTTAATTTATACAACATAGATAATTTAGGGCTCCAAGCCGAGGCATAAGAAGCATTTTGATCAAAACGAACACCACCAATGACTATGAACTTATCCATTAGCGTCCATTCCCATTGAGTAAACCCATATTGAATGGTGTTATTTTTTCTAACTTTTTCACTATCATACCTGCTACTTTTTACCCCCTCCCAAACCGCGCCTGCCCCAAAAATACCTGTGAGTTTTTTACTTACCATCCAATCTGTTTGATTTTCGACACGTTGAAACAAATGATTTAATAAATCGGTGTAAGGCGCACCAGACAAGGTTAATAAATCTTGATTAGAAACATAATTGGTTAAATAAGACCTAAAACTTGTTTTTAAATCATTAGAGAAACGGTGATTTAACGAACCTGTTAAATTTATATCGGTATTGTGTTCTTTTCCATTGGAATAAATTGTCACACCCCCATTGGATACCGCAATATTGCTGATGATTTTTTCGTCTGTCAACCTGGTATTAAAAACAAGATTGGTATTTTCTGTTAAGTTGTATTTAAACTGTTGGCTGCTAGTTAGTCGAGTAATGGGCGTAGTTACTCGATTGTTGCTATTGGGTCTAATGCTGTAGCCATCTGTATTGTAATAATTGTAAAAACCTTGGTAAAATAATTTTTTACTCGCCATTGTATTATTCAGATTCGCATCTATGGTATTGTAAGTGCCATACCTTAATGCCGCTTCTAATGGAATGGAAGTAAGCGCATCAGTAATGATATTAATGACCCCCGCCATGGCCTCGCTTCCATACAAACTGGAAGAAGGACCCTTGACAATTTCAATTTTTTTAATATTCCCTAAAGCAATTCTATTCAAATCCAGCACTCCTGCTGTTCTGCCTACCAATGGTTCTCCATTGATTAGAATAATGGTGTAATCAGGATTTAAACCCTGTAATTGAACACCAGCGCCAAAGCCACTGGTCATGGTAAGGCCTGTTTGTTCTTTTAAAATATCGGTAAGGCGCAAAGCACCATTTTGTTGAATGGTCTTGGCATTGATGATCGTAACAGGCACTGTAATATTGCTTAATTTTCGCTCCGATCTAGTAGCCGTCACCACCACACTGTCTCCATTGGCAGAGATCGTATCTTTTACGATCGTCAGCCTTTGCCCAAAACTTATCAGTGGCGCAAAAAAGAATAAAATTATATTGAACTTTCCCATCTAGCCACAAAGCTCGATGATCCTATTTTTAGAAGCTAGTGTTTACAAATTAAATCTACCCCAAAAGGTCAAAATTTGACATTAGGATGACAAATCACTTTTTATCTAGTATTTTTTTAATGGATTTAATTTCATCTTCATTGATAAAATACTCATAAAATCTTTTGTCCTCTTCTTTTCTAATACTTGAAATCAATGGAATATCGGCATTTACAATAATTGCATATTTTTCATTAATCGTATTGATTACATCGCTTCTTACCTTTTTTTGCAATCCTATATTTTTATCTTTAATGCCCAATACATGATTGATTTGATGTATTTCAACATGCATGTCCTTTGAAGCTGCCTCTAATAAAAGCTGTATTAAGGACAATTCAGTACCAATAAAGGCTTGCCCAATACTTTTGGTTTTTAAAATTTTTAAATTAGACTGTTGAATTTTTTTCTTAACCATTTTATTGTAAAGCCAAATAGTAAAAGCAATAAGCACAAAAAGAAAAATTAAAGTAACCACAAAATAATAGTAGTTTTTATCTAAGCCCCAAATGGGAAAATTTAATTTTGTAAAGTCTGCCATTGTAAGCGCTCTTTGATCAAAGCCCTTGCTATTATTGGAATAATTGTACAGTGTATCCTTGTAATAAAAAACATCTAGGCTATTTTTTTTTCTTACTAAATATTGATCTAATTCTGAACTTATTGACTTAAAAACTGAATTATGAATAAAGTCAAAATAGTATACTTGGTCTTCAATGATAAATAAAAACCCTTTGTCTGTAGTTAAGAAAGCATTAACGATGCTATTTTCTTTTACTAATTTCTTGGCTTCGGTACTTAATGTGCCCAATTTTTTCCATTCCATTAAATTTAGATCCAAGTAATAACTATCATACTGTCTAATTCCACTAATATTTTGTGGCCCTTTAATCCCAGCATTACTAATTAATTGAAAAGGCACATATAATTTACCCTCCTTAGTATCTACCCAATTGTAACCATTGGAAATAATTTCCTCATTGGCTGGCATGATGTCCCATTCTCTATCTATAAAATTATACGCCCTCAATAGCCCATTCAATTTCCAAAAACCATAACCGCCATAACTGTACAAATGATTCTTGTATAAAAAATTATTGCATTCAATGTTGTAATTAATGTTGATGGTTTTGTCTATTCTATGAAAACTATAATTTTTACTAGAATCTACCACAGGGTCCAATGCATAAACCACCCCAGTTCTTTCCAATAAAATATAGACCGTGTCATGGGCTTTAATAAGCTCTTGTAAAGTCCCATCGTAGATTGACCCTGCAGTAGTCACAAGCTCCGTGGACTTAGACATAAAAATCTTAGTATTGAGGTCCTTGGTTCCAATAATTTTAGCTAAAAAAGGGGTTTTGGGTGCAAAAAACTGATCAGGAAGTGACCTATTTTGTGCATTTAGCAGGGGTAAAAAATTCAAAATGCTATAAACGGTAAAAAATATAATTTTTTTATAAAACATTGATTATCAATTATAAATTAGGTAATTTACTTAGTTCTAATTTGCTTTTAATACTTAAATATAGGAAATAACCTATTAAGAAACATAATAAGTAACTCAATTTAATGCGTCAAAAATTAAAATACCTCAATTTTAATCAGCTTTTGGGGGAAAGCTATGGATTTATGAAAGAGGACCGGTTTACTGGTCCTCTTTTTTTATGCCTAAATCACTCTTTTTCACCTATTGCTGATCTAGGCAAAACGATCTGCTTTTGGTAACAATTTGGTAACATTGCGCCTAAGTCCTTTTGACGTCAAAAGGGGACTTTTGTGGTGCATTATTCAAACCAATAAAACGTTTATTATGGACTTTAATTCAATCATGAAAATTTTCTTACCTAAGGATAGAGTTTTCTTTCAATTGTTCGAAGAAGTAGCAGAACATGTTTATGAAATGGGCATCAAATTAAAAGAAATGGTGAACGAGCCAGATGCAGATATAAGAGCCAATATCTTGGCACAGATTGAAAACTTAGAACACAAGAACGACGATCTTACCCATACCATTTTTACAGAATTGGGTAGAAATTTTATTACCCCCTTTGATAGAGAAGACATCCATTATTTGGCCACCTCATTGGATGATATTGCCGATTACATATACGCTTCTGCAAAGAAGATTAATTTTTATAAAGTAAACCCTAACGATACAGGCATTCATAAATTGGCTGAATTGATTTTACAAGGCACACAAGAAACAAAAAAAGCAGTCTTGGGTTTGCGTAACATGAAGAATATTAAAGAGATGACCGAAGCCATGATTAAAGTAAACAGCATTGAAAATCAGGCGGACGATGTTTTTGATATGAGTATTGAAAAATTATTTGAACAAGAGAATGATTTTAAAGAAGTGATTAAAAAAAGAGAAATCTATCAAGTACTTGAAATTGCAACAGATAAAATTGAAGATGTATCTAATGTAATTGAATCTATAATTATCAAGTACGCATAATTTAACGCAAGATGACTTTACTTATCATTATCATAGCGCTAGCGCTAATATTTGACTATATCAATGGATTTCATGATGCAGCCAATTCAATTGCTACTGTGGTATCTACCAAGGTATTAACTCCCTTTCAAGCAGTATTGTGGGCCGCTTTATTTAATTCGGTGGCCTTCTGGATTTTTAAAGACCATGCCGTAGCCAATTCTATTTCAAAAACAGTCTATAAAGATTTCATCACCTTGCCTGTAATTTTTTCAGGTTTATTGGCTGCTATTTTTTGGAACTTACTTACCTGGTGGTATGGCATTCCTTCTTCTTCTTCACATACCTTGATTGGAGGCTTTGCAGGTGCCGCTATTGCGCATGCCTTAATGATTAAAGGCATTGATTTTTCTTGGGCTAAAATTGTAGACAGTGAAACAATTATTAAAACTGTCTTATTCATTTTTTTGGCACCCATCATTGGTATTATCATTTCCATATTTATTACAGTAGTCACTATTATGCGTAATATTTGGTGGCGCCTGGCCATAATTTCCCTTGCCACTTTAGGCACTGTTTTAATGTTTGATAAATTTGAGGATACAAAAATTAAAGAAAACGTACAAAAGTTTTTCAGCATTGATAAATACCAGAAAGAAATTGCTACGATAAAAGAGGATTTAGTTAAAAAACAAACCGATACTAATTTATTGGCTGCATTAAAACTCAACAAAGGCAAATTAGAAAAAGCAACTATATCTTACAATCAGCTACTTCCTTACTTATCTGATTTTGATAATTCTTCGGCTGATAAAATTGCTAAAGTAGCTAAGGACAGTGGTTGGTTAAAAAATGTGGCTGTAAGTAAATTAAAAGATGCCGTAAGAAATGCCAATGACTTTTTAGTCCTAGAAGCAAAAGCGCCTGAAAATGCAGCGGCAAGAGCGGAATATACGATTGCCAAAGATAAAACGGAGGAGTACAAAGCACCGCTAAAATTATACTTAGAAGGGAACATCAGTTTAGATTCAGCTTTAGTCATTGTCAATGGCATTTATCCTATTGCTGATAAAAATATGGATAAGGTAAAAGCAAAAATTACCAAGTTTAATATTGAAAAAACATTTGCTGGAGAAATTGACAAAGCAGACAATTCAATAATTGTATACGGCATCATTGGTGCTTCTATTTTATTTATGATTATTTATCTTTATGTTGAGAAAATAAAAACACCTACAGCGCACTCCGTGGCCTATATGTTTAAAAAATTACAATTGTTTAGCTCCGCTGCCTTTAGTATTGGACATGGTGGCAATGATGCACAAAAAGTAATGGGCATAATTGGTGCAGCTTTAATTGCCAACGGAAGCATGCAAGATTTTAGCCAATTGCCAAGCTGGGTGCCTGTGGCTTGTTATCTAGCAATTGGATTAGGCACCATGAGTGGTGGATGGAAAATTGTAAAAACCATGGGCTCTAAAATAACTAAAGTAACTCCATTAGAAGGGGTGGCTGCGGAGACCGCAGGTGCCTTTACCTTATTTTTTACTGGTCAAATGGGCATACCTGTATCAACTACACATACCATTACAGGATCTATCATTGGTGTAGGTGCTACTAAACGTTTAAGTGCTGTAAGATGGGGCGTTACCACCAACTTATTATGGGCATGGGTCTTAACCATTCCCGTAAGTGGTGTACTAGCGGCAATTACTTATTTGATTGTTCATTATTTTTCTTAATTAATGAACACTCGTTAATTAGTTTAAAATACTGGGTTACATTTTTAGCAAACAAGTATTAATGGGTAGAAAACATCTACCATGATTGAGAAAAAATACTTCAAAACAAAAGATTACTGCAAAGTGAAATTTAGCTTTGCTACTGAGGCTAAAAAAGTTGAAATTTTAGGATTAAATAGCGACTGGAAAAAATCAATTATTATGAGCAAGAAAAAAGATGGCTCATTTTCTGCAGACGTAAATTTACCTAAAGCTACAAAACACGAATTTAAATACTTAGTGGACAAAAAAACTTGGTTCAACGATCCTGAGGCGGATGCAGAAGAACACAATGTCTTTGGCACCACCAATAGTGTGATTAGTTTATAATAGCAAACCTCTTTTAGCTCCTTTTCCCTTTCTAGCAAATGATTGAATTGAATTATCTGCTACATTTGCTGCTATGAGATGGTTTTTACCCCTACTATTGCTGGCCTCTTTATTGTCTTTTGAAACTGCTATTGGACAAGACAGTAGTTTTTCCAATCTTGAAACAGTAATTATTTCCGCCAATAAATTAAAAGAGAAAAGAATTAGTTCTCCAGTAGCCATTTCTGTGCTAAGTCCTAAAATAATTGAAGAAGCTAAAGCACAAAGAATTGATTATCTATTAAATAAAGTAAGTGGGGTATACATGCCTAGCATTGGCAATGAACAACACATGATGGCCATTCGACAACCCATTTCCTTAAAAGGTTTGTATTTGTTTTTAGAAGATGGTATGCCCATCAGAACTAGTGGCTTATACAGTAGCAATGCCTTGATTGAAATCAATACGAGCAATATTCATTCCATCGAAATTTTAAAAGGGCCTGCATCGGCTTTGTATGGCGCTGAAGCCATTGGAGGCGTGGTTAATTTTTTATCAACGCCAATTCCCAATAGCCAACTATTCAATATCAGTAGCCAGTTAAGTAATGGTGGTTTTAAAAAATTAGAAGCCAACTATGGTCTACCTACTAGTATTGGTGGTTGGATGATCAGTGGCGCTTTAACAGATCAAAAAAATGGACCTCTTGATTATTCTGATTACAGTAAAAAAACAATTAGCATTCGAAGAGATTTTAAAATCAATCCCAAATGGACTGGATTCCAAAGCTTGAACTACATTGATTATCATACACAGATGATTGGTTCGGTGGATAGTCTACATTTTGCACAAAAAAGCTTAATCAGTCAACAAAGTTTTACCTATCGACAAATCAATGCCCTTCGTTTCAGACAAAATTTAGCCTATCAGTGGAATGAAAATTCCACGACTACCCTTAATCTGATGTACCGCAATAATACGATGGATCAAAATCCCACTTATTCCATTGCCTCTACTTCCAACCCCAGTAAGTTCAAAGGGCAAGTCAATAGTAATCATTTTGATGCCTATGTGCTAGACATGCAACATCAATGGAACTTGAAAGCTATTAAAAGCAAACTAATGCTGGGCGGCTATTGGGACAATACCCAACAAAATTTAATTGCACATTATATTGATATATTAAAAGACACTGCCATTGGCAAGTATACCAAATACAGTTATCCCGTAGTTGATTCATTGATCACTTCTTATACTACCCAAATCAACAATAAAGCCATTTATATCAACTTCATCGCCAATTTATCAAAGTCATTGCATTGGAACATGGCCTTACGTTATGATGATTTTGAATACCTGTTCAACAATCAATTAAAATACGGCACGCCTTCTTCCAACAATCATTTTAACAATTGGGCGCCAAAATTAGGCTTCACTTACCATCAGAAAAATTGGGGCGGCTACTTCAATTACAGCGAAGGTTTTGTGCCTCCGCAAATCACAGAAATTTACAATACAGTAAGAGTGCCTTATTTGTTGCCTCAGCTTTTCAAAAATATCGAGCTTGGCGCATGGTATCAAGTTCCCAATCTTTATGCAGAATTCTCTATTTATCAACTCAATGGAAACAATGAAATTATTTCGGTGCGTCAAACCGATGGCGTAAACTTGAATCAAAATTCTGGTAGTACCAAACATCTGGGTATTGAGTATCAAATAAAATACAAAATCAACAATGCACTAGAATGGCATTGGAATGCAAGCAATGCAAAACACAATTATATCCATACACAAATTAAAGGGGTTACGGTAGATGGCAATCAAATGACGGCCGCACCTTCCTATTTCAGCAATATGGCCTTGTATTGGAAACCTAAATTACCCATTCATGCCTCCATTGAATGGCAGGATCAATCGGCTTATTATATGGATGAAACCAATGCGACCAAATATCCTGGCTTTAGTATTTTTAATATCAGAGCAGGCTTTAGTTTTAAAAAATCTGAAATCTGGTTGAACCTTTTAAATGCAGGCAATACTTACTATTCCACCATGGCTACCAAAAATTTTAGTGTAAAAGGGAATACAGCCTATGCCTATTATATTGGCGATCCAAGAACAGTCACCATTGGTTGGAAATGGTTTATTATTGATTAATTCTAATTCTCATACCACCCCCCATTCCACCACCTTTTTGCATGTCCTCCATAATCTTTTTCATGGCATCTTGAAACTGAGCTCTATTCATTTGATCTCCCTTGGTAGGCTGTACCAATTCTTTCTTTGGATATTTTGCACTTACTTCAATGGCTGTAGTTAAATTGGCGCCATTGTCCATATCTACTTCTAAAATTGCACCCGGCAAACCAGCATAAGTATCTGGACCAATGGAAGCAGGAATGTCTTCTGTATACCAAACAACCACTGTTTGCTCCTTAGGTAAGGCAGTTGCTTTTTCTGTAGTGTCAGCGTTTCTACCCCCTGGTCTTCCTCCTCCAAAACGCATGGTTTGTAATGGAACGTAAGTAGTTGCTTTTTTACATAAATGCTTGGCAATGGTTTTTGTTTCCTCTGACACTTTCCATTGAAGGGGTTTTAAGGAATCAATAATTAAAAATGTTTTTTCAAACATGCCACGCGATTCATATTGTATTTGTGTAGCTAGGTTGGTATAAGTAGCCGTTTCTGGCATTCTAAACATAAATCTTTGACCACCTCTATCACCACCATTGTTGGCAAATGGATCAGGCGCTTCATCTTCTGGAACAGTTCTAAACAAACTGGCCTGGTCATTGAACAACAATTCAAATTGAGAGGTTCTAAATTCTGGAATTCTTGCCCTCATTTCGGGATCTGTAATCATTCGGTACATGTTTATTTTTCGCTCATAAACAATTTTTCCTTCTTTCATTTGAGCCATGGCTAAATGGTTCATACCAAAAATTAAGGCAACTGCTAAAATAAATTTTTTCATTTTTTATTATTTATAACTTAAATATACAATCATTTACATTCTTATCGTCATTCTTGGACCACCCCCATTGCTGCCTGCCAATCCAGATTTTTGTAAACTATAAGTAAAGCCCACTAAAAAATATTGATTGATGACATTGTAGGATTGATCCACAATTTGATTTTGTGATACATTTCTAGAAATTCCAGCATTTTTATTTAAAATATCAAAGGCACTTATTTTTATTTCGGCTCTTTTATTTTTCATAAAAAATTTAGATACACTTGCATTCCAAATAGGCACTGCTGTATTAAAGCCAGCTGCGCGTCCTTCATTAATGGTGTAATTAAAGGATTGATTTAAAACAACATCTAAAGGTAAATAATTGGTGATGTCTGCACTGTACACCCTTGTCAAATAATTGGTGTTTAAAGCAGTATTCATGGCATTGTTGGTATTGCTATAGGAATGTCTTGCCGTTAAATTTACATCCACCACTTCATCCATGGAATAAGTGTAAGTGAAACTAGGACCTACCGATTTTATAAGAGTGGTGTTAAGCAGCCCATTGGAATAAGAAAGATTGTTGCTGATACCTCCGTTGATGCCAAAATTAAATCTTGAATAAATTTGTTTTATCCCAAAACCATAATTGGCCGAACCATTGATGCGGTAGGCGCCATTCGCGTTGACAGGTTTTGAAAGTATCGCTCTACTAGGAAGAATGCTATCATAATTTACAATAGAATTATTAATTACCTGCGCATTGAACAAAGCAAAGAAATTTCTTTGGGCCAAAATTTTTGAAGAAAAATAGGTTAGATTAATATTGTGCGTATAGCTTCTTTTTAAATCAGGATTACCAATAGTTTGATTATTGATATTACTTTGATCTCTTACAGGTTGCAACTGTGTCAAAGTTGGCTGATTGGTCGATGTTCGGTAATTGAATCTTAAATTTTGTGTTTGAGAAAAATTGTACACGAACAAAGCAGAAGGCAAAAAGTCTTTGAACTCATGTTGAATTTTAGTTTTGATGCTGGTATTGTTGCCGTTCAAAATGGCATCCTGCAAAGAAAATCCTGTGGAGAAATTGTATTTTTTTTGATTCAATCTATAGTTCATACCGCCGCCTGCATAGGTATACTCACTGCTGTATTCATTGGTAAGTCTATTATTTAATAAGTCATACAAATTATTGCTACCGTTCTTGTCATAGACTTTTTTACTAGTAGACCCAATATTTTTATTTAAAAAAGCATTGAATTCCAATAAGGATTTTTTTCCTAAAGGTTCGGTATAGACTAAATTGGCAGAATAGGTTTCAGACAAACCTTTTCTAGTATTTTTTTGATCGATGAGGGAATCTTTCACTTTAACTCCATAGTTATAAAACAATTGATCGGTGTATTGACTACTGTTGGCACTTGAATTATTATAACCTTGTGTGATCGTTGATGATAAAGTACGGCCCTTTTTTATAAATTTCTTTCTCAACAACAAGGTATTCGAAATATTAACTGCATCTGAACTACTAGAAGAATTCGTTTTGCTGGCATTGGTTAAAGTTCCATCAGGCAATAAGGTATTACTCGAAGACTCACCCATAGAGGTATTGTGCTGATTGGTGATGCTTGGCGTATACTTATAAGAGAAAGATTCAGATACTTTGTTGTCAATGGTTACACCCAATTTTTGTTGTTGATTTCTACTGGTAGTATTTGAACTTGCATTTCTATTAAATAAATTACCTGGTGTTAAATTTTGAGTATAAGAATTACTGATATTGTTTCTTTCTACATCACTTGTATTGGCATTGGCATTAAAATCCATTTTTTTATCGTTCAATAGATTGGAATAATTACCTCCTAGGGAATACGTATTGGCCACGCCCTGTGCATTGGCATCGGTACCACCACCACCGCCATTGAAATTAAGCACCATGCCGCCGCCACCTCTGCCACCACCACCACCGGAAAAATTTGAAACATCCCCATTAGAAAATGCTTGTCTGTTGGTATTATTGGCCGTACCAATAATGGAAAATTGTTCATCGTTATTAATTCTATTGACATTGCCTTGCGCATCAAACCTGCCTGGAGTTCCAGCACTTCCATTAATTTTTCCAAAAGTAGATTGCTTGCGGTCTTTTTTTGTTTTAATATTGATGGCTGTTTCTTCATTGCCATCGTCAATGCCTGTAAACATGGCTTGATCCGATTTGCGATCGTATACTTGTATTTTATCTACCGCATCTGCAGGTAAATTTTTAGTCGCCATTTTTGGATCACCTGTAAAAAATTCTTTCCCATTAACAAATACCTTGGTCACTGATTTTCCATTCACAGTAATCGCCCCAGATTTATCCACTTCAATGCCTGGCATTTTCTTTAACATATCTTCTACCACTGCATTGGGAACAGTTTTGAAATTTTCTGAATTAAATTCTATAGAATCTCCATTGATGACTACGGGAGGTCTTCTCGCAGTAACTGTTACGGTATTTATTTTGCTCGCATCTACTAAATAAATAGTATTTAAATTTAAGCTTGGATTATTTCCAGTTTTAAAAGCTACCCATTGTTGCTGATAGCCCACATAAGAGATGGACAATAAATATTTTCCAGTAGGAAAGTTTTTAATCGTAAAACTACCCTCCTCATTGCTTCTGGCAAAACTAACCAAAGAAGAATCCTTAGCATGTACTAAAGAAACAGTAGCATAAGGCAAGGTTCTATTGGCGCTACTATCCATAATGATGCCTTGTACCTGAAAAACCTGACCAAAACCTGAAAAGCTGGAGTATAAAAAGGTGCTAATGGTTAAGAAGGTTTTTAAATGCTTATTTATCATGGCGTTAAAAATACGATTTAGTGTTTAAAATATTACTTAAGCCATCAATAGATCCTCACCTCTCATCCTTTTTTAGGTCATTTTTAACCAATTTTTAGTAAGTTTATTTATAAAACCGATTGTTATGCAAAATTCAAGAAGAAAATTTATTCAAAATGCCTCTCTAGCCTTTGTAGGAGCAAGTTTAAATCCAAGTGCCTTATGGTCTAAGTCTCTGAACACTGTCGATACCAAACGTTTGATTGGTATTCAATTGTATTCTGTTCGTGAGGACATGAAAAAAAATCCTTTGGAAACTTTAACTGCCTTATCAAAAATGGGTTATGAGTTCGTAGAACATGCCAATTATATTAATCGAAAATTTTATGGCTGGACCGCTACTGAGTTTAAAAAAGTTTTAAATGATTTGGGCTTAAAAATGCCAAGTGGCCATACGGTGATGGCTGCCAAACATTGGGACAATACCGCCAAGGATTTTACCGATGATTGGAAAAAAACGGTTGATGATGCAGCTACTTTAGGACAAGCTTATGTAATTAGTCCATGGATGGATGAAAAACTAAGAAGTAGTTATGATGGTTTAATGCTGCAATTAGACGTTTTCAATAAATCTGGAGAATTGTGTAAGAAAAGCGGAATGAAATTTGGATACCACAACCATGATTTTGAATTCAGAGAAAAAATCAATGGAACTTTGATCTATGATTTAATCTTAGAACATACTGATCCAAATTTAGTAATACATCAATTAGACTTTGGCAACATGTATGGCGCTGGCGGTAGAGGCGCAGAATGGATTAATAAATATCCAGGTCGTTTCCAATCCCTACATGTGAAAGATGAAATCAAATCTGCCAAAGGCGAAATGAATGATGGTTATGAAAGTACCATTTTAGGCACTGGTGTAGTAGACCCTAAGGCCATTGCCTTATTGGCTAAAAAAATTGGTGGCGCGCATCATTTTATTATTGAGCAAGAATCTTACCAAGGCATTACGCCATTAGAATGCGCAAAGAAAGATTTAGAAATTATAAAAACCTGGGGCATCTAACTCATAAATGTTTCCTTTCAAAAGCACAAACCATTCCGGTTTGTGCTTTTTTTATGCTTAACTTTAATGACTGATTTATTCATCTTTATTATTAATGGATTTGATATGAAAAAATATTTAGTAAAAAATTTATTGATTGCCCTTGTAAGCTTTTGTTTTGTTAGTTCAGTAGAAGCGCAAAATATTACCGCCGCAGATAAAACACGTTGGGCAATGCATGCAAAACAAATAAACATCATTAGAGATGAATGGGACATCCCACATATTTATGGAAAAACGGATGCAGATGCAGTATTTGGTTTGATGTATGCGCAATGCGAAGAAAACTTTGAACAGATAGAACTTAATTTTTTAGAAATGTTAGGCCGCACGGCAGAAGTAAATGGACCAAAAGCCATTTACGAAGATTTAATGATGCGTTTAATTCAAGACAGTGCTCAAGCCATTCAAGATTATAACAAAAGTCCAATTTGGTTTAAAAATTTATTGCAAGCACACGCGGATGGTTTAAACTATTATTTATACCAACATCCCGAAGTACATCCCAAAGCCATTACTTATTTTAAACCATGGTATCATTTAATGTGGACCGATGGCAGTGTTTCTCCCACCAGAACTGGCGGCATTAAAACGCAGGATGTAGAAAATTTTTATGGCGATAAAAATAAGATAGCACAAAATATCAGTATTGATTTTGAAGAAAGAGCCACCAAGGGCTCCAATGGTTTTGCGATAGCTCCTATGCATAGTAAAAATGGAAATGCTTTGTTGTACATCAATCCGCATGTGCCCTTTTATTTTAGATCGGAGATGCACATGAATAGTGAAGAAGGCTTGAATGTTTATGGTGCAGTAACTTGGGGGCAAATGTTTATCTACCAAGGTTTCAATGAACATTGTGGTTGGATGCATACCAGCAGTTATGCCGATGTGGCCGATGTCTATGAAGAAAAAATTAAAAAAAATAATACAGCCTGGGTTTCGATCTATGAAAATCAAGAAATAAATATCAAAGAAAGAAAAATTGATTTAAAGTACACAGAGGCTGGCGAAATAAAATCAAAATCATTTATTACTTATAAGACAATACATGGACCAGTGATGGGTAGTAAAAATGGCCATTGGTTAAGCTTACAAGAAAACAATCGTTCTTTGAATGCCTTGATGGAATGTTGGACCAGGACTAAAGCCAACAATTTAAAATCCTATCAAAAAGCATTGTCTTTACTAGCAAATAATAGCAATAACACAGTGTATGCAGATGGGGAAGGCAATATTGCTTATTGGCATGGAAATTTTATGCCTAAAAGAAATCCAAACTACGATTATAGTTTACCAGTAGATGGTTCTATTAAAGCGACGAATTGGATGGGCCTACATCCAATGAACGAAATTGTACAAAGCATCAATCCACCCAACGGTTGGTTACAAAATTGCAACGCCACTCCTTATACCGTGGCTGGAACCAATAGTCCCAAAGCCCTCAACTATCCAGCCTATATGGCGCCTGATGGTGAAAATGGCAGAGGCATTAATGCAGTTAAATTATTGGAAAAAATAGATAAGATTAGTTTAGATGAATTGATTCAACTTGGCTACAATAAACACCTGTCGGCCTTTGATGTTTTATTGCCTTCCTTTTTAGCCTATACAAAAAGTATTACACTTAATGCTAAAGAAGAGAAAGCCATTCAATATTTAAGCCATTGGAATCACGATGCAGATACTGCTTCTATTGCAACGGCCATTGCTATTGAATGGGCTACTGAATGGGGTAAAGAAATACCAGCCGCCAAAACGGAAGAAGCTAGTACCGAACTTTGGAAAAAATATGAAAAGATGGCCAACACCATTTCCAATGAAAAAAAATTAGCCCTCTTAAATAAAACCTTAGCAAAGATGGAAGAAGTCTATGGCAGCTGGGAAATTGCTTGGGGCAGCATCAATAGATACCAAAGAGTAAACCCAGGAGAAAAGTTAAACGACCAATGGCCTAGTTTGGCCGTTGCGCAAGCTTCTTCTAAATGGGGCTGCCTTCCTGCATTTGAAAGTAAGATTCAAGACAATACGCATAAGCGTTATGGCTATTCAGGAAGTAGTTTTATTGCTGCAGTAAGCTTTGGTAAAAAATTAGAAGCAAAAACAATAATTACTGGCGGGCAAAATCGTTTTAGTAAGTCTAGTCATTTTACCGATCAAGCCAAAAAATACATTGATGGCGATTTTAAAACTATTCATTTTTACAAAGAAGATGTTTTAACACATGCAGTAATATCATACAAACCAGGGTTGACTAAATAATGATCATAGAGCTTGGATACAAAGGCCACTTTAACCAAGCCAGCTAAATTTTTAACTTCTAATTTTTGCATCATCTTGGTACGGTGACCTTCAATGGTTCTTTTGCTATGGCCCACTTCGTAGGCAATTTGTTTGCTGGACGCTTCTTCACAAATGCGGAGTAATATATACTTATCGTAGGTATGGAGTTGATGGACTTTTTCTATTAATTTGATTTTTTCCATATGATTGACCATACTAAAAACTTTGTCTGCAATGGTCTTACAAAAATAGATTTTATGGAGCCTGGCCATTTCTAGGGCCTTGGACCATTCTTTGTTACTTACATTTCTAGAAACAATGACAGACACGCCATTGTCAATCAGTTGATACAAGTGCGCATCATCCTGTTCATTAAACACCACCATGATGGACATATTCTTTTTAAGTTGGGCTATTTGAGTTATTCCATCTGCATAACCATAATCAAACAAGGCACTATCAGCCACCAAAATCATCGGCAAGGCTGCTGGATATTTGTCTTTTTCTATAATAATTTTTAGTTCCTTTAAGTTATCAATGCACTGATAACCCATTAACATTGGATTGTCCTTAATAAGTAAGCTACACCCCATTGCATAAATGGTTTGTTGATCACATAAAATAACTTGACTTTGCATAAATGATAGATTTGAATGTTTGATACTGCAATCAAAGAATTTTTTTATAACCTATTGATAGACAAACAAGTATCTTCTATAAATGGTTTTCAAAACCATTGTAATTGGCCCCATGCATGTATTTTCTAATGGAGCATTGAATGGATTCAAATTATAGAAGCAAGTAGTTATTAAATAAAGCCTATAATTATTTGTCAGTATTATATATTTTATAACTTCATTGAATATTATACTAACCCCTTTACTCAGCGTTGACAACCATTCGTAACTTATTTTACCCTTTTGTTCCAGTAGGACATTTGAAAGTGTGGGTCTTAGCCCCAGCCTTGGACAATCCAGATCCGAATTTGGCTTACTATTACGACTTTACTCAAAGTATAGAAGAATATACCCGCGTTTTTGAACAATTGGATTTACCATGGAAATGGCAACCAGTTTCTTTGGAAACCTATAAAACCATTGTACAAGAAATTGCACATGAAAGAGAAAAAGGAATTTACTTCCCAGTGGTTTTAAATTTATGTGATGGCGATGAAATTAATGGAGCACCTGGGGTTTCTGTTATAAAAGCTTTAGATGCCAAACAATTGGTGTATACAGGTGCCAACGATTATTTTTATGACATCACGACTTCTAAAATTCCAATGAAAGAAGCCTTTGATATGGCAGGTGTACCTACACCAAAATGGGAAGCCATCAGAACTAATGAAGTAAATGTGCAGGAAGTAATAGAAAATTTAGGTAGCCCTGTAATTGTAAAGCCTGCTGTTTCTGGAGGTAGTTTAGGAGTGGGTGTAAAGAATGTGGTAGAAAATGCGACCGATTTAAAAGTTCAGTTAGCTAAAATGTTTGAAGGATATAGAGGCTGGAACCTAGCCTCAGACGGCATCTTAGCAGAAGCCTTTATTGAAGGGCCTGAATATACAGTAATGATTGTAGGAAGTCATACCCATCCGGAATATGCAAAAATTTATCCGCCCATTGAAAGAGTATTTCACGCCTCTCTTCCTGAAAAAGAAAAATTTTTATCCTTTGATCGATTATGGGAAATTTATGAAGAAGAAACTCCGATGCCTCAAGATGAAAATTTTTATCAATACCAATTAGGCGCTGAAGAAATTCAAATGGCCGTACAAAAAGTTTCTTGGGATGCCTATGTGGCTTGTAATGGAACTGGCTATACAAGGGTAGATGTTAGAATAGATCATAAAACTGGTTTACCTTATGTTTTAGAAGTGAATGCACAATGCGGCATCAGTGAAGATGAAAACTTTACCTCTATTGGTGCTATTTTACGTTATGCCAATCAAAGTTTCACCGAACTAGTCATTCATATTATTAATGACGCATTTGCGAGAAGAAAAAAATAAAATTATGCGCCCGCTTCCTATATTGAACCATCCTGAAAGTTTTAAAGATTTAAAAATTTGTGTACTACAACCCGACTATTCAACTTCCGGGGTGGACTATCAACATTACGATCCTAAGCGAGACCTATCGGCCATTATGCCTGAAGCACATATTGACCATGTGTTTTTAAATAAGCTCAGTACCTATCAGCAATTAAAAGATTTAAAAGACAAGCAGTACGATATCTACATCAACTTATGTGAAGGTTATTTGGAATGGAAAGTGCCTTCTATAGATGTAATTATAAGTATGGACTTGTTAGGCCTACCTTATACAGGGCCCAATACCAATTTGTATGACCCGCCAAAAACCATCATGAAGTATTTGGCTTTTTGTGAAGACGTGGTCACCCCTGCGCATGTATTGATAGAATCTTTAGAAGATTTGAATCAATTGCCAGGTAATTTAAAATTTCCTTTATTTGTCAAGCCCGCTAAAGCTGGAGACAGCCTTGGGGTGGATGATGCCTCTAAAGCAAACAATACCGAAGACTTACTTGTAAAAGTTAAAAACATAGTGGCTGAATTTGGTTCGGCCTTGGTGGAGGAATACATTGATGGACGTGAATTCACGGTGCTCGTTTGCGGAAATGAAGATGGAAAAACTTGTACCAGTTTTGTACCTGTTGAGTATATTTTTCCCGAAGGATTTAGTTTTAAAACCTATGCTTTAAAAACTTCTGAATTACATCCAACGGCCAATATTCCAGTGACAGATGCCCCCTTGGCGACTAAATTGAAAAACATTGCCGAGCAAGTATTTATGTCTTTCAATGGGGTGGGTTATGGAAGAATGGATTTTAGAATGAATGCCAAAGGAGAGATTTTCTTTTTGGAAATAAATTTTACTTGTTCTGTTTTTTACGCAGCGGGCTATGAAGGATCTGCCGATTATATTTTAATGCATGATGGCATTGGACAAAGAGGATTTTTAGAAAGAATTATTATCGAAGGGATGGCAAGGTACCGCAGAAAAGAAAAATTATTTACAATTAAGGGTAATGCGATCTCTGGTTATGGTATGTATGCGAACAGAGATCTAGCTAAAAATACTTTGTTGTTTAAAGGGGAAGAAAAATCACAAAGAATTGTAAGTAAACAATATGTAGACGAAAACTGGGACGAGCGCGAAAAATTAAATTTCAGAAGGTATGCCTATCCTATTGGCTCCGACGTCTATATATTATGGGATTTACAACCCGAAGAATGGTCACCACAGAATCATCATTGCGATGCCAATTGTACCTACAAAGGCTTAAACTTATATATTAACAGAGCGATTAAAAAAGGTGAAGAACTAACTTTAGATTACGGCAGCTTCTTAGATGAAACCATGGAGCCATTCAATTGTAATTGTGGATCACCCAAATGCAGGGGCTTAATTAAGGGCACTGCTAAAATCAAGGGCTAGTCTGATTGTTTATTTTTTAATAATTTTTCGTATCTTAATAGCAACGATTGTTAAGTATGGGAAAGCTTCATCCAGCTGCTTTTATTGAATCCTTTTCTCCATTTTGGTGGGAATGCATTGTGATGGTAATGCTAATTATTACCATTGTAGTAAGGGTACCCTTTCATTTTAAAAAAATTCAACCTAAAACTTACGCTAATTTTATTGCCTTGTTTTTTGGCATCAATTATATAGTAGAAAATTATTACAATTACGCAACAGGCTATTGGAACTTGCAACAAAGCCTGCCTGTGCACTTATGCAGTATTAGTTATTTTTTATGTATCATCACCCTGCTTAATTATAGGCAATGGTTGGCGGAATGCCTTTACTATTGGGGCTTAGCGGGCGGTATACAATCTTTATTGACGCCTGAATTTACTGTAGGCATGGAAGGTTATAATTTTTATGCTTACTTTATAGACCATGGCGGTATGCTATTAGTCATCATTTACATGATTGTTCATTTGAACTTTGTACCCCGACCAAAATCTTGGCTATGGGTATTAGGTTATACGCAGTTCGTAGCTATTGGCGTGGGTATTATTAATTATACTGTGGGTGCTAATTATATGTATCTATCAGCCAAGCCTGAAGTAAGTAACCCTTTTGTCATTGGAGACTGGCCTTATTATATTTTAGTATTAGAAGTAGTGGCCTTATTACATTTCTGGGTTTTATACCTACCCTTTGCTAAAAAAAATAAACAAGCTATTCAAGCTAAAGTTGAGTAATCGTATTTTATCAGCTCATTCTATTTCAAGAGCACGTTAAAGCTCCTCTATCCTCTTGGCTTTATCGTCTATCACTAAATCAAAATTGGGTTTTGTTGGGCCTCCATTGGGGTCATAGCCTGTAATTAATTCGTGAAACTTACAACCCCATTTAGTTAACTGCTCCAAAGTAAGGTGTCTTAAATCACGTTTTGAGCTTTCTCCTCTGCCTGTCCAATAAGTAATATGCCAGCCCTCCTCATATAGTTTATTAATCTTAGCTATATTTTCAAAATTCGGCGCTGCCAGCTCATATACTCTTTTATCTGTATAAAAGCAGATGGTTTCATCTATATCAATTAACGCTTTCTTGGAACCAAACCTTTTAGACTCTATCATTGTTATATATTTTATAGCTATTTAAGTAGCGCAAATTTAGATAGTTTCTATAAATTACAGCTTCCAATTTTAATAAAACAACTACCACGCTATGAGATTACTGCTTTTGTCCCTTTTCACTTGTATCCTACAATTGGCTACTGCACAAAATGCAGGTAATCCAATCATTAGAACTGATAAAATTACCATTGCGCGCGATGCATATGGCGTACCTCATATTTTCGCACCAACCGATCCCGAAGTAGCCTATGGCTTGGCCTGGGCCCATGCCGAAGACGATTTTACCACCATTCAAACATTGATGTTAACAGGTAAAGGAAAATTAGCCACTTATTTAGGCACCAAGGGCGCAACAATAGATTATGTAGTGGGCTTGTTAAATACCAAGGCCACCGTGATGGCACAGATGAATCAAATGGATCCTAGCTTTATTCAATTGGTGAAAGGTTATTTGTTAGGTTTAGAAGCCTATGCGAAAGCACATCCAAATGATGTATTGAACAAACATGTATTTCCTATATCCATAGAAGAATATTTATCGGCTACTGTTTTTTCAGTCGCTGTATTTTGTGGGGTTGATAAAGCTTTGCCAAAAATATTTAATGGCACTATTCCAACATTACCTGGATTTACTGGAGAAGGGAGCAATTCTATTGCAGTACATGCTAGCAAATCAGCAACTGGTGAAAATATGTTGTTGATAAATGCACATCAACCCATTGAAGGGGCCACTGCTTTTTATGAAGCACAATTACAAAGCGAGGAAGGTTGGAATATTTTAGGCGGCTTGTTTCCTGGCGGTCCATTGATCTTTCATGGTGCTACTCCTAATCTTGCTTGGGCGCATACTGTGAACTTACAAGATAAAATTGATGTGTATCAATTACAAACTGATAAAGCACATCCAGGAAAATACAAAGTAGATGGTGAGTGGTTGACCTTGGAGAAAAGAAAAATAAAATTAAGCATCAAGGGCATTCCTTTCCCTTTATATAAAATGGCTTACACTTCTATCTACGGACCAACTGCTGCCACCCCTAAGGGTGAATATTTTTCGATGCGTTTACCTGCTTTATTGGATGCAGGTGCGCTACAACAATGGTATGCCATGAACAAAGCACAAAACTTTACACAGTTCAAAGCCGCTTTGACACAAAACCATTTGCCCATGTTTAATATTGTCTATGCCGATAAACGCGATACCATCTTTTATATCTCTAATGGTAAAATGCCTTATCGTAATGCAGACACTAACTATCATTGGAATTCAACCCTACCAGGCAATACCCTTGCTACACTTTGGACTAAATTTAAACCACTCAGTGCCTTGCCTCAATACTTGAATCCGAAAAGTGGTTATTTATTCAATACCAATCATTCGCCATTTATGGCCACTGCCGAAAATGAAAATTTAAATCCAGCTAATTTTGATGCATACGATGGTTATGAATTAACACATAACAATAGAAGCCGTCGAGCAAAGGACTTAATTGATCAATTAGATAAAATAAGTTATGCCGATTTAAAACGCATCAAATTTGATCGTCAATTACCCGCCAAGATTTTATTCCCTTATGGATTTACTGCAGATACTTTATTTCTATTAGATGAAAACAACTATCCTAAATACGCTTCACTTATTACTAGTTTAAAAAGCTGGAACCATAAAGCAGTTGCCGAAAGCAATGGCGCACTCATCTATAATTTGGCTTATTATCAAGTGCCAAAAATAATGAAAGACCATAAAAATGAAAAGCTAACCACTGCCGAAGCTCTAGAAACCTTTGAATACATCTATGATTTTTTAATGAAAAACTATAAACGACTTGACGTTACATTAGGCGAAGTTCAACGATTAGTAAGAGGTGAGGAAAACTGGCCACAAAGCGGCATGCCCGATGTATTGGCTGCAGTGCAAACAGAACCTTTTGGCAGTGCGCAACGCAAGATGAACAGTGGGGATGCCTATATTGAATTTGTTCGTTTTCCAAAAGATGGCGGTTTGCCTTTAATAGAAAGCGTGAATACATTTGGTGCAAGTTCGGTGAAAGGATCCAAACATTTTGCCGATCAAAGAGCGCTATATCAAGCACAAAGTTTAAAGAAAATGACCATGGACAAAGAAGAGGTTTTGAAAAATGCGGAAAGCATTTACCATCCACAATAAATTTTAACGAAAATACTTTAGCGCAATTTCAATATAGATTCCTTTAGAGCCTTGCGGTAATAATGCTTTTGTCTAAAATAGCCTTGGTATCGTATATAATAGTATTAGGGGATGCTTTCAATTTGAGATAGTCCAATGATTTGAAAAAATCATGGGCTACGGTTAATACGATGGCATCGTAAGTGGCTAATTGAGTAATTAAATGTATTTGATGCTTTTCAACTACTTCTGCAGCATTGGCAAAGGGATCAAAAGCAAAAACTTCCAAACCTTCTGCGCTAAGTAAATGATAAATTTCAAAAGCTTTAGAATTTCTAATGTCAGGGCAGTTCTCTTTAAAAGTAACACCCAACAATAAAACCTTTGCAGCTTTAAGCGCCACTTTATTCGCTGTTAATAATTGAATTACTTTTCCAGTTACAAAGGCACTCATTTGATCATTCACATGCCTGCCAGATAAAATTACTTGCGGATGATAGCCTAGGCTACTTGCTTTATGTGCCAAGTAATATGGATCTACGCCAATACAATGTCCGCCTACTAAGCCTGGTTGAAAGGGTAAAAAATTCCATTTGGTCGCGGCGGCGGCAAGCACGTCTTGCGTATCAATACCCATTCGGTCAAAAATCAAGGCCAGTTCATTCACAAAAGAAATATTGATGTCCCGTTGGGCATTTTCAATTGACTTAGCAGCCTCTGCTACTTTTATACTTGGCGCTTTATGGGTGCCTGCAGTAATAATACTTGCATACAAGGCATCTACTTTATCAGCCATTGCAGGGGTAGATCCTGAAGTGACTTTGATAATTTTTGTAAGTGTATTAATTTTATCGCCTGGATTAATTCTTTCTGGAGAATAGCCACAATAAAAATCTTGATTAAATTTTAATTGACTTGCTTTTTCTAAAACGGGTACACAGTCTTCTTCGGTACAACCAGGGTATACAGTGCTTTCATAAATAACTAAATCCCCTTTTTTTAAAATGCTCCCAATCATTTCAGAAGCCTTCAATAAAAATTTTAAATCGGGTTGCTTTAATGCATCTACAGGAGTGGGTACTGTAATAATATATACGGTGCAATTTTTTAGCTCACTTAATTGATTCGTAAAATATAATTGGTTCGCCGTTTGAATTTCTTCGGGAGTAGTTTGTAAGGTCTTGTCCACTCCCTGTTGCAATGCTTCTATTCTACGCGCATCAATATCAAAACCAATGACCTTGTATTGATGTCCAAAAGCAAGCGCCAAAGGCAGGCCTACATAGCCTAAGCCAACAACAGCAATTGTATCCAATGTATAAGATGAATGGTCCATTTCCAGCCAAAGTTAATGGTCTGCCTAGTGATGACCATAATTTTTTTCACCAGCCGTGATGCTTACTTTTAACCTATTTTGTGGAGGTGGTAATGGGCAAGTGGCAAAAGCGGTGAAAGCGCAGGGAGGATTATAGGCTTTATTAAAATCTATTTCCGTATTGCCCAAGGCATCTGGCTTTGGAATATCGATAAAACGTCCTGCTCCATAAGTAGTTTTTCCAGCTGTTTCATCTCCAAATACAATAAACAAATTAGGCCCTCCTTCGTCTATTACATCTAAAGTGTATTCTTTATTGTTAATGGTAAATAACAATCGGCCTGCACTTTTTTGCGCGGTAGTTTGTCCAAGCACATTGGTAATCATGAGTAAATTTTGTTCTGGCTGAACAAGTACGGCCTTGAGTCTCCAATTAGAATCTACAGGGAATCGATCAATTCCTTTAAATGCGGTCAAAGTAGCCGCTTGTAAATTTCTAAATCGGATGCCTATTTTATCTTCACGCTTGATCACCACCCAGCTAAAATGAGACCAGTCCATGGTTTTAGCCAGCCCTTCCGCTTTAAATACGGTAATGGCTTGCGTGCCTTTTTGTTCTTTATTATTAATCTTAATGCTGTTACTATTTTTGTTTACCCATTGCACTGAATCTCCTTCATAAATAAAATCACCAAGGTATTCAGGAAATTCATTGTTGGCATATTTACAGTCCATGCCTTCTCCTTTACCAAAACTATTGACCCCTTTGTGCAACCAAAAAAGTCCTTCTAAATTTAACCAGCCATTGGGTTGTTTTAGGCTATTTTCTCTTTTTATATGCCAATCATTGATTGACTTGAGGTAGTTCTTGCTTGATTGACTATACAAAGCATTAAGTTGAAAACTAATTAAAAGGAGTAGTAAATATTTTTTCATGAAATTCTATTAGAAGTTTGGGTTAATCATCAGTGTAAAATTAAGCTTTTCATACGACCTTTCATTAGGCAAGTTTCAAAAAAACTTAAAATATTTTAACAATATTTACCCCATGATTGTACTAAATTTATGGGAAGAAATCATGCTTATGCAAAGTAAAAAAATCATATACGCTTTTATATTTTTATTGCTACTTGGGTCTTGTACTAAAAAAGATGTAGTTGTAAACAATCCTACCACTACTAGTAATGCGGATGTCAACAATTGGATACACCAAACCATGAGTAGTTATTATTTATGGTCTACCAATATGCCCGCAGTTGCTAAAACTAATTTGAACTTGAATCCAATGAACTATTTTACTTCCATCTTATATGATTATGGAACTACGGATCGTTTTTCTTGGATTGATAGTAGTTCAAGCAATTTAATCAATCAACTCAATGGGGTTAATAAAATTTTAGGCGTGAAGCTGAATGCCTTTTTAGTAGACAATGCCAAGCCAGATGGAGATGTTGCCTTAGTCATTGCTTATGTATTAAAAGGAAGTCCTGCAGAAAAAGCTGGTATGAAAAGAGGGGACATTATTTTATCCGTAGATGATCAAACAGTAACCGCTAAAAATTATACTACTGTTTTACAAAATGAAACGTTGAAATTAGGTTTTGGTGTTTATGCCAACAATGCCTTTACTAGCAATGCAAAAACTTTAACCCTTACAAAGGTAGAATTGCAAACCAATCCCATTCTTACGGATACGGTGTTCAATTGGGCAGGGAAAAAAGTAGGCTACCTTGCTTATGTACAATTTTTAACCAGTTTTGATGATAGCTTAAGAGCAGTCTTTGGTCGTTTTAAATCCAAAGGAGTGAATGAACTCATTGTAGATTTGCGTTACAATGGAGGCGGCTATGTCAGTTCTGCAGACTTACTCACAGATTTAATAGTAAAAGATTTAGGCGCTAGAGTAAATACAGTGATGAATAAAAAAGTGTTCAATGCCACTTATACCGAATATTTGACCAAACAAAATGGCAGCAGTGCCTTTATTACTAATTTTCAAAACGAGGCCAATAATCTTGGGAATTTAAATAGGGTGTTTGTGCTTACTTCCAACGGCACAGCATCAGCAAGTGAACTGATCATCAATAATTTAAAACCATTTATGGATGTTTTCTTGGTGGGTGATCATACTTATGGAAAAAATGTGGGCTCCTTTACCATCACCGATGATAAAAATAGATGGAGCTATGGACTTCAACCCATTACTTTTAAAATTGCCAATTCTTTGGATCAATCTGATTATGGAACCGTCAATGGATTTTTACCCAATATTCAAGTATCAGACAATGTTTTGCCTTTTAAATTATTAGGAGACCCTGCTGAAACCTTATTGACTAAAGCGCTCAATGTCATTGGGCCTATTGCCTATAAAGCCAATAGTACTTCCAGCAATCCAAAAATGGTGGGCACTTTAATTCAGAAAGAAGCCATTGGCGACAACCACAATTTAGACAAGCATGATATGTTTGGCCATCCTCCAAAGCATCCATAAAATAATTCAATCTTGACAATTTGTTTTTAGTATCTTGGAATTACAAAAAACGAATTGCGCTATGAAAATAATTAACACCTTGTTTTGCTTATTTATTGCATTAAGCATGCATGCACAAACAAAAAATACAAAAGTGCATATTAACCATACTGCAGTTTTTGTGATTGATATGAATAAAACCGGGGAGTTTTATTCAAAAATTATTGGCTTAGAACCTATTCCAGAACCATTTCATGATGGACAACATATTTGGTTTAAAACCGGAGAGCATAGTCAATTACATGTTATACAAGGCTCGACGCAAAAAAAAGAGTACTATAAAAATCAACACAGTTGTTATACCGAGCCTGATTTTAATGTATTTATTGCAAAATTAAGAGCAGCAAATTGGCCTTTTGAAGATGTCAGTGGAAATAAAAATACCATTACTACCCGCCCCGATGGCATCCATCAAATATGGTTACAAGATCCAGATGGCTATTGGATTGAAATCAATGATGATACTTATTAATTAAGTTTGCAATTATTTTTACTTTTATAATTAAGTATGGCATCTGAAATTAAAGTATTTATTACTGGGGGAACCTTTGATAAAGAATACAATGAACTAAATGGGACCTTGTATTTTAATGAAACACATTTGTTTGAAATGTTAACCCTGGGTAGAAGTAGGTTAGATTTATCTATCCATACTTTAATGTTAAAAGACAGTTTAGACTTTGAAGAAGCAGATAGGCAGTTGATTGCCAATGCTTGCAATGAAACAACCGCTAGCAAAATTTTAATAACGCATGGTACCGATACCATGACCAATACCGCTTCCTATTTGGCCAAACATTGTCCCAATAAAACCATTGTGTTGACAGGGGCCATGGTGCCCTATAAATTTGGAAGTTCTGATGGAATGTTTAATTTAGGGAGTGCGCTTGCCTTTGTTCAGGTTTTACCAACAGGTATTTTTATTGCCATGAATGGAAAAATATTTGAAGCAGATAAAGTGATTAAAAATACCAATAGAGGAGAATTTGAAAGTATATAATTAATTATCAAACCAAAAATAGAGCAATGAAAACAACAAAGATTATTTATTGGATCACTACCAGCATTATTTGCTTATTTGCATCCACTGCTATTTTTATGAATACCAAAATGGCCATTGACGGAGCCACCCATTTGGGCATCCCACGCTACCTTGGCTTAGAAGTAAGTATTGGACAATTGATTGGCCTGGTCTTATTAATTGTTCCTGCAGTGCCTGCAAGGTTTAAAGAATGGGCCTATGTTGGCTTTGGCATCATGTACTTAACTGCGATGAACGCACATATTTCGGTGGGTGATCCCATGGGCAATACCATCATGGCCATCGTGTTTTTTGGCTTATTGTTAGTTTCTTATACTAGCTTTCATAAATTAGAAGCTGCTAAAAAATAACTAGCACTAATTTTTTAGATGCCATCTCCCTTCCAAGAGATGGCATTTTTTATGCTTGCCCTATTTGGAAAGCTTAGAAAATGCTAAATATATAGTTTGAACAAAATCTTAAGCGAGTTCACGAAGTATTGTTTAAATTAGCAAACTATGTCAAGCGATCAAGAGCTTATTATTCAATTTCAGCAATCCATCGATAGAGAAGCGGTCTTTACCCAACTCCTGCGCAAGCATCAGCAAAAAGTATATTATCAAATCAAAAGAATGGTCTTGGAACACGCAGATGCGGATGATATTGCTCAACTGGTTTGGATAAAGGTTTGGAATAAATTAGATGGGTTTAAAATGGAAAGTGAATTCACCACCTGGATATTCCGAATTGCTTACAATGAAACCTTAAATTATCTTCAAAAACAGAAAAAGCAAGGCAGTAAGCTGTCCAATGATGACCTATTTATTTATGAAAATGCCTCCGCCAGCACCGACGAGCCAAAAACGACCGAAATTCAGATTGCGCTAGACAGTGCGATTAAACAACTGCCTGAAAAACAAAGAATTGTGTTTATGTTAAGGTATTTTGACGGTTGTGAATATGAAAAAATAGCGTCCATGATGGGTACCACCGTTGGGGGTGCCAAAGCCAATTTTCATCAAGCAGTAAAAAAAATAGAGCAATTTGTAAAAAAGCTTTAAACTTTAACACCTATAGACCATCCAATTAAAACAATGAAAATGCAGACAGAGCAGGATTTACTTAAGCAAGACCAGCAATGGGTTGAATCTATAATAGAAAAAGATCATTTGAATCGATTTAATTCAACCAATACGGATGCGCCAATTAATTATTTTGAATCTTTCCCAGATCGATTGATGCAGCGTATTCAAATGGAGAAAAATAATCATACAAAGCCTTCCTTGTTTAAAATGTTTTTCTTACAACCCTATGGAAAAATTGCGGTAGCCGCCACTTTTATTTTGGTTGTTGCAGGAACTTATTTATTGAATACTGCCAATAAAGCAAAAACAGCAACTGTTTCTATTCAAGAAATTTCGATAGATGAAATGAAAAATTATGTCAATAACAATGAAGCCATTGCAGAGCTAGATTTCGACTATGTAATAAAAAAAGAAAGCGCTTCACTTGAAAAACTAGGAGAATCAGAAATTAAAGAAATACAAAAAGCAATCATTCAATAATTTTATATGAAAAGAATATTTTTATTTGGCTTATTTAGTTTGCTATTGATGAATGCCTACGCGCAGCCCCGTCCCAATCGCAGGCCTCCCCCACCTCCGCCGCCTGGAGATGACCAAGAAATGTTTGAAAGAAGAGGTCCTCGCATGCAAGGAGAAGATAGAAAAGAACGCAAAGAACGTATCGAAGTTTTTAAAATTCAATTCATTACAGAAAAATTAGAACTGACACCTAGTGAAGCGGAATCTTTTTGGCCTGTGTATGAGGAATACAACAAAGCAGTGAAAGAAATTGCCAAAACTAAAGCAGACGATGAAATCACATTTCAAGAAGCTATCTTAGTAGCCAGAAAAAAATACAAAACCGATTTAAAGCCAATTTTAAAATCGGATGAAAGAGTAAACGAAGCCTTAAAAATAGAAAGAGAATTTTTAAATAAAATTCGCTTTGAAATGAATAAAAGAAGGGGTTTTTAATAAAATAAATGACCCTTTTAAGCCAAAAGCGCCTCTAGTATTCACTAGGGGCGCTTTTATTTTATAGCTTAGTTTTCGTATATTACAGATTATAATCAAACCTGTTTTTATGAAAAAAATTGCGGTATTTATTGGAGTTGTTTTACTAGCCATCGCAGGCATCGTTTTATTTAAAACTTTTTCCAATACTCCTGGAGCTCATCAAAAAAGTAGTGAATTAACGCCTTTGAACAAAGAAGCCATTGCGCATATGACGGAGGCCATTCAAATTAAAACGGAGACCCCTAACGATGCTTACGAATTTGATACCGCTACTTTTTTTGCTTATAGAAAATTTTTAGAAAAATCATACCCATTGGTACATAAAAATTTACCACGCACCGTGGTAGATAGTTTCAATTATATCTACGAATGGAAAGGCACCGATACCAGTATTTTACCCATGGTCTTGATGGCGCATTACGATGTGGTGCCGGTAGAAGGTTCTGCAGTGAAACTTTGGCATGCTGCACCTTATGGAGGTGAAGTGAAAGAAGGATATATCTGGGGTAGAGGGGTGATTGATGACAAATCCAGTATGATTGAAATTTTAGAAGCAGCCGAAGCTCAATTGGCTAAAGGATTTCAACCCAAACAAACTATTTTACTTTGCTTTGGTGCTGATGAAGAATCTAGCGGAAAAGGGGCTACTGCAGTGGTGAAATACTTTAAATCTAAACACCAAAGATTTGACATCGTAGTGGATGAAGGTGGTGAAATTTCTACAGAAGACATGAAAGAGGTGAAAAGACCCATCGCCTCTATAGGCGTAGGAGAAAAAGGATATGTAACCTTAATTTTGACAGCTCAAATAGCAGGTGGCCATTCCTCTATTCCAGCTAAAAGTACTGCTATAGATATCTTGAGCAAAGGCTTGTATCAATTGAGACAAAATCAAATGCCTGCTAGATTAACTCCGCCCATTAGGGCTTATTTAGAAAGAATAAGTAGTTACACTGAAAGTTTTGGTAAAAAAATGGCCTTGTCCAATTTGTGGCTTTTTGAAAAACAAGTCATGAACAATTTATCGGAATCACCTTCAAGCAATGCCTTGGTAAGAACTACGATTGTGCCTACTATTTTTAATAGTGGTGTAAGAGACAATGTGATTCCAACCTATGCTACTGCTTATGTAAACAGTAGAATTTTACCAGGTGAAACTCAAAAGGACGTCTATAATTTTGTAGAGAAAACGATCAATGATACCAATATTAAAATTACTTATTATCATAATTACAGCACCATGCCTTCCCCTACCACAGACATTAATAGCAAGGCTTTTAAAAGAGTAGAAAATGCCATCAATGCCATTGTGGATGATGTGATTGTAGCCCCCATGGTCATGGTTGGCGCTTCTGATTCTAGAAATTATAGAGAAGTAAGTGATGGCGTAATTAATTTCACGCCCATTACCAATGGCAAAGGGTACCATGGCATTGATGAACGCATGTTGGTAACTGATTTTCAAAAAGGCATTAACTTTTTTAGTTTGTTAATTCAAGGTTCAAAATAAATTTTATGAAAAGAAGCCATCGCATTTGTTTTTTGCTTGTACTAATTTTTTTTAAAATGAACATGACTATGGGACAATTCAAACACTTGTACACTGTGACGCCTAATGAAAAAAAACATGAAAACCATGAAGCCTCTAGTACGCAATCTGGGATATTGATCATTGAAAAAGTTTCCACGCCTACTTATCAATATTATAGAGCAGGTAAGGACAATGAAAAAAGACCCTGTGTGATTATATGTCCTGGTGGTGGCTATTTTATTTTAGCTGCTGGTCATGAAGGTGCCGATGTAGCTGAATTTTTCAACAGTATTGGCATCAACGCATTAGTTTTAAAATACCGCATTCCCAATGCAGACAATCAAATAGACAAAACCATTGCACCATTGCAAGATGTACAACAAGCTATGTATTTGTGCAGATTAAACGCAGGCAATTGGGGGATTGATGCAAACAAAATTGGTGTCATGGGCTTTTCTGCAGGAGGCCATTTGGCAGCAAGCTTAGCTACACATTATGCCGATGTAAAAATTAGCAACCCAGAAAATTTATCTTTAAGACCCGATTTTCAAATTCTTATTTATCCAGTAATTAGTTTTCAAAATTTTGGTCATGGCGGTTCTAGAAATAATCTTATTGGACCAGTGATGACCGAGGAAGCCATTCATTATTTTAGCAATGAAGAACAAATCAATGCTTATTCACCCCCTGCCTTTTTGGTACACGCCAAGGACGATGATGCAGTACCTGTGCTCAATTCAATTATTTATGCAAAAACCCTTGAAATGAACAAAGTGCCTGCCGAAATTTATTTGTATGAAAAAGGGGGGCATGGTTTTGGGATGAAAAACCCCACCAGTGAGGTGTATTGGCCTAATTTATTGAAGGATTGGTTACACAAAAAACAAATTCTTTAATAAATTGTTATACTATTATAGTCCCGAATGCTAAATTGAACGGGGTTTAAAATTTTAAAAAAATATATATGCGTTATTTAGTTTTTATTGTAGCCTTTTTTGTTTGTTTACATGCATCTGCTCAAAAAACCATTCTAATTAAGTGTGGTAAATTATTGGACAGCAAAACAGGTATAGTCACTGAAAAACAAAATATTTTAATCAAAGGCAATCAAGTCGTATCTATTAGTTCGACTGCGTTGCCTGCAGACTCTACCATAGATTTAAGTAATTATTTTGTCATGCCCGGCATGATTGATTGTCATACCCATGTGCTTTTACAAGGCGACATCACTTCTGAAGATTATGATGTACAAGCATTGAAAGAGTCCATCCCTTATAGAACCATCAGAGCGACCAAGAGTGCCGAAAAGGCATTGATGAATGGATTTACCACCATTCGTGATTTAGGTACAGAGGCTGCTGGATTTGCCGATGTGGATCTTAAAAAAGCCATCAATAGAGGAGTCATTAGCGGTCCAAGAATGATTGTTTCTACCTTAGCCATGAACACCACTGGGCATTATCCAATTAAAGCTGGAGATTATGCTTGGGAATTACATCTACCAAAAGGCGTCATAGAAATCACTGGTGCAGATGAAGCCAGAAGAGCAGTAAGACAACAAATAGAACAAGGTGCTGATTGGATTAAAATTTATGCAGACCGTGGTTATTATCGTTTAGCAGATGGATCCTTTAGATCTATCCCTAATTTCACTACAGAAGAAATAAAAGCGATTGGCGACGAAACCATCACCAGTAGAAAAAAATTAGCGGCACATGCCATGACTAGAGATGGTATTTTAGCCGCCATCAATGCAGGCGCCTCAAGTATTGAACATGGAAGTGGGATGGATGAGGAATGCATGCGCGTCATGGCAGAAAAAGGAATTTACTGGTGCCCTACTTTATTTGTGAATGAATTTGTTGCAGAAGGAAGAGCCAAAATAGGAAGTCCGATCAATTTATATTTTCAACAATCCATTCAAGCTACTTTTAAAAAGGCCATTAAGATGGGTGTGAAATTAGCCTATGGTACGGACATTGGTGGTTATGACTGGAACTTACCTCAGGCCAAAGACTTTACCTATTTTGTAGATTGGGGATTGAGCCCAGCGCAAGCCATTCAAACTGCTACAACTACTGCTGCCGAACTTTTAGGCATGCAAGGAAAAATTGGAGAAATCAAAGAAGGTAGTTTTGCGGACATCATTGCCTTAAAAAAAGATCCAACCAAGGACATTAGCGCTTTACAAAATATAGATTGGGTAATGAAAGAGGGCAAGGTATACAAGCATTAAGCTTAGTTAGGCTTTTACTTTACTTCCCTTAAATCCAAAAAAAGCAACCACTGCAAAGGCAATGAGTGGAACTATATAACCCATTTGTATATTGCCTGTGGCATCACTGATGAGTCCAAAAATTCTGGGTAATACAGCGCCTCCTACTATCGACATCACAATTAAGCTGCTGGCCATTTCTGTATCTGGACCAAGTTGTTGGATGCCCAAGGAAAAAATAGTGGGAAACATGATGGACATGAAAAAGCAAATCCCAATCAATGCATAGATGGTGATTAAGCCTTGGCCAAAAATAGCCACTAAGCAAAGAAGCACACAAACTACCGCATAAGAAGCTAGTAAATTTTCGGGCTTAAAATATTTCATTAACACCGTTCCTAAAAATCGGCCTAATAAAAAAGCAAGGCCTCCAATACTTAAATAATCGGCGGCTTGTACTTCTGAAATTTGTGCAGACTGTGTCGCATATAAAATAAATAAACTTAATACACATACTTGAGCGCCTACATAAAAAAATTGAGCAACTACAGCCCAGCTTAAATGGCTATGTCTAAAAGTAGACAGCAAGGACTGTTTTTGATTGATAGATTTTTTTTCTCTAATGTCTGGTAGTTGAATGCGGTAAAATAAAAAAGCAACTACAATCAATATAATTCCTAAAATAGTATATGGTGTTTTAACCGTATAGGCTTCAGCCGCCAAGGCGGCTTTTTGTGCAGCCGTTGTCATGCTAGCTAATTCAGCAGTACTGTATCCTTTGGTCAATATAATTCTTGCACCAATGGCTGGTGCTAAAGCAGCGGCCAATCCGTTAAAAGATTGCGCTAAGTTTAATCTTTGGGTAGATGTACTTGGATCGCCTAGGGAGGAAGCATAGGGATTGGCCGCAGTTTCTAAAATAGTTAAGCCACAGGCAATAATAAATAAGGCAATTAAAAAATAATTATAGGATTGATGATTGGCAGCAGGAACAAATAAAAAGGAGCCAAAAGCAAATAACAATAAGCCAGCAATGATACCCGTTTTATAGCCCCATCTTTTCATGATATAGCCGGCAGGTAAGGCCATAAAAAAATATGCTACAAAAACAGAAGAGTCCACCAAGGTAGATTGGGTAGTGGTGAGGGTAAATGATTTTTTTAAATGAGGGATTAAAATGGGATCCAAGTTGTGCGCAAAGCCCCATAAAAAAAACAAACAAGTAATTAATACAAATGGCAGGTAGTCTGATTTGGTTTTTTGCATGGTCAATGAATTATATTTAAATATAATCTATCCATTAGATTTGAACAAAAAATACCTCCCTATTACCCTTTTCACCTTCATAAGCAGTAAATTTGGGAACAATCAAAATTCAAATCTTTACTACAATGAAAAAATTACTACTTAGTATGCTAGGTTCATTTGTCTTAATTTTAAGTTTCGCTAAGTCCCCAAAAAATCCAACGCGCGACTTTTATTTAATTCAAATTTACCATTGTTCTACGCCTGCTCAAATTGCCAATATAGATGCGTATTTAAAAAATACCTACCTACCCTATTTACATCAAAACAGTATTTCAAAAGTTGGGGTCTTCGCTCCTTTGGACAATGATACTGCAGCAGATAAGCGCATATATGTATGGATGCCCTTAAAATCAATTGATGAATTAGATGTATTGGATCAAAAGATTGAAAAATTAGATCCTATGGGTAAGGACCCAGTCATTCATTTAGAAATGGCGGACAGCAGTTTGCCATACAATAGAATTGAAAAAATATTAACAAGGGCCTTTAAGTTTCAGCCTAATTATGTCACTAAGTCAAGCTTAACTAAATCAAGTAGTCGTGTATATGAATATAGAAGTTATGAAAGCGCTACCGAAAATTTGCATTTAAGAAAGGTACATATGTTCAATGAAGGAGGAGAAGTACCTCTTTTTGAGCGCCTTAATTTTAATGCTATCTTTTATTCTAAAGTAATTGCAGGCAGCAGAATGCCCAACTTAATTTACATGACCAGCTTTAACAATATGGATGACCGCAATGCCCATTGGAAAGCTTTTGGTGGAGATGAAGTTTGGAAAAAAATATCTGTCGCACAAGAATATTTGAAATCTGTGAACAGAAACGAAACTGTATTGATGAGTGCCCGTGATTACGCCGATTTTTAATCGACCAAATCAAGACCCATTAATTTAACCAACTCCAATTGCGCATTACAAAGTTGATATTGATATTGTAATTGATTCAATAAAGCCCTTTGATAATCTGCATTGGTAGAAGTAAGTTCAATAGGGGTAGTGGTACCATTCTTTAATTTACTTACACTTAATTTTTGTGCCAATGCAGCTTGCTCAATTTGAGAAGCTGCATTTTTTATTCTACGCTCATTACTTTTAATATCAATTAAAGCTGCTTGAATGTCTTTTTCAAAATCGTGCAATTGAGCAGCCACTCCAGTTTCATTAAGTGCTACTGCTCTTTCTTGTATTTTGATCTGTTGCTTTGTTTTTCCTCCATTGAATAAAGGCAGTGAAAAACCAATACCCGCATTGTAATTAAAACGTGGGTCATTGATCTGAGGTAAATAACCATTTCTAGACCCTACACTGGCTTTTAAACCTATGAATGGAAGCTCATTTAACTTGGCAATGGCCACTTCTGCTTTGGCTACATTTACTTTGCTTTTAGCAATGGCCAAGCTTGGATTGTTTTGTATAGCCATTTGTAAGGCTTCTTCAAAATTATAATTCTTAAGCGCGATGGTTAACTGACCTTCTTGAATATTGTTCACCCCTGTTGCATATTTTAACAGATTGAATAATTTATTCAAGTTCGTCTCTAAATCTATTTTACGATTGTTTTCATTGTCAATCTTAGACTGAATGGTCAACAGGTCTAATTGGATGGCATTGCCGTTTTTCAATTGTGCTTCCACTACAGTTTTGTTTTCAGTCAACAAGCCAACTACTTCATTTTGTATGTCAATGGCTTTTTTTGCATAAATGATTTGATAATACAATTGACTTATCTGAAAAAACAAACTATGTTCTAATTGTTTTGCCACCTGTTTGGATGTTTGTAATTCTAATTTTGCTTTTTCAATACTAGCGGCTAAGCGGCCAAAATCAAATAAAGTATAACTGCCATTCAAAGCACCTGATACATTATGTTCTGGCGCAAATTGAAAAGTTTTATCGCCAAAGGGAACTTCAATTTTTGGTTGCATGTACGCATAACTTGCATCTAAAGTGAGATCGGGATATTTATTTAACTCCGTTAAGGCCAATTTATCTTGGGCCATTTGAACTGATTGTTCTACTTCCTTTACTTTTGGAAAATAGGTCAAGGATTGATTCAATAAATTTTTAAGTTCTTTATTGATTAAATTTTGGGCTTGTGCATTAGCAAAATGCAACACCACCAAAAACAATAAGATTAATTTTTTCATAACTCGTTTACTTTAAAAGTTTATCAACGCACTATATTAATGTGATTCTGCAGCAGCTTTTGCTGCGGCCTTATCCATTTTTTTACTGGTTCGAAGAAAAAATACCAATGGAATAACTACTAAAAAGAAAATACCCACTAACCTAAACGTATCCAAATAAGATAAATAATAGGCTTGCCTATCCACCGACATATCAATCATTTTAAGGGCAGTTTGTTTAGCCCCTGTCAAATCACCTGTTTTGGAGGCAATGCCTTGTGTTACCGCCGTAACCCTTTCCTGCCAAGCTGCTCCATCGGCTGGCATATGTGCAATTAAATTAGTACGGTGTTG
>CANFXV010000025.1 GCA_947451115.1 Bacteroidota bacterium
ACAATAATCACTTCTTCTAATTCTTCTTTTGCTGCAATTAAGCCTATGACTAAGGGACTATTATTTTTTCCTGTAAATTGAAAACTAGTATCCAAAACTTCAAAGCCTGTATGGCTTATAATGATATGAATATTTCCTACTGATAAATTTTTAATAATAAATTCTCCCTTCTCATTACTTATTCCTCCTTTATTTACACCCGCTACTTTTATAGAAACACCTGTTAAAGGAGTTCCTTCTGCTTTATCAATTATAGTTCCATGTAGGTCTTGGGCATTTACTACTTGCATAAATAAAATATTTATGATAACAAGCAGGGTATATATTTTTTTAAACATCAATTATTTTTTCTACTATTATTTATTAGCTACTAAAATTTTAAAACTACCTGGAATCATTTTAGGTCTTGTATTAGGCTTTGCATCTGCTGGTAGGGGTTCAAAATCGGCCGTAGGTAAATATATTTTATGTGTAGATTCATCAATGGCAATGGTTCTTGCCCCTTTTGCCGTAGGCATGTTTTCAAGCAAACTAAAATGATTCGCATCTGCTTCTTTAATAATACTCATCGTGCCTTCTCCGTTAGAAGTAAATATTAATTTAGTGCTATTGTCAAAGGCAACACCATCGCAGCCATCACCAATGCCAATGGTAGTAAGCATTTTACCTGTTTCTGCATTAATCACACCCAATAATTTTTCACCCCCTGCAAATAATCTTTTGGTGGCTATATCTATAGCAAGTCCGGTAGGTGATTCAATTGGTGCAATACTCCAATGCGCTTCTACTAAATGCGTATTGGCATTAATTACCACAATTTCATTTTTGTCTTCTACGTTTACAAATATTTTACCTGCTTCATTAGAGACAGCAGTTTCTGGTTTACCCCCTACTACCACTGTTGCAATCACTTGTAGAGTATTGGCGTCTATAAAACTTAGGTCCTTACTTCTTCCATTACAGGTAATAATCGTTTTTGAAAAAGGCTCATACATAATCGCATCGGGATTTTCACCAGTAGCAATTGTGGCCTTTATTTCATTTGTACCAATAGTAAAAGCAAAAACGTTGTTTAATCTTCCATTACTTGTAAATCCTAATTGATGAATTGGATCAAAAGCAATACCATGCACCCCGATTGTATTTGGAATAAAACCAATGGAGTCTCCTGTGCTTTTGTCTAAAATATTTACTTGAGTCCCATGAGACACGTATAATTTATTTTCATACACCGTTAAATAATCCCAGCCGCCTGCACTTTTAATGGAAAAATTTTGATGCACTGCAAAGTTTTTGTTTTGAGCCATTAGGCCACTTGTAAAAATGCTGATACTTAATAGAGCTAAAATGGAACATAAATATTTTTTCATTGTTTAAATTTAATTATCAAAAGTAGCAAATTGTATAAAAACGTTAGGATAAATTATGTGAAAGGCAATGATAAGACAGGCAGCACTTGAAGAAGTTTAACCTAAAGGAGGCTCCATAAGCCCCAAAGGCCTATTATATATAGAATTACAACGATAAAGGAATCGATGCCCATTCTAAAAATTTGTTTTTTGGAATGAATCACCATGCCTGCCATATAAATACCCGTTAAAATAATCCCCAAGACGGTTAAATAAATATCCGAAGGCTTAAGATTGGGTAAAATGGCGTCTCCACCAATCATGGAAGCCATTAAAAACAAGACGGGTAAAAAGGCATTGCCGCCAAAAATATCACTCACTGCCATATTGTAATCTCGAATTTTAGCAGAAGCAATGCCAGTAGAAATTTCAGGTAGGGCAGTACATAAAGCCAAAATGGTTCCTCCAAATAAAACTCCACTCATGCCCCAGCGATTGGCCAAGGTCTCTCCAGTAATTTCTAAGGCCCAACCTGCAAATAAAGTGATGATGGCACCTAGCGCAAGAATAATCATGGCGCCCTTGATGCTGCCCTTAAAAGTAGATTTGGGAAATTTCAAATGATGGATAGACAATTCCTTGTTGATGTTTTTCTTTGGGTCCACCATCTTTGAAATCATATAAATAGTACCTAACCAAATAATCAATATCAACCATTCAAAGGGGGTGGTTCTATAATAGATCAATGAACTAGGAAATTGTTTGGCAATAATGACTATAGAAAGTATAAAGATTAAGGCAACCCCTTCTAAGATTAAGATTTTAGAATGACCTTTTTGGGTAAGTGGGGCCGATCTGCCTATGCCAAATACATCAATCAATGACAAGACCACCGTTTGTAGGGCAATCCCCCCTAAAATATTACTAATGGCAATATCATAATCTCGATGATAAGCTGCCACAGCGGTAATGGCAATTTCGGGCAAATTAGTCACAATGGCTAAAAACACCATGCCGCCAAAAGCTTCTCCTAAACCAAAATGCGTAGTTATGGCATCAATGGCCTTTGTTAATTTAATGCCACTAATCCAAATAGCAATGGCGGCTATTATAAATATAGTTAAGAGCAGGGCACTAGAAAGAAGGTTAAAATCCATGAACTCAAGTTTTATACTTCTTTAAAGTTACCAATAAAGAATAGTAAGGAACAATTTAAAAACTATAAGAAAGTGTCTGGTAATAATTGTAGTGAAAATGATCAATAGGCACAATGGGCGCGGTATCATAAATAAAATCAATATTCAATGAGGTAGAAAGTCGCTTACTAATGGGCAATTGGATTTGATTGAATACCGAAGTTCTATTGCTAAAACTATTTTGATAGCTACCTGATTGATTAAACACACGTACAATAAATTCAAAATTATTCACCGGATTGATGATGGAATATTTTGCAGTGATATTTATTTTGGGATGTGTTAGATTGATAGGTGTTCCACCTATTAAAGCAGGATCATTGACAGCCGACCAATTCCATCTTTCATTTTCTAAAAAAATTCCAGCACCCCACAAAAAATCTTCTGTTTGTGTATTTTTAAAATAATGTATAATATTGAATCCTGCTAAGTTTCTGTATTCCATTCCAATTGCGCCATCCCATTGAGTTTGAACAAAAGTTTCGAGGTGCAATTTGTTAGTTAGAATTCTATTATTTTTTAATTGAAAAGTACCTACGTCTTGAATGGATATTCCACCATTGGTCACTTTATCAATTTTGGAATAAAAAGTAGTGATGTTATTTTTTTTAATAAAAGAAAAATCGCCTGTATAAAATAAATCCACCAAACTCTTTTTTTGTTGATCGGTGGCGATGGAGATGGATACCAAGCTTTGAATTTTTTTCGAAGAATCCATGGACACAGTTTTATCTGTATTCAAAATTTGAGCCATCAAACTAGAAGTAAATAAAAGGGAAAGCAAAAGGATAAATATTTTTTTCAAAATAAACATGGACTGAAAGTTGGGTTAATGCTGCAATGAAACTACATGATTTTTTACAATTCATCACCAACTGCAAGGGAATTGATAGGATAGGCTAAAAAATTAAATTAGGCCCAACCTATTTATATTCAATCAGTTACAAAAACATTGGCAATTATTTTAAATAAAAGTCTATAAAAATAGTAGACTTATAAAATATATACCTATCTTTGTCCTGTCATCTAGAATCCTTCAATGGATACCAACCGAGAGAGGAGCCCTCCGCGGTGGTAAAATCGATGAGGACAAAGTCAAAATAAAACAAACATGCAGATGATCCCCTTCACTAAATAAAAATATTGTCATGTGGCCGAGTGGCGAGGCAAGGGTCAGCAAAACCCTTAACGATGGTTCAAATCCATCTATGACAGCAGATATACAGGGTATATTAAGCAAGCAATCGTTAAACCGGGCGGTGTTTCTACACTGCCCTTTTTTTATTTATTTTTTACTTTGTATTGATATCTATAAATAAAAGCAAGTAGCAAGACCAAGGCACAAAGTTCTACCAATAATTTTTCAGGATCTAAAAAATCAATGGGCCTATCTTTTAACAATGGGTCCATGACCAAGCCATGCACAATAAATACAAGTCCTGTGGCATAAGAGATTACATGTATATTTCTCCAAGTGCTGGTGCCTATTTTCTTTTTAATTATTTTCTGTGTAGTAATTACTACTACCAAGAGTGCGATAAAGGAAATAACGCCCAAGCTCACAAACAATGCTTGATGTGGTGCATTCCATGGTTCAATTAAATGAACAAAAGTAAATGTTGAACTGGGATCTAAGGGTATAAGGATAAAGTGTATCAGTACTAAGCTTAGTGCGATATAGGCTGTGTAATTGTGGATCTCAATTAATTTTAGTGCTTTTATTTTAGCGGGTAATTTTTGCCAAAAAGCAGTTTTTTTATAGGCAGTGCTAATAAAAATACCAAGAACTATATTGATGGTTAAAACTACCATGGCTAATAAACCAATACTACCTGCAATGTCGATGGTTTCCATAAATGAGACTAATTATAATTTCGAATTCATGCTAAAGATACTGAACAAACCATGAATAGATAATAGGGTGTTGACTAAAAACGCATTATAATAATATGATATGCGTTAAATAAACTTAAAAAGTCCTTAATAATTGTATAGATACGTTAATAATTCATTTTAATGTTGATTAAACATTCAACTTGAACGATATTTGGGGCAAGTTTAATTCAAATCTCCATGAAATATTTATTCCTTGTTTTACTATCTTTTGTATTGGTGGGCAACGCTAATGCTCAATACTGGGGCCACGATTATGCCCGGGCCATAGATACTGCAAAAAATGAAAAAAAATTTATTTTAGTTAATTTTTCTGGTTCTGATTGGTGTGGTCCATGCATTAGATTACACAAAGAGGTTTTTACTACAGAAGTGTTTTTAAAAGTAGCTAATGAAAAATTGGTTTTGTTGAACGCAGATTTTCCTAGGTATAAAAAAAATCAATTACCAGCTGCGCAACAAAAAATAAATGACTCCTTGGCCGAACAATTTAACAACAAAGGAATTTTTCCATTGACTGTTTTAGTTTCAACCCAAGGGAAAGTCATCAGAAGCTGGGAAGGCTTCCCCTCTTCTATAGATGCCTTTAATGAGGATTTACAACAAACCATTCAAGACAATCAATAAGGATGAGTGCATTGGCAATGTATAAAAAAGCAATGAAGTTGATGGGCAATCACTTTGAAATCACTGTGGTGGCGGAGGAGGAAGCATGGGCCTATGCACAAATTGACAAAGGGGTAAAAGAAATTCAAAGAATAGAAAAATTATTAACTACTTTTTCTGAAGACAGTGAAACTAATTTAATCAATCAAAATGCAGGCATTGCTGCGGTTAAAGTAAGCACTGAAATAATTGCCTTGATACAAAGGGCCTTAAAAATATCCTCGGTGACCCAAGGCGCATTTGATTTAAGTTATGGATCGGTGGACAAAAGTCTTTGGAATTTTGATACCACAATGACTGCTTTGCCTAGCAAAGAATTGGCTAAGCAAAGTGTGCGTTTAATCAATTACAAACACATTATTGTGGACATTGAAAATTCCACCGTCTTTTTAAAAGAAAAAGGAATGCGCATTGGATTTGGTGGCATTGGTAAAGGCTATGCAGCAGAATGCGCTAAAAAAATCATGCAGGCAGCAGGGGTGAAAAGCGGGGTGGTCAATGCTTCTGGCGATTTGACTACCTGGGGCACACAAGCCAATGGTGAAAAGTGGACGGTGGGCATCGTGCATCCAGCATTGGCCTCAGCCGTATTCTCTTATATGAACATCAGCGAATTATCCGTGGCCACTTCTGGCAATTATGAAAAATTTATCATGATTGATGGAGAGAAATATTCCCATACCATTAATCCAAGAACGGGTTTGCCTGTCAAAGGCATTAAAAGTGTAACCATTGTATCTACTAATGCAGAAGTAGCAGATGCCATGGCGACGCCAGTAATGATCATGGGCATTCATGCAGGCTTGGACATGATCAATCAAATTAAAGACATTGAAGCCATCGTCATTGATGATGACAATAAATTATATACCTCACAAAATATTAAACTCAGTTTATAATCAATTCATTAAATAGTATAAGATGAAAAAAACTAAATTATTTATTTCCATTGTTTTGCTTTTGATTTTTGCAAGCTCCTGTGAAACAGTAAAAGAATATCAAAAGAACAGATTGAACGATGCTGAAATGGTTTTGAATGCAAGAAGAGTAGAGAAAAATGAAATGAATTTCCAATCCTATAAAGAAGGAGCCTCGGGTGCCAATGGTGGTAAAACGGGTGGTGGCTGTGGTTGCAACTAATCTTAATTTATCTTATTTAGTTTTTAATGAAAAAAATATCTCTAACACTAATTGGCCTTTATTTATTATTTCTGCATGGTTTTTCCCAGGTAACAGAACATTATACCAATATCTTTCAAGCAAAGCCATTAAAGTTAGAAGAAATTAATTTAGTCACAAGTTACTATTCGCAAACAGGAACACATTCGGCCGTAACAGGTGGAGGTACTTTAGTGATGGGCAATCAGGTGTTAAATGGCTCAGAGCAATTAACTGATTTTGCCAATATGTTGGAATTAAAATTGGTAGGCTATGGTGAAACTGGCTTGAAACATACCATCTTGGCGGGTTTGGGCGTGGATCATCATACTGCCGCTTCACAAAGATGGATATCCAATACTGGTGCCTCTTCTCCAGAAGGCACAAGGGTTTACCCTTCCATTAATTGGACCGAAGAAAATGAAGCCAAAGGAACTGAGTTTGGATTTGGTTCTTATTATTCTCATGAATACAATTATAATTCTTTTGCATTGGATGGACATTATGGTTTTAAAAATAAAACAGGAGGTGAGTTTGCTGGAAAAGTATCTGCTTATTTTGATCAGGTTAAATTAATTTATCCCTCAGAATTAATTCCTGCCACTACCATTACTGATGTCACACCTTATGTAAATGTTATTAAAACCAATGCAAGTTCTGGCAAAGGAGGTATCATTAATACTCCAGGAACAAACTATGATAACAAAGAAAACATTCCAAGTTCACCAAGAAATACCTATACTGGTTCTTTAACTTATACTCAAGTCATTAATAAAAGCGCTCAATTTTCTTTGTTATTGGACATCGTCAAACAAGATGGCTGGCTGGGCCTACCTTTTCATAGAGTATTTTTTACCAATGGCACCGAAGCCATTGAAAATTTACCGCACTCAAGATTAAAAATACCTGTAGGCGCTCGCTTTAATTATTTTATTGGGGACGATATCATTGTCAGGTCCTATTACCGTTTTTATACAGATGATTGGGGCTTGGTATCACATACCGCTAGTATTGAAGTACCCTATAAAATAAATCCATTTTTTTCTATCTCCCCTTTTTATAGATACTATACCCAAACAGCCACCAAGTATTTTGCTCCTCTAGGTAAGCATACCTCTACTGAAACTTTTTATACGAGTAATTATTCTTCGTCTGCCTTTTCAAGCAATTATTTTGGCCTTGGGCTAAGATCTGCCCCTCCAGGTGGCTTTGCCAATACCTATTTATCGGCTTTAGAACTAAGGTTTGGCCATTATGCCCAAACTACCGACCTTAATTCCAATGTAATCTCTTTACATTTTACGCTTAAATAAGGGTCATTAGACCATTTGTAATTTTTTAATAGAATAGGCGAGCTAGTCTTTGATAGGCTCGCCTATTTGTATTAAATTAGATCCTTCCAATCACTAGATTAACATTAAAAAATAGCTATTATGAAACAAATCATTTTGCGCAGCTTATTTTTCTTAGTATGCCCAATGGTGCTTTTTGCCCAAAAGAAAAATGAAATTGCAAAACCAGTAAGTACAGTCAATGAAACTGACTATTACAAACCTTTGTTGTGGAGAAATGTGGGCCCAATGAGAGGTGGTCGCTCTGTCACTTCTGTGGGTGTTGTAGGAAATAGTTTTACTTATTATATGGGTACCACTGGTGGTGGTATTTGGAAAACCGAAGACGCTGGTCAAACTTGGAACAATGTCTCTGATGGCTTTTTTAAAACTGGCTCGGTAGGTGCAGTAGCAGTTTCTATTTCAGATCCTAATGTAGTTTATGTAGGTATGGGAGAGCATCCTCCAAGAGGGGTTACTTCAAGTTATGGAGATGGTGTTTATAAAAGTACAGATGCTGGAAAAACTTGGAAACATTTAGGTTTAGATCTAACTAGACAAATTGCCAATATCCGAATCCATCCAACCAATCCAGACATTGTTTATGTAGCCGCACAAGGGGCCATTCATGGAGCAAGTGCAGAAAGAGGCGTATACAAATCAATAGATGGAGGAAAAACTTGGACCAAGACTTTATATGTAGATGATAATTCAGGTTGTGTGGATTTAAGCATGGACATGAACAATCCTAGAATTTTATATGCTGCCATGTGGGACTATCGTCGTTTGCCTTGGGAAGTAAGAAGTGGTGGAAAAGGAAGTGGTTTGTATAAAAGTACAGACGGTGGAGATACATGGGAAAAAATTCAAAATGGATTGCCTAAGGAATTAGGAAAGATGAGTGTGGCAGTATCTCAAGCCAATTCCAATAAAATTTATTTAGTAGTAGAGAGTGATTCAGAAAAAGAGCAAGGTGGTTTATTTGTTTCTAATGATGCAGGAAAATCTTGGAATAGAATTAGCAAGGACCATCGATTGGTTCAACGTGCTTGGTATTATATTGAAGCCACTGCAGATCCAGTAGATGAAAATACGGTCTATGTTTTAAGTTCACCTGCGATTAAGAGTACAGATGGCGGAAAAACTTGGCAAAATTTTAGAGCCCCTCATGGAGATTATCATCAGTTGTGGATCAATCCTACCAACAATAAAAACATGATTGTTTCTAATGATGGAGGTGCTGCTGTAAGTTTCAATGGTGGTAAAACATGGAGTACAGAGAACAATCAACCCACTGCACAATTTTACAGAGTCAATGCAGATAACTTATTCCCTTTCAATTTGTATGGCGGTCAACAAGACAATACTTCCGTTAGAATTGCCAGTTTTTCTACTTCAAGAGGCGGCATTACAGATCGTGATTGGGCGCCAAGCGCAGGTGGCGAGTCTGCATTTTTAGCCTTTGATCCTAACAATCCAAGATATGTAATGGGTGGTTCTTATCAAGGTACCATTGGTGTGTTGGATACTAAAACCAATGATGAAGTAAGTGTAATGGTTGCACCAATTCAATATCAGTCCTTGCAACCTAAGGACATGAAATACCGTTTCAATTGGAACGCACCTATTGTAAGATCCATGCATGAAGATGCCTATTACCATGCAGGAAATATTTTATTTAAAACAACTGATTTAGGAAAATCTTGGAAAGCAATTTCTCCAGATTTAACTACCCATGATACTTCTAAAATGGGCATGAGTGGAACCCCTTATACCAATGAAGGTGCAGGTGGTGAAAACTATTGTACCATTGCTTATGTCATAGAATCTCCACATGAAAAAGGAGTTATTTATACTGGAAGTGATGATGGTTTAGTACATATAACAAAAGATGGCGGAGCCACTTGGACCAATATTACACCAGAAGGAGTAAGAGGTGCTTTAGTGAACTCAATTGAAGTATCTCCTTTTGATAAAGCTACTGCCTATATCGCAGTGACTAAATACAAGTTCAATGACTTCACACCTTTATTGTACAAAACAACCGACTATGGAAAAACTTGGACCAAATTAGTGGATGGTATTCCTTATGGTGCTTTTGTAAGAGTAGTACGTGAAGACAATGCAGTTAAAAACTTATTGTATGCGGGAACTGAAACTGGATTTTATATTTCTTACAATGGAGGTTTGAATTGGAAACAATTGCAATTGAACTTACCTATTGTTGCCATTAACGATTTAAAATTACACCAAGATAAATTATTGGCGGCTACACAAGGTCGTGCATTTTGGATCTTGGATGATTTAACTCCATTTAGAAAAGCAGCATCAAGTATTAATGATGCCTTTAGTTTATTACCTGTATCCAATGTATATAGAATTGATATTGGAAGCCCATTGGATAGACAATTTGGCGAAGAAGAGAATCCATTGAAAATTAATACTACCATGGTGAACCCAGCGAGTGGTGCTGTGGTATATTATCATATTCAAAACAAAGATTCTGTTAAAAAATTAAGCATTGAAGTGTTAGATGCTGCTAATAATGTGGTTCGTACTTATTACAGTGAAAAATCCAAACTAGCTACAAGCAACAATAGCAGTGAATCTGATCCAAAAGTGGAAATAAGAACAGGCTTAAACAGATTTGTTTGGGATTTGCGTTATGCTAATCTGCCTTCTATCGATAATGTTTATATTGAGGGAAGCAGTGCAGGTAGAAAAGTAATTCCAGGCGAATACACCATCCGATTAAAAATTAATGAAACCACCCAAACGACCAAGGTAAAAATATTGGCCGATCCAAGGTACAATGCACCTGCAGCAGATTTTGAAGCACAGGATCAATTGTCAAAATTAGTTTCTGAAGATGTGGCCGCTATTCATGTATCAGTGGTACAAATGCGCAAAGTACAAGAGCAGTTGAATCAATTTGTGAAAAGAGCAGAGGGCAATAAAAATTTAGAAGACTTATCCATCAAGGCAAAAGCCATTAATAAAACCATCAAAGTTTGGGAAGAAGAGTTGATTCAATCTAAATCTCAAAGCAATGACGACGTAATTAATTTCATCAATAAATTAAGTGCCAATTTAGTTTTCCTAAATGGAGAAGTGCAAAGCAGTTCAAGCTTGCCTTATGTTACAGAAGGACAATTAAAGCGTTATGATGAGTTGCATGCAGATTGGAAAAAATATGAAAAGCAAAAACAAGATTTAATCGACAATGAAATTAAAAATTTCAATGAAGCTTGTAGAAAAGCCAATTGGGATTTTGTAGGATTTGAAAATTAATCTTTTATTTAAATGAATACAATACGATGGGGCATGATTGGCTGCGGCAGTGTCACCGAATTAAAAAGCGGTCCTGCTTTTAATAAAGTGGAAGGGTCTAGCTTGGTAGCAGTGATGCGAAGAGACGCTCAGAAACTAAAAGACTATGCCAACAGACATAACGTGCCCCATTTTTTTACTGACTCGAATGAATTAATACAGCATCCCGAAGTGGATGCTGTTTATATTGCTACTCCACCCAAATACCATGAGGACTATGCCATTGCTGCCATGAAGGCAGGCAAGCCCGTTTACGTTGAAAAGCCCATGGCGCTTGATTTAGCTGCTTGTATGCGCATGGACGCTTTTTCAAAACAAACAGGAGTGAAAATGGTGATTGCTCATTATCGTCGAGCATTGCCTTTATTCTTAGAAGTCAAAAGATTGGTAGATACCCATGCTATTGGACAAATAACTAATGTCCGCATTGAAATGTTAAAAAAAGCAGGAGGTAATTTTGATCCAACCCAAAATTGGAGATTAGATCCATCAGTAGCAGGCGGAGGCTATTTTTACGATTTAGCCCCCCATCAGTTAGACTTGGTTTTTTATTTTTTTGGCAAAGCCCTCAGTTATCATGGCAGTGCAAGCAATCAAGCAGGTTTGTATCCTGCAGAAGATACCGTAGCTGGCAACATGCTTTTAGAAAATGGTATTCAATTTAAAGGTGATTGGTGTTTTTGTGCGCCTGCAGATCAAGACAAAGATCTTTTTGAAATCACGGGAACTGAAGGAAAAATTTCTTTCCCTGTATTTGGACATACCATTAGCTTATCACAAAAAGGTATTACCAAGCTCATTGAATTTGATCCACCCGAACATAATCAACAAAATTTAATTGAAAAAATTGTACCTTATTTTTTAGGTATCGGTAGCAATCCATGCAGCGCAGAAGACGCCATGCAATCCATGCGTGTCATGGAAAGCTTTGTCTACGGAACCACTAAATAATTTTAATTTAAAAGCTATGACTAGATATTGCTTTGCTTTAGATTTGAAGGACGATGCACAATTAATTGCGGCCTATGAACAATACCATCAATCGGTATGGCCAGAAATTATTGCCTCCATCAAAGAAGCTGATATAAAAGCCTTAGACATTTATAGAGTAGCCAATAGATTGTTTATGCTCATGGAAGTGGGTGAAGATTTTAGTTTTGAAAAAAAAGCAGCCCTAGATGCAAAAAATGAAATTGTTTTGCAATGGGAAAAATTAATGTGGGAATACCAACAAGCATTGCCCACTGCCCAGCCTGGTGAAAAATGGGTCTTGATGCAAAAAATATTTTCCTTGTAAAATTAATGAGGCAGTTGCTCTTTAAAATAGCCATAGGTCCAAGTGCCCAGTAAAGCACTTGCAATCACCACCACGATAGATCCAATGCCAGCGCCAATTTGAGCAAATAAGGGTCCTGGACAAGCACCTGTCATTGCCCAACCCAATCCAAACAATAAGCCACCATAAATATTTCCTTTGGTAAATGGTTTGTTAGTTATGACCACAGCTTCACCACCAATGGTTTTTATTTTAAATTTTTTAATTAATGCAACCGATAGCGCAGCAACGACAACTGCAGTGCCAATCACCCCATACATGTGAAAGCTTTGGAGCTTAAACATTTCTTGAATTCTAAACCAAGAAATAATTTCTGCTTTGACAAAGACAATACCAAACACTATACCCACTAAACTGTATTTAAGTAAATGAAAATTATTTTCTTTTACAGTAGCATTGTTGTGGGTGGCTATTTTTTCTGTAGAAATATTTTTTTGTTCAATCAAGGACATGGTATTTTTATTTTAATTGTAAAATAAAGGGCAGTATAAAATTGGTCATGATAAAGCCGCCTAACATAAAACAAATGGTGGCGACCAAGGAAGGCCATTGCAAATTACTCAAGCCCATAATGGAATGACCCGATGTACAACCATTGGCATACCTAGTACCAAAGCCAACTAAAAAGCCACCCACCACCATTAAGATAAAACCCCTTAATGTAAATAAGGCTTTAAAACTAAAAAGCTCATTGGGCAATAAATGATTAAAATCGGTGATGCCTAGTTGAGTTAAATCTGCTTGCAAACTAGGATGGATAATGATGGCTTGAGGGTTGGCCAATAAATAAGTGGCTATAAAAGCCCCTATAATAATTCCTCCTACAAAAAATAAATTCCAGGCTTCTTTTTTCCAATCGTATTTAAAAAACGAAATATTGCTAGGAAAACAGGCTGCACATAGATGACGCAAATTGGAGGAAATACCAAAGGTTTTATTGCCAATAAGCAATAGGGTGGGGACCGTGAGACCAATCAGGGCACCTGCTATATACCAAGGCCAGGGGGCTGAAATAATTGAAACCAAATGCTGCATAAACTTTCGTTTTTAAAGTCTACAAATATAGTAGATTAATAGCAATCTACCACCAGCATTATTTTATTAAATTAGAAAAGAAAAACTGTTCAATGAGGATGAATAGTGACATACCGAGTACAAATAGCCCAAATCCTTTTTTTAACTTGGCCCCATCCATTTTCTTATTTAAGAAATTTCCAGTGATGATGCCTAAAGTGGCTAAAATAATAATCTTGTACAAGAAGGTCCAATCAACAGTAGTATGAAATAAATCTCCAGCAAATCCCACCAAGGATTTAATACTTATAATAACCAAGGAAGAAGCAATGGCTTTTTTCATGGGTAGTTTGGCTAAAATCACTAAGGCTGGAATAATTAAAAATCCGCCACCTGCCCCCACAATGCCTGTTAATAAGCCTTCCGCTAATCCTACAATCATTAAGCTAAATCCATAAATAGGGATAACTGCTATTTGTTCTTGTTTATTTTTACCGATGATCATGGATAAGGCCGATGCCAACATCAACAGCGCAAAAAACAACATGATAAAATTACTTTTAGTCACCTGTACACTATGCCCAAAATGCATGACAGAAGGGATGGCAGGCAATAAAAATTTTCTTGCGATGAAAACCCCTAAAATCGAAGGCAATCCAAACATCAACAATACTTTAAAATCAACTAATTTTTGTTTTAATCGAGAAATGACGCCTGCAATACTGCTTAGTCCCACAATGCATAAAGAGTAAGTGGTAGCCAATAAGGGCTCTACCTGAAATAGATACACCAAAACCGGAACGGTTAAGATGGAGCCACCACTGCCTATCAGCCCTAAAGAAATTCCAATAAGAATAGAAGCTAAATAACCAAACAAATGCATTTTTAAAAAATTTTAACAAATCTCTGAAATGGGAGCTACAATTTAGGTAACTATTGTCACTTAGCCCCTAATAATTTAAGCTAGCATTTCATTAGGATTATTTTTTACATAAAAGTGATTTATGTCACGGTATTGTCTAATTTTATGTAGCAACTTTGACGAAATCATAGACAACAATGAAAGTAGAACAAATTTATACAGGATGTTTGGCACAAGGGGCCTATTATATTATGAGCGATGGGGAAGTGGCCATCATTGATCCTTTGAGAGAAGTACAACCCTATATCCAAAAAGCAGCTTTAGATAAAGCCAAAATAAAATATGTTTTAGAAACGCATTTTCATGCCGATTTTGTTTCAGGTCATCTTGATTTAGCAAAAAAAACCGGGGCTAAAATTGTATATGGTCCTAACGCTGCGCCTTCTTTTGAATTTTATTCAGCAAAAGATGGGGAAGAAATTGCACTTGGAAAAGTAAAAATAAAAGTACTACATACCCCTGGTCATACCATGGAAAGCACTTGTTATTTATTGATAGATGAGCAAGGTAAAGAAGTGGCTTTGTTTAGCGGAGATACTTTATTTATAGGAGATGTTGGCCGTCCCGATTTAGCGCAAAAAATAAAATCAGAGCTGACTCAAGATATTTTAGCAGGTTATCTATATGATTCTTTGCAAAATAAAATAATGCCCTTGTCTGATTCAATTGTTATTTATCCAGCACATGGAGCGGGTAGTGCTTGTGGTAAAAAAATGAGTACAGAAACACAGGACACCTTAGGCCATCAAAAGCAAACCAATTATGCCTTGGATCCTAAGTTAAGTAAAGCAGAATTTATTGCAGCTGTATTAGATGGGTTGGTAGCACCTCCTGGCTATTTTCCATTGAATGTAATGATGAATATACAAGGCTATGAAAGCATTGATCAAGTATTAGAAAGAGGACAACATGCATTAAGTCCAGCTGCTTTTGAAACTGCAGCCAATGAAACAGATGCATTAATATTAGATACTAGAGATGCCCAAATTTTTGCCAAAGGGTTTATACCTAATTCAATTAATATCGGTATTGATGGAAGTTTTGCGCCATGGGTAGGGGCCATGATTCCAAACATCAAGCAAAAAATATTATTGGTGGCCGAACTAGGAAGAGAAACAGAAATTATTACTAGATTGGCCCGTGTGGGTTATGATTATACCATTGGTTTTTTAGAAGGTGGAATAGATGCTTGGCAAAAGGCCGGCAAAGAAATGGATCAGATTACATCTATCGACACAGCGGCATTAGTTGAATTAAAATCCAATGATTTCAATATTGCCATCTTGGATGTAAGAAAGGCTTCCGAATTTAATAGTGAACATATTAAGGGTGCGCAAAATGCCCCCTTGGATTTTATCAATGAAAGTATGGCTGCCATCAATAAAGAAAAAACCTACTATGTACATTGTGCTGGCGGCTATCGTTCCATGATTTTTATATCGATATTAAAGGCTAGAGGTTTTCAAAACCTGATTGATATTAAAGGTGGGTTCAAAGACCTTAAGGCTTCTAATCAATTCAAATTGACTGAATTTAAAATTCCTACTAGTTTGTTGCTCTAAATCAAGCGATTAGACCAATTATACCATAAGACAAGTTTTATAGCCATTGGAAAGCATCCGATGGCTATTTTTTATTAATTTAAGGGAGCCTTATGGGGCACTTAAACCATCAACTATGTCAACGATAGCTTCAAAAAAATTAGGCCTCCTATTTTGTATTATTTTTTTTAGTGCCAACAATTTGTCTGCCCAAACTAAAACAGAATTAACCGTACCCGGCTTAAAAGATAAAGTGGAAGTACTCAAAGACCAATGGGGCGTAAATCATATTTATGCAAAAAATGAAAATGATTTATTTTTTACACAGGGCTATTGTGCAGCCAAGGACAGATTGTTTCAATTTGAAATTTGGCGTAGACAAGCTACTGGAACGGTAGCGGAAATTTTAGGTGCCAGAGAATTGAAAAGAGATATTGGCACACGCTTGTTTAAATTCAGAGGTGAGCTTAGTACCGAATTAAAACATTATCATCCTCATGGCATGGCAATTATTCAATCCTATGTCAATGGAGTGAACGCATATATTACCCAAGCTTTAAAAAATCCAAAACAATTACCTATCGAATTTAAGTTGTTGTCCATTGTGCCACAAAAATGGACCCCAGAAGTAGTAATCTCAAGGCACCAAGGCTTATTGGGCAATAGTACACAGGAATTAAATATTGGTAGAGCGGTGGCTGCAGTGGGCGAACAAAAAGTAAAAGAAGTGATGTGGTTTCATCCTAAAGATCCCAATATAAAATTAGATACTGCTATTGATGGTGCTTTACTCAGTGCCGATATACTTGAATTGTACAATGCGTATCGAACTGAATTAGAATTTATAAAAAATGATCTTAAAGAAAAAGACGATGATGACGCCTCTATTTTAAACATTTTAAATAAAAGAAAAAATAAGGTAGACGAGCTGCCTGAACAAGAAATGGAAGGCAGTAACAATTGGATCATTAGTGGCGCTAAAACAACCAGTGGTTTTCCCATGTTGGCCAATGACCCACACCGCAAAATTGCAGTACCTTCCTTAAGATACATTGTTCATTTAGTGGCGCCAGGTTGGGATGTCATAGGTGGTGGTGAGCCAGAGATACCAGGGGTTTCCATCGGCCACAATCAATATGGTGCCTGGGGATTAACCATTTATGAAACGGATGGTGAAGATCTTTATGTATACAATCTAAATCCAAAAAACAACAAAGAATATTGGTACAAGGGAAGATGGGTAAAAATGAAATCTATTACCGAAACTATTTCCATTAAAAATCAAAAAGCACAAAATGTGCAATTGCAATATACTATTCATGGTCCCGTAACTTATATCGATTCTGTGCATCATAAAGCCTATGCTTTAAAATGTGCATGGATGGAACCAGGTGGGGCTCCTTACTTGGCATCATTAAGAATAGACCAATCCACCAATTGGGAAAATTTTAGAAATGCTTGTGCTTATAGTAATATACCTGGAGAGAATATGATTTGGGCCGATAAGAAAGGTAATATAGGATGGCAGGCAGTGGGCATTGTCCCCATTAGAAAGAATTTTAGTGGTTATGTACCTGTGCCAGGTGATGGAAGGTATGAGTGGGCGGGCTATTTGCCCATCAAAGAAAGAGCGCACTTGTTAAATCCAAGTAATGCGTTTTTTGCCACCGCCAATCAAAACGTAACGCCTGCCAATTATACGCATTGGGATGCAGTGGGCTATACCTGGGCCGATCCTTATCGTGGAGACCGCATCAACAATGTAATTAATGGTAGTCAAAAAATAAGCATGGAGGATATGGCCAAACTTCAAACCGATCCCTATTCTATACCTGCCTTTGAACTAGTGCCCCTATTAAAAAATATTTCATTGAATGATGCCTCTTCAATGGAAGCGAAAAATTATTTAATGAATTGGAATTACGCCCTTGACAAGAATAGTATAGCTGCTGGTATTTATGTGCAATGGGAAAAGCAAATCAGCCTGGCTGCCAATAAATATTTTGTGCCTCAAAAGGCAGAGGGTTTAATTACTATGCCGCTGAAAAAAATAATCGAACAAGTAAAAAATCCATTGAATCATTTTGGAACCAATCAACAAGAGGCAGCCACTCAAAGAGATGAATTTTTAAAAAAATGTTTTGATCAAGCAGTAGTCAATTTAAAAAATAAATTAGGCAACAATATGACTAGTTGGCAATATGGACAAGCCAAATACAAGCATGTTACCTTAGAACATCCCTTGGCCAATTTGGTAGAGGCGAAGATGCAAGCAAAACTAAATATTGGGCCAGCGCCAAGAGGTGGCAATGGCCAAACTCCAGGCTCTACGGGTAGTGCAGACAATCAAGTAAGTGGCGCTAGCTTTAGAATTTTAATCGACACCAAGGACTGGGATAAAACTTTAATGATCAATACCCCAGGACAATCAGGCAACAGCGAAAGCCCTTTTTATAGTAACTTGTTTTCCACTTGGGCCAATGATGGTTATTTTCCTGCTTATTATTCTAAGCCACTTATTTTAAAAGCAGCTACAGAACAATGGCAATTGAATCCACGTTAATCAAAAAAAATCTCCTATGAAAAAATCCATTTTCTTAACATGTATTTGCTTATACATCTTAATGATTGCTTGTAATACAAAAAATACAGGTATTGGAAAATGGGAAGTCTATGGTGGTGGCAAAGAAAACACCAGGTATTCCGGATTAACAGAAATTGATACCAACAATGTAAAAACCTTAACCAAGGCCTGGGAATTTCATACAGGAGATTCCGGACAAAATACACAAATGCAATTCAATTCGATTGTGGTCAATGATTTATTGTACGCGATTTCTCCTAAGTTAAAATTAATTGCCTTGAATGCGGCCACAGGTGTTCAAAATTGGGTCTTTGATCCCTATGACATCAATAACAATGAGTATAAAGGAGCTGGCTATTTTTCAATGAATGTTTGTAGAGGCGTCACTTATTATGCAGATGAAAAAACCAAAAGATTGTTTTACGGTGCTGGTTCCAACTTGTATTGTATTGATGCCATCACAGGCAAGCCCATTCAAGATTTTGGCCATGCGGGTAAAATAGATTTGCACAATGATCTTGGCAGAGAAGTGCAAGACTTATATGTAGCCATGACCAGCCCTGGCATCATCTATAAAGATTTAATTATTTTAAGTACAAGGGTGGATGAAGGCGCTGCAGCGGCACCAGGTTATATTAGGGCCTATGATGTTCATACAGGAAAATTGCGTTGGATTTTTCATACCATTCCTCAACCAGGAGAATTGGGTTATGAAAGTTGGGACGACAAAGAAGCATGGAAACATATTGGTGGGGCCAATGCATGGGCAGGTTTTAGCATGGATGAGGCCAAGGGTATTTTATATGCACCTATCGGTTCAGCCTCTTATGATTTTTATGGAGGCAGACGTTTAGGTGATAATTTATTTGCCAATTCTGTATTGGCTTTGGATGCCGCCACAGGTAAAAGAATCTGGCATTATCAAACCGTGCATCATGATGTTTGGGATAGAGATTTACCCACTGCGCCTGCACTTGTCACCATCACCAAGGAGGGCAAAAGAGTTGAAGCTATCGCACAACCTACTAAATCTGGTTTTGTATTTTTATTGGATAGACTTACAGGCAAACCCATTTATCCTATCGAAGAAAAGCCAGTACCGCATGTTTCAGAATTGGTTGGAGAAAAACTATCACCCACACAACCTTGGCCAAGTTTTATTGAACCCTTCGCCAGACAATCCTTAACCGAAAAAGATTTAAATCATTTTATTCCAGACAGTTCTTATGCGGATATTAAAGCAAGATTGGCCAAAGTAAATGCTGGTTTTATTTTCAATCCTACTTCCAAAAAAGGTACAGTAATTTTTCCTGGATTTGATGGAGGCGCAGAATGGGGTGGCCCAGCTTATGATACTAGTACCGGTTTATTGTATGTAAATGCCAATGAAATGCCTTGGATCTTAACCATGGTTGATAATAAAAATGAAGCGCCTAAAAAACAAACCAATGAAATGGCAGGCAAAAGAATTTACATGAACAATTGTGCTGCTTGTCATGGTTTAGAGAAAAAGGGCAGTGGCAATAATCCTACATTGATAGGGGTAGATAAGAAATATACCAGTGCTAGTTTTAGTGAATTGATCGCAGCAGGAAGAAGAATGATGCCCTCTTTCAAGCGCTTAAAAAAAGAAGAAGTGGAAGCCTTGTCTACTTATGTTTTAGATTTAAAAGAAAAACAAAAATTAACCTATGTAGCACCAGTTCAAATTGAGGATCCTTATTGGAAGATGGCTTATACTTCAACTGGGTACAATAAATTTTTAACCAAGGAAGGTTATCCAGCAGTAACCCCACCTTGGGGCACATTGAATGCCATTAATTTAAATACTGGAAAAATTGTATGGAAAGATACTTTAGGAGATTATCCAGAATTACTTGCCAAGGGTATTCATTCAGGAACTGAAAATTACGGAGGGCCTGTAGTCACTGCTGGAGGATTGTTATTCATTGCAGCCACCAAGGATGGTAAGTTCAGGGCATTCAATAAGTACAATGGAAAACTACTTTGGGAAACTACCTTGCCAGCACCTGGTTTTGCAACACCCACAGTATATAGTTATAAAGGCAAGCAATACATCGTCATCGCTTGCGGCGGCGGAAAATTAGGAACGGCTTCGGGGGATGCCTATGTTGCTTATGCACTTCCTTAATCTTCTAGTTTTATTTTTTAAATCGAATCAGGTATTCAGAAATATAAACCGCTGTATCCTTGGTTTGGTCTTTATAAAATAATCTTGCTTTTTCGCCCAAATTAAAAGTGGTTAATTTTTTTACTACTGCATTTGGATCTCCAATGGGTTGCAAGGCAGGATACCATAATGTACTACCCGGTTTAGTTAAAAGCAGTTCCGGCACTGTCCAGTTTTGCGATGTGGTTTCGTCCAGTACTTCATTTTTATTGAAAGAGATATAAATGCTACTGCCTTTCCAAGAAGCACCTTCTGCTTTGGCCATCAACATCACCCATGATTTTAAATAATTATTCCAACTAACAGAAGGCCCCCAATAATATTTACTGTTTAAGTTGGAACTTGGACCGCCTCCAGCGGATGAAGGTATTTGAATGGATTGTATCGGTTGTCCAATTCCATCATACTGCGCTGCATAGTTTTTTCCATCCCATCTTTTGGCTTTGCCAGTGGGCTGGTCTAAATCAGCTAATTTAATTCTAGCCATACTAATGCATTGACCTGCTTGTTCTTTTTTAGTATCATAAGTGAGTGAATCATATTTTCCAGCGTAACCATACTCACCATAAAATATATACAAATAATCACCACTGGCTACTGCAGAAGGATCTCCAACGCCACCTGCAAAAGTCACTGAATTATTGTAAGGTTTTAAAATCATTCTTTCTTGGTTGTCTTCTAAAACAATGCCTTTGTTTTCCCAGCTATGTCCTCCATTGGTAGATTTCATGATGCCAATTCTACAAACAGCAGCAGGTGTTTTAGCGCCCGTTAAGCCTTGTGGCCAATTTTTATTGATGTAGCCTTTTCCAGTTGTTGAATTATAAGGAAGGGTTTCTGGATAATTTTCGTTGTGGTATAAGGCGTACAATGTTTTTCCAGTAGCATCTTTTTTATCTTGATATACTGTTTCAAACCAAACAGCGCCATGCAAGCCCAGGGCAGTTGGGGCCACATTCGGCGGCATCATGGGCGGAACAAATTCATGGAACTTTCTATTAAATACTTCTTCTACTGTTTTCCCCTCTGCAAATTTTAGTTCATTGGAATAACCCCAAAGTGGGTCTTCTCCATATTTTCCAGGGAAAATTCTAAATGTATCACCAATCCAAACTTCTGCCATATTGCAATCCACAAATGATTTAAAATAAATGGGACTTGATTTTGTTAATTCAAAATTGACGGACAGGGGCTCTTTTTTTTCTGTGCACATCGTAAAAAAAGGAACCAGTAATGCTAGTAATTTTAAATATTTAAGCATAATTATATTTTAAGTATTGTAATTTAATTAAATTAAGGCAAAGAAATTATTTAAACTTAATAAGGTAGCTTAAATAATAAAGGCTAAATTAGTAGGTTTAATGGCTCATTTATTTTTAATTTTTGAAAGGAAACTCATTTTTTATCTGGAAGGGACTCTTGTTGTGGAGCAATCATTTTTATGGGATAGCGGCTAGCTTATTGACCATAGAAACAACGATGCTTATTTTGAATCAACTACCTAGCTTTTTTTTAGTGGCATTTATTTATATAGGTACTTTAGTTTATTATACTTACGCTTATTTTAATGAAACAAGTACAGGCCTCTACAATGAAAGGTCAAAATGGTATCAAAGCAATAAGGGCTATTTGAAAATAAGGCAAATTTTTTTAATCTTGCTTTGTATCAGTATAGGCGTTTTCAAATTACAGTTAATAGAAATATTTATTTTATTATCCATTGGTCTAAAACTCATTCTATGCATCGCTCTAGTTATTATTTTATTGTATTATTATGCGCATAAAATTTTTAAACGAGGTAACCTAAGAAAAAAAGGCCTTTTAAAAAGCATGAGTATTGCATGGGTATGGGTAGTGGTATGCTTTATACTACCTATTGTGATCCAATCCCAAGGCAAATATAATTTTTCAGCACATTATGCCCTCCCGCACTTGTTGCAATTGTACTTGTTTATTTTAATTTTGGCTATTTTATTTGACATCAAAGATATAAATAGAGACAATGATGAAAATATAAAAACCTTAGTAGCTAAATATGGCATCAAACCAATCATGTATACATTCATCTTCCCTTTAGTATTGGTTTATTTATGGGTTTCGTTTTTTTTACTTTTTAGATTACACAAAAGCTTTGTATATTTTCTTACCCCTTTGTTGATTTCGTTTTTAATAGTGATGGTTGGTTATTTAGTGCAAAAGCGTAAGACCATCCACGAAAATATTTTATTAATTGATGGGCTTATCCTAATCAAGGCACTACTAGGGATTTTGCTGTTGCTATTTGCAGGGAAATAGACTTAGTTTAAATAATATCAATCTCTACTGAAGTTTTTACCATTTACAAGCTCAATGAATTAAGGTAATTTTAAGGAAAATTTGCTACAGAATGTTAAATTAGCAATGAAACTATATCGCTAAATTCATAAGTTGTAACTTTGTAATAAGCTATTTATCATGAAAATATTTTTATTAGAAGACGACCAAACCTTATCAAAAGAAATTGAAAAATTTCTTACAATAAAGAACTTTGAATCTGATGCTTTTTTTGACGGAGCTATGGCCATTAAGCATTTTAATAAAGATCAATACGACCTTGTGATTTTAGACATCAACGTACCAGGCCAAAATGGATTAGAGGTATGCATGAACATCAGAGATAAAGACAAAAAAGTACCTATATTGATGTTAACTGCTTTTGGAGAAATTGAAGACAAATTGAAAGCCTTTAACAATGGCGCTGATGATTATTTATTAAAGCCATTTCATTTCGAGGAACTTTATGCAAGAATCAATTCACTATTGAAAAGAAGGGCAGCACCTCAACAAGAGCTGGATATAGTAGTGGAAGATTTAATTATCTCAAATTCAGAAATGAGTGTTAAACGAGCTGGAATAGAAATTCAATTAACACCTAAAGAATTTAAGTTGTTAAATATATTAGCTTCGGCTAATGGTAAAATTGTATCAAAAACAGCGATAAGTGAAAAGCTTTGGGATTATCAAGTCATCACCAATCAAAATACCATCGAAGTATACATTAATTCCCTTAGAAAGAAAATTGATAAAAACTCAACTATGAAATTAATACATACCAAGGTGGGGTATGGTTATTACTTAAAAAATGAGCTATGACCTTAAGGTTAAGAATATCCTTGTTTGTTACCATCTTGTTTACTATACTTTATGCGATTATAGCAAGTACAGTTATTTTTCTCTTTTCAGAATTCAGGTCGGAAGAATTTCAAGATAGATTAAGACAAAAAGCATTGTCTACGGTTGAATTACTGATACAACTTAAAGAAACAGATCAGGAATTAATTAAAAACTTAGACAGGCAAAAAGTAGATAATTTATTTGATGAAAAAACACTTGTTTTCAATAAAGACTTCAAATTACTTTACAGCAGTATTTACGATTCTTTACTGACCTGGGAAAAGCATGACCTGCTTGCTTTAGGTAAGAAAAAAGAGTTTTTTAAAAGGTTCAACGACACAGAAGTTTTTGGTAGTTATTATAATTTTAAAAATGAATCTTATTATATTTTAATTTCGGCAAAGGATACAGCAGGTTTAAGAAAATTACAATATTTAATTTATGTTTTATTTTTCTCTTTTATCATTTTCTCTATGCTGGCATTGTTTTTTACTAAAATTACTATTAATCGATTATTGATTCCGCTTGATTTTTTCCATAAAAAAATTAAAACTATAAATGAAAATAATTTAGGCGAACGTGTGGAAATTAAATCTGAAAAAAATGAAATTGATTTATTAGCCAATGAGTTTAATTTAATGCTAAAAAGAATTGATGATTCCTTAAAAAATCAATTGGAATTTACTGCGAATGCTTCCCATGAATTAAGAACCCCTATTTCAAGAATGATGGCACAATTGGAAAATAAATTATTAGATGCTACTATTACTACAGATACCAAAGATTTTTTGAATAAAATTTTATCAGATACCAATCAAATATCTGAACTCATTCACTCTTTATTGATTTTATCTAAAAATGAAAAATCAATATCGGATCAGGAAGAAATGCAAAGATTGGATGAGATTGTCTACACCTGTATTGATAAAATAAGCCAAGTATACCCTGATTGTAAGATTTATTTTGACATTCATCTTGAAAATGAAGCAGATGACATCAAGGAAATCAGAGGCAACAAAACCATGCTAGAAATTGTTTTTATGAACTTAATTAAAAACGCCTATAACTATAGTGCCAATAAGGAAGTTACTATTCGAATAGAACAACAAATAAATCAAATTAAATGCATTATTTCAAATAATGGAAATAGCATCAGTGAAGCGGATCAAAAACGTCTTTTTGAGCCATTTATGAGGGGTCAAAATTCAACCGGAACCAATGGTTTTGGTTTGGGTTTAAGAATTGTGGAAAGAATTTTAAACATCCATCATTCAAAAATTAACTATACCATTGGAGTAAATCATTCCAATCAATTCACGCTTATCTTTTTTCTTTAATATTAGTATCGTAAAATTAAGGCATAATTAAGGTGTCAATTAAGGCAAAATAAAGTAAGATGGTACATCTTTGCAACTTAATTTAAGCTTGCTTTAGATGATCAAAAATTTAATTCTATTTATTTCATTATTAATTGGTTACAGCTCCATTGGGCAAACTGTAACTAGTTTAAGTGATTGTGAAACAATCTTTCTAAAAAACAATCTAAGTTTATTGGCTGCTCAATTTAATATTGACGGCGCTAAAGCATTAACCATTCAAGCAAAACTATGGGACAACCCTTATTTGTCTTCAGAGTTCAATGCGCGAAATCCAGAAAATGGCAAGTATTTCGACATTGGTAAATCAGGACAAAAAGCAGCCTCTATTCAGCAACTGATATACATGGGTGGGAAAAAGAAAGCACAAATAGAACTAGCCAAGAATAATCAAGTAATTGCTGCACTTGAGTTTCAAGATTTATTAAGGAATTTAAAATTTGAGTTGAAAAGGTCTTTTTATACTTTATATTTTAATAATAAGAAACTTGAACTAAGCAATCAACAAATTAACAATTTAGATACATTGGTTAAGTCTTATGGTGTGCAATCTGCTAAGGGCAATGTTTCAATCAAAGATTATCTGCGTTTGCAATCGCTACTCATTGATTTAAAAAATGAACGGATGGAAACCATTAAAAGTAATATTGAAGAAGAAGCAAATTTAAATATTTTACTTGCCGATAGTATTCAGGTAAATCCAGTGCTTAAGGAAAGTTTTTTTAATAAATATATTGGTCCATTGCACTTAAATTTATTTGATCTTGAACAACAAGCTTTATTGCTAAGACCAGATTTTGGTATTGCGCTACAGAACGTCAAAACCAATGAAATAAATATCAATCTTCAAAAGGCCTTGAGGGTACCTGATATTACCCTTGGTTCTTCATGGGATCAACATGGGGGCGCTTTTGACAATCAAATAAATTTAACATTAGGACTGCCTCTGCCATTGTGGAATAAGAATCAAGGCAATATTAAATATGCAGAGTCAATGACCTCTTTGGCTAAGACAGATAAACAATCCGAAGAATTAAAGTTAAAAGCTGAAGTAACAGGCACTTATAAAAAATGGTTAGAAGCTAATAATAATTTCAAACAATTATTAGAATCGAATATTGACAACTACGAATCCGTTTATCAAGGTGTTTTATATAATTTCAAAAAAGGGAATATTGGTATTCTTGATTTCACTGATTTTTTAGAAAGTTACAATCAAATGAGGGCGCATTTTAATGAACTTAAAAAAACAGTGGTTTTATCTAGCGAAGCCTTAAACAATGTGGTGAATAAAGAATTATTTTAAATCTTATCTACTTTAACAGTTTTATAAATACAATCCAATGAAAAATATTTTAGTTAGTTCATTATTAAGCTTATTAATAATAAATGGATGCAAATCAGATATCGAAAACAAGCAGATCAAGGAAGGGTTTGTCATGAGTAATAAAATGCTTTCCACTAGTAGTTTTGCTGAAGTTTCCATCAAACAGTTAAAAAACGAGTTAAATTTTTTTGGTAAGATTACAGCGGATAATAAAAAACTAATTGAAGTATTTCCAGTGGTGGGTGGTAATGTGACCAAGGTATATGTTGAATTAGGGGATTATGTTAAAAAAGGTCAGTTACTAGCTTCTATAAGAAGTACCGAGGTGGCTGGTTATGAAAAAGATTTAGAAGATGCCAAAAATGATGTCATCGTAAAAAAGAACAATTACAAAGTGATTCAGGAACTTTTTGAAGGAAAGCTTAATGCAGAAAGAGATGTGGTGGAAGCTAAAAGTGAGTATGAGAAAGCATTGTCTCAATTAAATAGAGTTCAAGAAACCTATCAAATTTATAACATGAACAAGGGAGCCATTTATGAAGTAAGAGCTCCGATGAATGGTTTTATTATCGAAAAGAAAATCAACCAAGATATGTTGTTAAGAAATGATAGGACTGACAACATATTTGATATTGCCGAAATTAATGAAGTATGGGCAGTTGCTAATATCAATGAAAGTGATATAAATAATATTAAAGTAGGTGTAGATGCCGAAGTGACTACTTTAAGTTATCCCAATAAAATATTTACAGGGAAGCTAGATAAGATATTCAATATCATCGATCCTGAAACAAAAGCAATGAAGGCCATCATTAAATTAAACAACCCAGGTTTTATTTTAAAACCAGAAATGAGCGCCACGATTAAGCTTTCTTACAATGAATCAAAACAAATGATCGCCATTCCTTCCAATGCTATCATTTTTGACAAAAGTAAAAATTATGTAATGGTATTTAAAGATCGCACGAATATTGAAACTAGACAAGTGGAAGTTTTTAGACAGGTAGGCGGCATTGCTTATATCACTAATGGATTAAAAAATGGAGAAAAAATTATGACCAACAATCAATTGCTGGTATATGATGCACTAAATGATTAGTTCCTATTTTAAAAATCTTTTATAAATACGTTAATGAATAAATTTATTAAAAATATAATTGCTTTTTCCTTAAAAAATAAAGCTTTTACTTTCTTTTGGGTGGGTATTTTAGTGATTGCAGGTTTTGTAGCCTTTAAGAATATGCCCATTGAAGCATTTCCTGATGTTACCAATACCCAAATAATTATTGTTACACAGTGGAATGGAAGAAGTGCTGAAGAAATAGAAAGGTTCGTGACTACGCCTATCGAAATTTCCATGAATTCTGTTCAGAAAAAAACCAGTGTCAGAAGCATCACCATGTTTGGGCTTTCTGTGATTAAAATAATTTTTGAAGATGAGGTGGATGATTTTTTTGCAAGGCAACAGGTAAATAATCAATTAAGAAATGTTTCCTTACCAGATATGGTGGTGCCCGATGTCCAACCGCCCTATGGCCCAACAGGTGAAATTTTCAGGTATGTTTTAAAGTCAGACAAACGAGATACTAGAGACTTATTGACTTTGCAAACTTGGGTTATTGACAGACAGCTTAGAGCAGTTCCTGGGGTAGCAGATTTGGTTGCTTTTGGTGGCCAAGAAAAGACCTATGAAGTAAGTGTGGATCCCAATAAGCTAGCAAAGTATGATATAACGCCTACTAAAGTATATGAAGCAGTTGCACAAAGCAATGTAAATGTTGGCGGAGATGTCATTGAAAAAAACAAGCAGGCTTATGTGGTCCGCGGGGTAGGCTTATTGAAGTCCATCACAGACATTGAAAATATCATTGTAGATGAAGCCAATGGCAATCCAATTTTAGTAAAAAATGTGGCTGAGGTAAAAGAAAGTTCAATGCCAAGAGTGGGTCAGGTTGGTTTAAACAACAAGGACGATGTAGTGGAAGGTATTGTGGTCATGAGAAAAGGTGAAAATCCAAAAGAAGTATTGGCTAGGGTAAAAGAAAAGATAAAAAACTTAAATGACCATGTATTGCCAAAAGATGTAAAAATGGAAACATTTTACGACCGGGACAATCTAATGGATTATACGACAGACACTGTCATGCACAATATGTTTGAAGGAATTTTATTTGTAACTGTTATTGTTTTTCTTTTTATGGCTGATTGGAGAACAACCGTTACTGTGTCAATCATTATTCCATTGTCGCTGTTGTTTGCATTTTTATGTTTAAGATTAAAAGGGATGTCTGCCAACTTATTATCCTTAGGTGCAGTGGATTTTGGTATCATCATTGATGGTGCAGTGGTGATGGTCGAAGGTATATTTGTTACCTTAGATCATATTGCCCATAAAAAAGGCATGGCTGTTTTCAATAAATTAGCTATTGGTAGTGTCATTAAAAAAACCGGCACAGGATTAGGGAAAGCCATCTTCTTTTCTAAACTTATTATCATTACCGCATTACTCCCTATTTTTTCTTTCCAAAAAGTGGAAGGTAAAATGTTTTCACCTTTAGCGTATACTTTAGGATTTGCTTTATTGGGTGCTTTATTGTTTACCCTTACCTTGGTACCTGTTTTGTGCCATTTATTATTAAATAAAGACGTAAAAGAAAAAAACAATCGATTTGTTAATTTCTGGAACAATGCCGTAAAAAAAGGATTTCAATGGACATTCAAAAACAAACGCAAAACTTTATTGGCTTCCTTGGCCTTTATGCTCATCACTTTTTTCTCAGCTTCATTATTAGGTACTGAATTCTTACCTCAATTAAACGAAGGGGCACTTTGGGTAGAAGCCAAATTCCCAATGAGTCAAAGCTTAACAGAAACAGTAGCAAAAACTACTTCATTAAGGAAAGAATTACAACAATTTCCAGAAGTGAACGGGGTGCTTTCACAAGTTGGAAGAAGCAATGATGGAACCGATCCTAGCGGTTTTTATTATGTACAAATGCAGGTGAATTTAAAACCCAAAGAAAAATGGGCAAGAAAGATATCCATGGATGATTTAGTAAGAGAAATGGATGACTCTTTAGGTAAATATCAAGGCATTGGTTATAATTATTCTCAACCCATCATTGACAATGTTGCGGAAGCAGTAGCGGGCATCAATGCTTCTAATGCGGTTAAAATTTATGGGGATGATTTGGATAAATTAGATGAAATAGCCAATCAGGTCATTAAACAAATTGAACATGTACGAGGCATCAAAGATGTGGGCATACTTAGAAATTTAGGACAACCCGAGTTGTCTGTTATTTTAGATAGAGAAAAAATGGCTGCCTATGGTGTAAAAGTGGCCGATGCGCAAGCGGTTCTAGAAATGGCCGTTGGTGGTAAGACAGCTACAGAAAAATTTGAAGGGGAAAAGAAATTTGCAGTGAGGGTTCGTTATCAAGAAGAGTTTAGAAAAAACGAAAAGGACATTGCTGAATTAAAAGTGCCTACCATGCAAGGTGCTAAAATACCTTTAAAACAAATAGCTGAAATAAAAAAAGTAACTGGCCCTGCATTTATCTATCGTGATAATACTAAACGTTTTATTGGAGTTAAATTTTCGGTTAGAGATAGGGACTTAGGTGGTACCATTGCTGAATCTCAAAAAAATGTCCAAAACAATATTAAGCTACCTGATGGTTATTCAATTGGTTGGACAGGAGAATTTGAAAATCAAGTAAGAGCTACTGGTCGTCTTGGCGAAATGGTTCCCATTAGTTTAATAGGAATTTTTATTTTATTGTTCATACTCTTTGGAAATATAAAGGACTCCTTATTGGTTTTAACCAATGTCCCTTTCGCCATCATTGGAGGAATCATTGCACTGCATCTAACAGGGATGAATTTTGGCATCTCTGCTGGGGTTGGCTTCATTGCCTTATTCGGAATTTGTATTCAAAATGGAGTCATTTTAATTTCAGAATTTCACAATAATTTGAAACTTAAACTTTCGTTGAATGAATCTATACTCAATGCAGTCATCGTTAGAACAAGACCGGTAGTGATGACCGCTTTAATGGCATCCATTGGGCTGATGCCAGCTGCCATAAGCACTGGTATAGGCTCGGAGTCTCAAAAGCCATTGGCCATTGTAATCATTGGGGGTTTGGTCACAGCCACAGTAATGACCTTGCTCGTATTTCCTATTATTTTTTGGATTTTTAATAGGAATTTCGAAAAAAGCAACACAAAATTAATTTCATAAAAACTAGATAAGCCTTTATTTAATTTATTTTTGTTGTCTATTGAGAAAGCAACTATTTATTTTATTTTTTGTAAGTGTTTCTTTAAGTCTATTTGCTCAAGAAACAGATTCTGCATTTATCAATAAAAAATATTTTTTTCATTTTCAAGGGACTGTAGTAAATCAATACAAGCCTAGTTTTTTAGTACCGTATTCGGGCACAAATAGTTTTTTAAATAAAGAGGAAAATGCTACTTCATTTACTAGTACATTTTATTTAGGAGCTAAATTAAATGAACAAACCTATTTTTTTATCAGCCCGGAAGTAGCTGCTGGATCGGGTTTGAGCAAAGTACTTGGATTAGGAGATGCACCTAATGGTGAAACCTTTAGGGTCACTACAACAGAACCACGGCTGTATATTGCTAGGGCCTATATTAAAAAATTATTTCCCATTGCAGAAAACTCAAGTAGCTATTTTGATTTGATTGTAGGGAAAGTTTCATTAGCAGATTTTTTCGATAACAATAAATATAGTCATGACCCAAGGACTCAGTTTTTAAATTGGGGATTAATGAGCAATGGTGCTTGGGATTATCCAGCCAATACAAAAGGGTACACTCCATCAATAATAATAGAATATTTTAATAAAAATCAAGAATTAAGATTAGCCTATGCACTCATGCCAACAGAACCCAATGGATCCATTATGGATTGGAATATTACAAAAAGTGGGGGTTTTAGCGCTGAGTATGTAAACAAGTATAATATTAGTCAACAACCCGGTGCTATTCGTTTATTGGCATTTTTAAACCGAGCTTTTATGGGTAATTATGAATTGGCTAATGAAACCCCAATTGAATTTACAAGATCATATAAAAATCAAAAATTTGGCTACGGCCTTAATATTGAACAACAACTCAATGAACAATTTGGAGGGTTTTTTAAGACCAGTTGGAATGATGGGAAAAATGAAACCTGGGCATTTACAGAAATTGATCAAAGTGTAAGTTTGGGTGTAGAATTAAATGGGCAATCATGGGGGAATAAACTAGACAAAATAGGAATGGCTTATGTTAATTCTGGATTAACTAAGGAACATCAAAAATATTTATCAAAAGGAGGGCTTGGGTTTACGCTAGGTGATGGCAGGATAAATTATGCATCGGAAAAGGTGGTTGAGTGCTATATTTTAAAAAACATTATTAAAAATAAGTTATCAGGAACTTTAGATTATCAATCCATAATCAACCCAGGCTTCAATGCCGATAGAAAAGGTCCTGTAAGCGTTTATTCCCTTAGACTTCATTTTAATCTCTAGGCAACCAGCAAAATAATACCCAATTTCAACTTAAATCAATTAATCTGCATACTGATTTAGCACCTTAATTAATATACCTATATGGAAGAACAAAAAGCAGATTTACAAAATTCTACTTATTTATGCAAAATTGAAATTTATAGTGTTGATGGAAAAGTAGTCTTAGTCATTCCCTATTTTAACAGAAGTCATGCTCAAAGAACCAGCCATTAGTTTGTCGTTGAATAATTGAATGTCTTCCCCCTTTTGCTGTAAACCCAACGTATACATAAGAGGTAAATAATGATCAGGAGAAGGGATGGCTAATTGAAAGGCGGCGCCTTGGTCCTGATAATTTATCAAGGGTGCATAATTTCCATCCATTAAGAATTGATTGATCGTAGCCCTGGCTTCAATGGCCCAGTCGTAGCCATAATCCTCTTTGTCAAAATTGGCCCAATCCACCATTCTTAAATTATGGACGATATTGCCACTACCTATAATGAGTACTCCTTTTTCTCTTAATTTTTGCAATTTTTGGGCTAACTCAAAATGGTAAATAGGGGCCTTGGAATAGTCGATGCTAATTTGAATGACAGGTATATTGGCCGCCGGGTATAAATGTTTAATTACAGACCAAGCACCATGATCTAGTCCCCATTTTTCATCTAATTCGGCCAAAGCTGGGGCTAAATAGGGGTCTAATAATTTTTTTGCATATTCAGCCAGTGCTGGCTCCCCTTTTGCAGGGTAGCTTACTTCATATAAGGCAGGCGGAAACCCTGCAAAATCATGAATCGTAGGGGGATTTTTCATGGCTGTAATTTGGGTACCCTTGGTGAACCAATGGGCAGAAATACAGACAATGGCACGGGGTGTTGGCAGGGTAGTACCAAGGTTTCTAAAACCTCGAACAAATTCATTTTCTTCAATCGCATTCATGGGGCTCCCATGGCCTAAAAATAAGATGGGCATGAGGGGGCTTGCTTTTAAATCGCTAGACCAATTAAATAAATCGTTTAAATTTTCCATATATGTTCAAAAGTGTAACTTAATTTGACAGCATTGCCTTACAAAGGTATTGCAAACGGGCCTTCATTATTTATTAACATTGACAATATATATTTCTCAAATCATCTACTTTATTTACATTAATTTGCAGCCTTATTTAGCACCTTAATTAATATACCTATATGGAGGAACAAAAACTTAAAAAACAAGCCAATATTCGTAAAGTAGTCATCAGCGTACTTTTGGTCGTTGCCCTTTATTTTGGAGGCAAAAAAGTGGTTTTTTCGATCACTCATGAAACCACCGATAATGCACAAATAGAAACTTCCATTGTACCGGTATTGACAAGGATTGGCGGCTATGTGAAAACCATTGCCATTAAAGATTATGATTCTGTGGGCCAAAATCAATTGGTGGCAGAAATTGATGATGCTGAATTGCAAATGCAGTTGGAAGAACAAAAAGCAGATTTACAACAAACTACTGCAGAAGTTTCAAATGCCAAAGCACAATTAGACAATGCTATCTTATCTTTAAAAAATAACAAGGGGGTGATAGATTTAAGAACCATCAAACAAAAAAAATCGACCAACGATTTAACCCGCGATCAAAATTTATTTAAAGAACAAGCCATTACAAAAAAGCAATTGGAAGAAACAGAATATCAATTGTCTTCTGCCAATCAAGAGTTGAGCAATGCACAAACCGAATTGGCTACTGCCAACAATAAAATTACCGTCTTAAGAGAAAATGTGAACAGAGCCTTGGCGATGATTGATATGAAGAAAACTAAAATCAAAGAGACCGAATTAAAATTATCTTATACCAAGATCATTACACCTAGTGCTGGAAAAATTGGGAAAAAGAACATTAATATTGGACAGTTTGTTCAAGCAGGTACACCATTGTTTTCTATTGTAAATGACAGCAGCTATTGGATTGTAGCCAATTTTAAAGAAAGTCAATTGGAAAGTTTACAAGAAGGTAAAAAAGTAAACATTAGAGTAGATGCTTATCCAGACCTAGCGGTAGAAGGAACTATACTTAGTTTAAGCGATGCCACTGGTGCAAAATTTTCTTTGTTGCCTCCAGACAATTCAAGTGGAAACTTTATCAAGGTTACCCAAAGAATTCCTGTTAAAATAGCCATCAACAATCAAGCTGCTTTCAAAAATAAATTGAGAGCAGGGATGAGTGTATTTATCACCGTTGACAAATAGTTTGAATGGCAGCGCTTAAGGGATTCGCAAGAACCATCATTGTAATTACGACTGTATCAGCTGCTATTATGGAGCTGATAGATACTTCTATTGTGAATGTTGCCTTAAACGACATTTCTGGAAGTTTGGGCGTAAGCATTGAAGATGTAAGCTGGGTCATTACTGCTTATGCGATTGCCAATGTCATCATCATTCCATTAACTGGTTTTTTAGCAGAGTACTTTGGCCGTAAAAATTACTACATCGTCTCGATGATTATTTTTACAGCCGCCTCCTATTTATGCGGACAATCCGATAGTTTGATTGAATTAATTATTTGGCGATTTGTCCAAGGTATTGGGGGCGGTGCTTTATTATCTACTTCGCAAGCCATATTATTTGATGCCTTTGAACCCAAGGATCGACCTATTGCAGCAGGTATGTTTGGGATGGGCATCGTATTAGGTCCAACCTTAGGTCCAACCTTAGGCGGTTGGATCATTGAACACAATAGCTGGCCTTTAATTTTCATGATCAATATTCCTATTGGTATTATTGCCACTTTTTTATCCTTCACTTTTATTGACAAAAAAGAAGGGGAGGGCGAGGGCAAGGATGCCATTAAGATTGATTATACGGGCATTATGCTGCTGATGGCAGGCATTGGATGTCTGCAATATGTTTTGGAAAGAGGGGAATCCGAAGAATGGTTCAATAGTGAAACTATTCGTTATTGCTCCGGGATTGCGGTATTGGGGTTGATTTCCTTTGTCTTGTATGAGTTGAATATCAAGCAACCGGCAGTGAATTTAAGGGTATTGAAAAATCGAAATCTAGCCTTTACTACCATCTTTACATTTGTAGCAGGTTTTGGTTTATTTACCTCGGTATTTGTATATCCAGTACTAGCGCAAAGAATCATGGGCTATACCGCTTTTGAAACAGGTATTTCCTTATTGCCTCCCACACTCGCTGGCGTAATTATGATGCCCATTATCGGAAAATTAATGAGTAAGGGAGTAACTCCTATACCCTTTGTGATTGTAGGTTTTAGTTTGTTTTCGGTGTATGCTTTTTATAGTGCGGCCATGCCACTCGATGCTGGCAAATGGGATTTCTTTTGGCCTTTATTAATCAGGGCCTTTGGTATTTCTATGAGTCAGTTGCCTTTAATTAATCAGGCTGTAGTAGGCTTAGCCCCCAAGGACTATGCAGCGGGCATTTCCTTAAACAATATGATTCGTCAATTGGGTGGTGCATTTGGTATTGCCATGGCTAATAATTATGTAGCTAAACAGTACTTTCAACACCGTACTAATTTAATTGCACATATGCCAGCCGATGGAGCAGCTTGGCAGGAAAGGGTTACGGCGGTAACACAAGGCATTGCCTCCAAAACAGGTGATTTGACAGGGGCTAAACAAACTGCCCTTAAAATGATTGATATGTCGGT
>CANFXV010000026.1 GCA_947451115.1 Bacteroidota bacterium
AGTAAATGCTAACAATGATGCCATAACAGGATCTATATTGAATATTCCAAAAATTAAAACTTCCTTAGTGGTGCTTAGTTTACATATTGTTTTGTTTGTGACAGCGTCTATCCTCATCATTAAGAAAAAAGACATCCTTAGTTAATGCCCACCATGAAAAAGTATCCAATTCTATTTTTTATTTGCAGCTTATTTTTCATCAGCCATAGGGCGGATGCACAAACCGATCCATTGATTGAAAAAGTGGCGCAAAAATTAGCACAAGTCAATGATTACGTAGCAGAAGGGGTAATGAAAACCGATGTTTCTTTTATTAAAGCTTCCTTGGGAAAAGTAAAAGTATATTTTAAAAAGCCCAATTTATTAAAGGTAAAAAAGGAAGGGGGCATTTCCTTATTGCCTAGGGGAGGGGTTTCACTGACCATTAATACACTCTTAAATACAAAACAGTATACGACCATACCTGCGGGCAATCAGGTTTTTAATGGCAAAAATTTAACCGTGATCAAATTAATTCCCACTGATGATCATTTAGATTGGGTGATCTCTACTTTATGGATAGATCCTGTAGAGGCCTTGGTGTATAAAACAGCTACAACCACCAAGGAGAATGGCAGTTATGAAATTTTGATGCAGTATGGTGAATACGCAAAATATGGGTTGGCTAGTAAAATTGTCTTTAGTTTTAATACCAAGGATTATAAATTACCCAATGGCATTACCTTAGAATTCGGGGATGAGGATCCAGCTGCCAAGCAAAAAGCCCTCAAGAATAAAAAAGGCACGATCGAAATTACTTATAAAAATTACCTCATAAATAAGGGAGTTCCGAATTCTATTTTTTAAATTGTGTGGTATGCGCCACTTTGCTATTTCAATATTATTTGTTTTACTGGGCTTTTGCATAAGTTTGAATTTAGCAGCACAAAAGAATTCCTATTTTAATGAATTGGCCAAGGCCATCGCCGAATTCAATACCGCCACACCCAATCAGGATTGTACGCAACTCATCAGTGATTTAGAACAAATGTCCCAATCGGCGGTAGGTGCTAAAGATTGGGTGCCTGCCTATTATCTTTCTTTATTGAATACGCGCTTAAGTTTTATCGATAAAAAAAAGGCGGATGCGCATGCCGACAAAGCAGTGCAATGGGCCAATAAATCTATTGCCCTACAAACCAATGACGAAAATTATTGTGCTTTGACAATGGCGCAAACAGCTAAGCTATTGGTGAACCCCATTGTAAGGTGGTTTAGTTATGAAAAGAAAATTTTTGAGCCTTTAGAAAAAGCAAAAAAAATAAATTTGAATAATCCACGCATCTACATTTTAGAGGCAAGTTTAAAAATGAATATGCCTGCGCTTTTTGGAGGAGGTTGTGAAAAAAATAAAGCCTTATTGGTAAAAGCAAGGCAGCTCATGGAAAAACAAGTGCCGGATCAAGTCTTACCCACATGGGGAAAGCAATCTTTGATCGATTTGAAAAAGGCTTGTCCTTTTTAAAAGATAAACATTCGTGGCAAATTATTCCATCTCTTCCAAAGTCTCATCTTTTGCGCCAGCAAACATTCGGGCGCTCATTTTTTTCATTGGATTCAAGCGCATGTCTTTATAACCTTGACGGGCATGTATAATTCTTAAACATTCAAAAATGCTTGCGGTAAATGATCCTGCATCGGCCTTATTCTTTCCTGCAATGTCAAAGGCGGTGCCGTGGTCTGGACTGGTTCTTACAATGGGCAAGCCCGCAGTAAAATTTACCCCCTCGCCAAAGGCCAATGATTTAAAAGGGATCAATCCTTGGTCATGGTACATGGCCAATACGCCATCAAATTTTTCATGTGCACCTCTTGCAAAAAAAGCATCTGCAGAATAAGGTCCAAAAACCATCATTTGTTGTTTGCTTTCTTTGATGGCGGGTTTTATAATTTCAATTTCTTCTTTGCCAATTAATCCATCATCTCCTGCATGCGGGTTTAGGGCCAAAACAGCAATACGAGGAGCGTCAATACCAAAGTCTTTTTTCAAGCTACTAGCTAAAATGGCTAGCTTTTGTTTTATTTTATCCTTAGTAATGTATTTTGCTACTTCTTGAATGGTCACATGTTCGGTGACTAAGGCCATCCTTAAATTTTCTGCGACTAATAGCATTAAGTTTTCGGTATTCCCAAATGCGTCTTGTAAATAAGGGGTATGTCCGCTAAAATTAAAATGAGGAGACTGAATATTTTTTTTATGAATAGGGGCAGTAACAAGTCCGTCAATTTGTTTGTTTTTTAAAGCAGCCACTGCCGATTCTAAAGAAATCAATGCATACTTTCCCCCAATTTCTGTCATTTCTCCAGGGGTAATGGCTACTTCTTCTTCCCAGCAATTCATCACATTGATTTGCTTTGGATTCAATTTTGAAAAATCGGTAATGACGGCGCAATTAATGGCGTATTCAGGTAGCCCTTTTTTATAAAAATTGATGCATTTATTATTGGCAAAAACAACAGGTACAATAAAGTCCAAAATGCGGTTGTCAGACAGGGATTTGATGATTAATTCAATACCAATGCCATTTAAATCGCCACAAGTGAAGCCTATAATTGGTTTTCTGATGTCTGGGTTCATATCCATTTGATTAGGCAGCAAAAGTACGCACAAAAACCTAACTTTGCCTCATGCAATACACGCTAAAAAAGTCCCTAGGGCAACACTTTCTGAATGACGCTCAGGTCTGTTTGAATATCAAAGCGGTATTGCAAGAACAGCCCATCGCCCAAATGGTGGAAGTGGGTCCTGGGGGCGGAGCGCTCACACAGCATATTCATGACCTTCCTACAGCTTCATTCAAGGCCATCGAATTGGATAGAGAAAAGATCGCTTTTTTATTGAAAGAGTTTCCTTATTTAAAGGGCAAGTTAATCGAAGCAGATTTTTTAGAAGCGGGTATTCCTTTTGACAATGAATTTGTGGTGGTGGGTAATTTTCCTTATAATATTTCAACACAAATTGTTTTCAAGGTTTTGGAATGGAGGGAACAAGTGCCCATGATGGTGGGGATGTTTCAAAAAGAAGTGGCCGAACGTATTGCCGCAAAACCCAATTCAAAAGCATATGGCATTTTGAGTGTATTGACACAGGCATTTTATGAGGTGAATTATTTATTTGATGTGCCTCCCACTGCTTTTACACCACCGCCAAAAGTAATGAGTGGGGTAATCAAGCTTACCAGAAAAAAATCTTTTCCTACATTTACTTCTGAAAAAGCATTTTTTCATTTAGTTAAAATGGCTTTTGGACAAAGAAGAAAAATGTTAAGAAATCCATTGAAGCCCTATTTTACTACTGAACAACTAACAGATCCATTGTTTACCAAAAGAGCAGAAAATTTAACGGTAGAAGATTTTGCGGCACTTACTTTTAAAATGCATACCCTTTAAATGTCGAATCAAGTAATTATAACAGCACCTGTACATCCTTTCTTGTTGGAAACCCTTCAAGCCAAAGGATTTGAGCTATTGTACGAACCTGAAATTACTTACGAAGCATTGTCTGCTATCATCGAAAATGCGATTGGTTTAATCGTCACCACACGTTTAAAAATTGATGCAGCAATTTTAGAAAAAGCAAATCAACTCAAATGGATTGGACGCATTGGTAGCGGCATGGAGTTGATTGATACTGAATTTGCAGCTTCCAAAAATATAAAATGTGTGAGTAGTCCCGAAGGCAATCGAACCACGGTGGGCGAGCACAGCCTAGGTTTATTGTTAAGTTTAATGAATCGCATACATAGTTCCTCCATAGAAGTTCAAGCAGGAAAATGGATTCGTGATGCCAATAGAGCAGATGAGCTCACTGGGAAAACGGTGGGCATTATTGGTTTCGGAAATACGGGCACTGCATTTGCTAAAGTTTTATCAGGATTTGATGTACAAATTTTAGCACACGATATTTATAAAACTGGTTTTGAAACAGGGCCTATTCAAGCAGTTAGTTTGGAAAAAATTCAAGCCGAGGCCGATGTAATTAGTTTGCATCTCCCTTTGACCCAGCTGACCAAGCATTATGCCAACGAAGCTTTTTTTAATGGGTTAATCAAATGTCCTTATTTTATTAGTACTTGTAGGGGGGCGGTTACCGATACCAATGCATTGCTACAGGCCCTTCAAAAAGGGCAAATAAGAGGGGTGGGTATAGATGTAATTGAAAACGAGCCATTGAGCAATTTATCCGGTCCAGAAAGGGCCTTACTAGCTGATTTACAAGCTTTTCCCAATTTTCTCCTTACCCCACATATTGCTGGATATAGCAAGGAAGCCTACTATAAGATGGCCAAGGTCGTACTGGAAAAATTAGCCCTGATTTAAGCAATATTTTATATCTTTACACCATGCAACGCTACCTCGGTGGCGTTGTATTTTTTTTATAACTAAACTAAGGGTATGAGCGAGACTACAGTGTATGTGACCATTGAGACTTTCAATAAAATGCGTGAAGAATTACAACGCATGAAGTCAGTGGAGCGCCCTGCGGCTTCTAGGGCCATTGCAGAGGCGAGAGAAAAAGGAGACTTGAAAGAGAATGCCGAATATGATTCTGCTAAAGAAGCACAAGGAATGTTAGAGGCAAAAATCAAACAATTAGAAGCCACTATTTCCAATGCAAAAATTGTGGATACGAGTACCATTGATATTAGCAAGGTGACCATCTTAACAAAAGTAACCATGACCAATCAGGCGACTAAAAAAACCATCACCTATCAAATAGTGGGAGAAAAAGAAGCGGATTTGAAAGCAGGTAAGATTTCTGCTTCTTCACCTATTGGCAAGGGCTTGATGGGCAAGAAAGTAGGAGAGATTGCTGAAATTCAGGCACCTAATGGGGTGATGAAATTTATGGTAGACAATATTGCGGTATAATTAATTTCAAAGCCATGACTATTTTTACTAAAATCATCCATGGCGATATTCCTTCTTATAAAATTGCAGAGTCGGAAAAGTTTTATGCATTTTTAGATATTTTCCCGTTGCAAAAAGGGCACACTTTAATCGTGCCTAAAATTGAAGTAGATAAAATATTTGATGTACCAGATACTTATTTGAGTGAATTATTAATATTCGCAAAACCCATTGCTGCAGCTATTCAAAAAAGCTTTCCTTGTAATAGAGTGGGGATGGTCACCGTAGGTTTAGAAGTGCCTCATGCACATTTACATTTAATACCTATTAATGCTGCATCTGATATGGAATTCTCTCAACCTAAACTTTCTTTAACTAATGAAGAATTTAAAGCCATTCAAGACTTAATTGTGCGTAAGCTTAATGCATAAATAGTGCACCGTTCTATTTTTTTAATCTTTCAGGATTTTTAGTAAGAAAGGCTTCCCAGCTATTGGCTTTCTTTGAGGATTTTTTTCCCTTAACCATTTTTGGACTAGGCAGGACTAAACCACTAATTTGATAATGATGGCAAAGTGCAACACCAAGGGCATCGGTGGCATCATAATACTTAGGTTGTTTTTTAATGACTAAAATTCTTTCCAACATTTTCCAAATCATTTCTTTATCGGCATTGCCATTGCCTGTAATGGCTTGCTTTACTTTTTTAGGGGCATACTCGGTTACAGGTAATTTAAATTGCATCGCCGCTGCAATGGCTACGCCTTGGGCTCTACCTAACTTAAGCATACTTTGTACATTCTTGCCAAAAAAGGGAGCTTCAATGGCAAAGTATTGGGGTTGATAAGTTTCAATAAGTTCAATGATTTTGGCGTGAATCATTTGTAGCCTGGCATAAATGTCTTTTTCTTTGGTCAGTTTTAATACATCCATGGTAATTAAGCTAGGCTTGGGGCCGCCTTTTAACAAAGCATAACCTAATATCTGTGTGCCTGGATCAATTCCTAGAATAATGGGTGTTTTTGACATCTACATTAAAGTTACATATATCATTTCAAATTCCGAACTTTGGCCCTTATGAAAGAGGTCTTTTCGAAACGCATATTATCCTTAGCCAATAAAGCCATTGGTTTAATTTTATTTATTGTTTGTGCGGTGGCTATTTATAGCAAAGTGACCACCAATGACAATATTCAAAAATATGGAGCCGATATCAAAACGCAATTTTTAAAAATTAGTTTTCTCCAATGGGCCATCTTACTCATTTTATTTTTTTTCAACTATTTAGTTGAAGCCATCAAATGGAAACAGCTGCTTAAAAACTTAAATCCACTGTCTGCCTTGCAGTCATTGAAAACTGTATTGGTGGGCCAGGCCTTTGCCTTTTTTACACCAGTGCGGTCGGGGGATTATGTAGGTAGAATTTTATTCTTAGCCCCCGAAAACAAATTAAAAGGTTTGGCGCAGATGGCCTGGACCTCCTATGCACAATTATTAATTACGCTTGCAATGGGTACGGTGGCTTTATTTTTTAATTTACCTTTTTTGCCTTGGCTAAAATGGGTAATGCCCTTGGTGACCATCGCGGCTATTGGGGTTTATTTTAGTAAGGGGCAATACAAAGGCTGGTTAAGTAAATTAACTTCCTTACAAATCTCTAATGAATTAAAAATACAATTGGTCTTGCTGTCCTTACTCAAGTATTGCATTTTTATTGTACAATATACTTGGGTCGTTAAAATATTGGCCATTCCTATTGCGCCCATTGATTTATGGGTGGCCTTGGCAGTTTTGTTGATGTGTTTAAGCATCATTCCAGCCATTGCGTTGACCGATTTGGTCATTCGAGGTCAGCTCATTGTATTATTACTAGCCCCTTGGTACAGCAATAGTTTAATGTTGATCTGCTTAAGTACGATTGTATGGACTGTTAATTTTTTATTGCCTGCCATAATTGGTTCTTTTCTACTATTGGGATTCAGAATAAAGCAATAAATTTGCTTATTCGTATTCATTGTTAAAAAAAAGCATGTACCCCCTACTTCTTTTATTTTCTTTATTTGGTGCGCCCTCTTCTCCTGAATCTGGTTTATGCAATCAATCCAATGCTTCCTTTTTAGTGGGGGAGAAAATCACTTATACCATTTTTTATAATGTAGTGGGTTTGTATATGAATGCAGGTAAAACCGATTTTACTGTTCGCTCCAATACATGGAATGGATCAGAGGCGTATACTTTTACCGCCATCGGAAAATCCAATGCCAAATACGATTGGATATTTAAAGTGAGAGACAAGTACGAAAGCGTCGTAGACAGTAAGACCTTATTGCCTTATCAATTTACTAGAGAAATTAATGAGGGTAGTTTTCACCAGAAAGAAAAGTTATTGTTCAATCAAAAAAATAGGACGGTCAACAACGAGACTGCTATTTATAAAACTGCGGAATGTACTTATGATGTATTGAGTGCTATTTATGCCGCAAGAAATTTTAATTATAAAAATAGTGTGCTCAACGATAAAATATATTTAAATTTTTTCTTAGACAAAGATCTCTATCCTTCTTATTTTAAATATCTAGGTAAAGAAATAATTACCACAAGGTATGGCAAATTTAAGGCCATCAAATTGGCGCCCTTATTGGTCAAAGGAACCATGTTTGAAGGGGGAGAGAAAATGACCATCTGGGTGACCGACGATGAGAACCATATCCCCGTGCGCATTCAAACACCCATTATTGTGGGCACCATTAAAGTGGACATGGTTGGTTTTGAAAATCTAAGGTATCCTTTAAGTTCCTTAATTGAGCTCGCTGAAAACAACTAAGCCCTTCGCTCTGAAAGTTTAAATATTTTATTGGCACGAATTCCTTTTTCGGTCATTGCTACTGTGCAACATTCATTGACTGCATCATGTTCAAAAAATAAACTATAATTATTTTTTACTGCATCTTTCAAAAATATTTCTTTTTCTTCTAAGGTAATTAAGGGTTGCATGTCATAACCCATCACATAAGGAATGGGCAAATGTCCCACGCTTGGCAATAAGTCGGCCATGAATACAAGGCTATGTTGACCCAGGTTTATTTTTGGCAGGAGCATGCCCTGCGTATGTCCATTGACCACAATACAACTGATATTCTCGCTAAAATGTATTTCTTGTAATTGAGTTTTACTAGTAAATAAGGGCAGGCTAATTAATTTAAGTTGTCTAGAGGCTTCAATGGGTAAAATATTCTCTGAAAGAAAAGAGGCTTTTTCTCTTTTATTGGGGTTCAAAGCCAAATTCCATTGAGGCTCACTTACCCAATAAGTAGCATTGGGAAATAAGGGTAAATATTGTTCTTTCTCTTTGATGATGGCGCCACCTACATGGTCAAAATGTAAATGGGTAAGTAGTACATCCGTAATTTCCTCCACTGTAAAATTCAATTTTCCCAAAGCCTCCTTCAAGCTCACAGTATCATGGGGATGGTAATGGCCAAAAAACTTGGGCTCTTGTTTATTACCCATGCCGGTGTCAATCAAAACTTTTCGGTCCCCCTCTATCACAAGCAAACACCTCAATGCCCAAGTGCATAAATTGTTTTCATCTGCGGGATTAGATTTATTCCAAATAGATTTTGGAACCACGCCAAACATAGCGCCACCATCTAATTTAAATTTGCCAGTTTCGATGCTAAATACTTGCATGCTGCTCTATTTTAGAAGTGCGGTAAAGCAAAACAAAGCCTATGATAAAAAATAAACACAATGCCAATATTGAATTTCTTTGCGAACCAGTAATTTCATTGATGAAGCCAAAGCTAAACATGCCAATCACAATTGCAATTTTTTCAGTGACATCGTAAAAGCTAAAATAGCTTGTAGTGTCATGGGTGACAGGCATTAGTTTAGAATAAGTACTTCTGCTTACTGATTGAATTCCACCCATCACAAAACCTACCACAATGGCAAGTGTGTAAAAGGGAACAACGCTATTGCGGGGCAGGTAATAGCCCATAATGCAGCCTCCAATCCAAATGAGAATGGCCACCATGAGGGTATTAAAATTGCCCCATTTGCTTGCCATCTTGGCCATTAAGTTGGCACCAGGGATGGCCACAATTTGTATGATGAGTATCGCCAAGATTAAATTAGTGGTGGGTATATTTAATTCGCTTTTTCCATAAAGGGTAGCTGCCAACATCACTGTTTGCACGCCCATATTGTAAAAGAAAAAAGAAAGCAAAAACTGTTTTAATACAGGAAGATTTTTTAATTCCAACCATACTTTATGTAATTCTTTATAGCCCTGTGTAATTAAATTTTTGCTATGCCCTCCTTTGACGCCATGGCCTGCTGGAAGTTTTGAAATGGCAGACCAGCCAAAGGCCACCCACCAAATACCCACCAATAAAAAAGATATTTGGGAAGCTTTTCCAACCGTAATGCCAAACAATTCAGGTTTTAATACAAAAACAAAACAGATAAGCTGAAGTAATACAGAGCCAATATAACCCATCATAAAACCTTTGGCACTGATGCGGTCACGGTCTGCTGGTGCAGCAATTTCAGGCAAATAGGAATTGTAAAAAACCAAACTGCCCCAAAAGCCTACACAGGCAAGAATTACAGAAAATAAACCACCAATAATGTGATTGCTGTCAAAAAAGTATAATGAAGCGCAGGCTAAACTTCCCATGGTGCAGAAAAAACGAAGAAATTGTTTTTTATTGCCTCTATAATCTGCTATGGAAGAAAGAATAGGAGAGAGGATGGCTACAATCACAAAGGCGATGGCCAATACATAATTGTACAAGGCAGTATTTGAAAATTCGTAGGGCCCTATTTTTATTTTATCTATTAATGTATTTTCATTCCCGTCTCCTGTCACCGCTTCATAATAAGCAGGAAAAATAGTGGAGGTAATGACTAGATTGTATACGCTGTTAGCCCAATCATACATGGCCCATCCATTGACAACTTTTTTTGAAGCAGTTTGCATAGCAATAGTTTTGTATTTTAAAAATACAAATAAAAAGGGAACTCTCCTATTTGCTTAATGCAGATATTGGGTGTACAATAAAGTTAAAATAGTGATTCCCAATACAATGCGGTACCAGCCAAAAATAGCAAAACCTCTTTTTTGCACGATGCGAATTAAAAATTGAACTGAAACCAAGGCCACGACAAAAGCTACTAGCGCACCTATGAATAACAAGACTAAATTGTCCTTGGCAAATACTTCCGGGTTGGATTTAAATACATCAAGGGTGCTTTTAGCAGAAGCGGCCAACATGGTAGGCACGGCTAAAAAAAAAGAAAATTCCAAGGCGGTCTTCTTGGTTAACTTTTGACTCATTCCGCCAATAATGGTTGCAGCACTGCGGCTTAATCCTGGAAATAAAATAGATAGTACTTGAAAGCAACCTATGATAAAAGATTTTTTATAACTGATTTCATCCTGATGGGCATCAGTAGCATTGGCAGCAGCCGATTTTTCAAATAGTTGGTCAATAAACAAAAGCACAATACCTCCTACCAACATGACAATGGCGATAACCCATAAATTACCAAGGGCTGCATCAATATGTTTTTTCAATAAAGCGCCAAAAATTAAAGCAGGCATTACGGCCACTATTAATTTTAAGTAAAAACTTAGTTGTTTGAAATCGAAAAACTTTTTTCTGTAGATCACTACAACGGATGCGATTGCTGCTAATTGAATCACCACTTCGAATAGATCTACAAAATGGCCAGTTGTAATACCCAAAAATGGATTGGCAAATTTCATATGTGCGGTACTAGAAATAGGCAAAAATTCGGTGATGCCTTCAATGATGGCGATGATAATGGATTGAAAGATGGTCATGGCGTAAATTTAAAAAGCAACTCCGATCTATCTCTAGAAACAAAGTTGCCTTTTTATTAAATAAGTAAATTAAGCTTTTTTGAAAATGGCAAATATTTCAACAATAAAACCAGCCACAATAACAATGGGGGCTAAAGTAATGCGTCTAAAACTATAGACTTCATTTGCGTTGAAAACATTTGGATCGGTGCTTTTTCCACCTGACATTAAAAACATGCCAATGATGATTAAGGCGGCACCTACTAGCATCCAAGTATAATTTGCTTTACCGAAAAAATCAAGCGATCTATTTTTAGCTTTCTGATTCATAGTTTTATTTTTTGATCCTTAAATGTAAATAATATATTGGTTAATACAATTCATCCAATTTCATTTTCAAATATTTTAACACACTGCGCTGGGTGCTTAAAACCGAAATGCCCACGCCCAATACAACTAGGCCGCCAAAAAGCAATAGGCTATTGCCAATGCCTTGCAATTTATCCAATTGTGGAAATTGACTGGTAGCCCATTTTATCAAACCAAACAATAAGAAGATGGCCACTAATGCACTTATCAATCCATTCAATAAGGCACGAATTAACAATGGTTTTGAAATAAAATTTCTTGTGGCCCCCACCATTTGCATCGTTTTAATTAAAAAGCGATTGCTAAACATGGCCAATCGAATCGTATTGTCGATGCTTATAATAACAATGATGCATAAAATGATGGACAATACTAAAAAGATAAAACCAATTTTAGTGGTCCTTTCATTTAAACTAGAGACCAAACTTTTAGGGTATTGAATGTCTGCAATTTTATTTTTAAATTCAGCTTCAATGGCTGCTGTAATTTTAGTTAAACTATCCGTATTGACATATTTTGCTTTGGCAAAAAAGTCGATGCTTTCTGGTAGTGGATTGATGTCTAAAATTTTAGACCATTCTTCATTGTTCTCTTTATTCCAAATAGCTTTTGCCTTTTCCTTGTCAACGTATTCTACATTTTTGGCGTAGTCTTGGCTGGCAATAAATTGCTGAATTCTCCCCACCGTATTCTTGTCTGTGCTGTGAATGTATACACTAATTCTAATGTCCTCCTTGAAATTATCTCCAATGGCATGTAGGTTTAAAAACAACCAACCCATAATGCCCATAATGAATAAAACAATCGCCACCCCTACAATGCTATAAATATAGTTGGGTTTACTGCGTTTTAAAGAAGAAGATCCACTGGCTGCCATAGCATTAATTTTTTACTTGTTCGCTTTGCAAATGTAGGGTTTTGCAAGCTAATGGCTTACATTTGCAGAGGGTGAATTAGGACAATTTTTTAGCCATAAGTGGGGAGCTCTGTTTTTGGTTAAATAATGGCTAGTTTTTGACCCATTTTACATTGAAAAAATAAGAAATGGAGTATCAGTTTAGGGCCATTGAAAAGAAATGGCAAACTATTTGGAAAGAAAAAAAAGCCTACCAGGTAAGCAACGAAAGCAGCAAACCTAAGTGCTATGTATTGGACATGTTTCCTTATCCAAGTGGGGCGGGTTTGCATGTGGGACATCCATTAGGTTATATTGCTTCTGATATTTATAGTAGATATAAAAGACTAAAAGGATTTAATGTATTGCATCCAATGGGTTATGATGCGTTTGGATTGCCTGCCGAACAATATGCCATAGAGCATGGAGTGCATCCTTCCACTAGTACACATAACAATATTGATAATTTTAGAAAACAATTAGACAACATTGGCTTTTGTTTTGACTGGGACAGAGAAGTAAAAACCTGCGATGCCAGTTATTATCGATGGACCCAATGGATTTTTTTACAATTGTTCAATAGTTATTTTGATAAAAAAGAGTCCAAGGCTAAACCTATCAATAGTTTAGTGATTGCATTTGAAAACACAGGCAATAAAAATCAACTTTGTCCTGGAGATAATTCCTTGCAATTTTCTGCTGCTGATTGGAAAGGATTTTCTGAAAAAGAACAACAGTCCATATTAATGCAATACCGTTTGGCTTTCTGCGGATTTGGCGAAGTGAATTGGTGTGCCGCCTTGGGTACGGTGCTGGCCAATGATGAAGTAGTGAATGGTTTAAGTGAAAGAGGAGGCCATCCGGTGGAAAAGAAAAAACTACGTCAATGGTATTTGCGCATCACGGAATATGCCGATAGATTGTTGAGTGGATTGGATACCATTCAATTTAGTGAGGCTATGAAAGAAATGCAATCCAATTGGATTGGTAAAAGCTATGGCGCAGAAATAGATTTTTTAGTGCATGGGCATGAGGCTTCTTTGAAAGTATACACTACTAGGCCGGATACTGTTTTTGGGGTAGATTTTATGGTAGTAGCGCCTGAACATCCATTAATTTCCATCATCACACCAGCCACGCATACGGCAGAAGTAGAAGCCTATATTGCTTATGTAAAAAGTAGAAGTGAAAGAGAGCGTATGGCGGAGAAAAAAATTACTGGTTGTTTTACAGGGGCCTATGTGGAGAATCCTTTTAATAAAAAATTAATTCCTATTTGGATTTCTGAATATGTATTAGCAGGCTACGGTACTGGCGCCATCATGGCGGTACCTTGCGGCGATGAAAGAGATTTTAAATTTGCCCAACATTTTAATATTCCCATTACCAATATTATTGGTGCGGCTTTTAATGGAGTAGATGCCAACCCCACGAAGGAAGCTGTTTTAGCGAACAGTGATTTTTTAAATGGAATAGTACAAAAAGACGCCATTGCCATTGTCAATGATAAAATAGAAAGTTTAGGGATTGGACAAAGAAAAATAAATTATAAAATGCGTGATGCGGCTTTTAGCAGACAACGCTATTGGGGCGAACCTTTCCCCATTAAATGGGTGGATGGTATTGCCTATCCGATGAATGAAAATGAATTGCCGCTATTGTTGCCCGAAGTAGATAATTATTCACCAGGTCCAGAGGGTGAAGGACCCTTGGCTAATATTGAGTCTTGGAAAGCGGCGCATTATGAAACCAATACCATGCCTGGATATGCAGGAAGTAGTTGGTATTTTATCAGGTACATGGATCCTTCCAATGATAAAGAATTTTGCAACAGAAAAGTAAGTGATTATTGGGGCCAGGTAGATTTATACATTGGTGGTACAGAACATGCGGTGGGTCATTTATTGTACAGTAGAATGTGGACCAAGGTATTATTTGACTTGGGCCATATTGGATTTGACGAGCCCTTTAAAAAATTATTGAACCAAGGAATGATTCAAGGAAGTTCAAGATTTGTGTATAGAATTCGTGGCACACAAAAATTTGTGTCTGCCGGCTTAGCGGCTGCGCATGAAGTGGATGCCTTGCATGTGGATGTGAATATCGTGGATGGTCTAGAATTGGATACCTCTGCATTTAAAAAATGGAAACCAGATTATGCGCAAGCAGAATTTATATTGGAAGAGGGGAAATATTTATGTGGTGTCGAAGTAGAAAAAATGTCCAAGTCTAAATTTAATACCGTAAATCCAGATGATTTAGTCGAGAAATATGGCGCTGATACTTTTAGAATGTACGAAATGTTTTTGGGCCCAGTGGAACAAAGCAAGCCCTGGGATACCAAGGGTATCGAAGGCGTACACCGTTTTTTGAAAAAGGCTTGGCGTTTGTTTTATGATGAATTAAAAGGCCAGGTTTGGAACAAAGACGCCGCCAACGATGCTGAATTAAAAGTCTTGCACAAAGCCATTAAAAAAATTGAAGAAGATACAGAAAGGTATAGTTTTAATACGGCGGTAAGTACTTTTATGATTTGCGTGAATGAACTAGCCGATTTAAATTGTCATAAAAAAGAGGTGCTTGAAAAATTGCTAATACTGATTAGCCCTTATGCACCCCATTTTGCTGAAGACCTATGGCAAGCCCTTGGCAATGAAGGCTTGGTGGTAGACGCGCCTTATCCTTTATTTGAGGCCAAGTATGTGACTGAATCTGCAAAGGATTATCCAGTGAGCATCAATGGAAAGTTAAGAGTAAATATTTCCATTGCGCTAAGTGCCAGTGAAGCAGAAGTGCATGCAATTGTCTTAGCCAATGAGGTGGTTCAAAAATGGGTAGCAGATACACCTATTAAAAAAATAATTTTTGTAAAAGGAAAGATGGTCAATATTGTTATTTGATCCCTTAAATAGAACCTATGACCAATCCGATATTAGATAGCGCTAATGAGTTGAACCCTTTAGACAAAGAGTTTGAAAATAGCATTCGTCCTAAAGAGATGGAGGCATTTACAGGCCAGCCTCAACTCATTGAAAATTTGAACATCTTTATAAAAGCTGCTAAGATGCGTGGCGAAGCATTGGATCATATTTTATTTCATGGGCCTCCAGGCCTTGGTAAAACCACCTTAAGCAGAATTGTGGCCAATGAAATGGGGGTTCAGATAAAAGAGACTTCCGGACCAGTGATTGAAAAGCCAAGTGATTTGGCAGGCTTATTGACCAGTCTAGAACCTAATGATGTTTTATTTATTGATGAAATACACCGTTTAAGTACAGTAGTGGAAGAATATTTGTATGCGGCCATGGAAGATTATAAGATTGACATCATGATTGACAGTGGTCCCAATGCGCGAAGTATTCAAATCAATTTAAATCCATTTACATTAGTAGGCGCCACTACCCGAAGTGGGCTTTTAACGGCACCCTTGCTTTCTAGGTTTGGTATTAAATCCAGGTTGGAATATTATCCTGCATCGGTGATTGAAAAAATAATTTTAAGAAGCGCAGGTATTTTAAATGTGAACATTAACAGCCAAGCGGCAGGTGAAATTTCAAGAAGGAGTAGGGGTACCCCAAGAATTGCCAATGGGTTATTGAGAAGGGTACGCGATTTTGCACAAGTATTGAATGACGGCAAAGTAGACATAGGCATCACACAACATGCATTAAAAGCATTGAATGTAGATGAACATGGTTTAGATGAAATGGACAATAGAATTTTATCGGCCATTATAGAAAAATTTAAAGGCGGCCCAGTGGGTATCAGCACCATTGCCACCGCAGTAGGGGAAGAATCGGGCACCATTGAAGAAGTGTACGAGCCTTTTTTAATACAAGAAGGTTTCTTGCAAAGAACCCCAAGAGGCAGAGAGGTAACGCAGAAAGCCTATAATCACTTAGGAAAGAAGCCTCCTTCAGGGCATGCTTCTAATAATCCAGAATTGTTTAGATAATGAAGTAGTATTCTAAGCTACTACCAATCTAAATCCGTTGCCATGAATGTTTACAATTTCAATTTGACTGTCTTCTTTTAAGTATTTTCTTAGTTTAGCAATGTACACATCCATACTTCTGCCATTGAAATAAGTATCACTGCCCCAAATTTTCTTTAATGCTTTTTCTCTGGTCAATAAATCATTTTTATTTTCTGCCAACATCTTAAGCAATTCATTTTCTTTTGGAGAAAGCACTTGTGTATGATCGCTAATTTTTAATTCTCTTAATCTTGGATTAAAATGGTAACGTCCTAATTCAAATTCCACATTGTCACTTACTTTATTGTCTTCCTCATTTCTTTTAATGATGGCTTTAATTTTGAACAATAAAACCTCGCTGTCAAATGGCTTAGTGATATAGTCATCCGCACCCAATTTGTAACCATGGATGATGTCTTCTTTCAATGTTTTGGCACTTAAAAAAAACAAAGGCACATCTGGATCAATGTCTCTAATTTCTTCTGCCAAAGTAAATCCATCTACATGTGGCATCATCACATCTAATAAACACAAATCGAACTTCTCTCTTTGAAAAGCGGCTAAGCCCAAACGACCATCTCTTTCTAAAGTAACGTCGTATTCATCTAGTTCTAAATAATTTTTTAAAACCAAACCCAAATTGCTATCGTCTTCGCAAAGTAGTATTTTATATTTTTTCTTGTCTTCCATGTTTTATGTTTAATTTATTAGATGGCTATATTGCTTGAGCACAAAGAAACTATATTTAAAAGCCTTGGTAAATTGTTTGTTTCCAATCTTTTGTTAAAAACTTGCCGTTTAAAGCAGTTTTTATAATGTATTGTTAAATTGCTTTGTTTGCCCTTGCCCTACAAAGGTCGCATATTTTGCACTTACTTGGATTTTTTTCTCCAAAATAGCTGGCAAGATAAACGCTACGGCATTCTATATTGTGGCCCCATAAATAGGTTGAAAAATGGTCAATTCGCTTTAAAAATGCAGCCTTTCTCAATTGATAATTGTCCAAATCTATTTTCATAAATGCAGCGGCGGTTCTGTTCCAAAGAAATTGTACGACAGGTTGATTTTCTTTTTGATCGTAAGTGATTTGCCCTGTTTGTTCTAAAAAAGCCAATGTTTTTTGAACAAATGCAATATCTCTTTGTAACAAAGTGGCCAATAAATTTTCATTGATAAATTGCGGGGCATCTATGATGCCTCCATAGGTTCTTAATAAGGTTTGTAAAACTACGCCTGCTATGGGATTGTTTTTTTCGAATTGCTCGATGGAGAATCGGTCGGCTACAACCTGCACTACGGAGGGTTTAAATGAGCTGGCTGAAAATTTAACATGGCCTTCTTGTTCGATCCATTGCAAGGCATTACGCGCAATTATTTTATCTAATTTAAATCGAAGACAAAAAGCGTCGAATTCAAAAATAAATTGTTGTTTTTCGCCAATACCGATGGGTAATTGAACAAAATCGGCAAGGTCTTGGTAAACGCTTTTGATCATTTCAATTGCGGGGTATTTTTTTTCTTGTAATTGGGTCCAATATTCCCAATCGTTTTGCTGAAAAAACAAAATGGCTTGGGCTGCTAATCCATCTCTGCCTGCCCTACCTGCTTCCTGATAATATTGTTCTAAACTATTGGGCAAATCAAAATGAATCACGGCGCGTACATCAGGCTTGTTGATACCCATCCCAAATGCACTGGTGCAAACTATAATGGGTGTTTGGTTGTTCATCCATTCTGCTTGCATGGATTGCCTTAGGGCAATGGGCATGCCTGCATGGTATTGCGCCACTGCATAGCCATAGTCTTTTAATAGCAGGGCCAATTGGGCCACACTATTTCTGGTGGTGCAATAAATAATGACACTTCCTGTGGTTTCATTTAGTTGCTTTCTGAGTGCCTGTAACTTAACTGGTACTTTCTGCACTTGGTAACTAATATTGGGTCTTAAAAAACTATCAGTGATTAAACTGCAATTGGAAAGTTTTAATTCTTTCATAATGTCTGCTTGAACCAGTGGAATAGCAGAAGCAGTCATGGCTAAGACAGGCACCTTAGGGAAAGACTTTTTTAGAATATCTAATTTTCGATAGGAGGGCCTAAAATCATAACCCCATTGAGAAATACAATGCGCTTCGTCAATGGCAAATAAAGTAATGGGTAAGTTTTGTAAAAAATTTTGAAAACCTTTTTGTGCTAATTTTTCAGGTGAGCAATAGATGAAATGATATTTTCCTTTCAAGGCATCTTCTAAAATAAGGTCTTCTTGCGCTTGGCTGATTTCACCGCCCAAATTAACTGCACTAATATTTTTACTCAATAAATCCTTTACTTGATCTTGCATCAGTGCAATGAGTGGACTAATAATTACACAGATTCCATTTTGCAAAAGCGTAGGCAATTGAAAACACAAAGATTTTCCCCCGCCTGTGGGTAGTAAAGTAAGTACATCCTTGCCTTCTATCACAGCGTTGATGACAGCCAATTGTTGAGGCCTAAAGGTTTCATAGCCCCAATACTGTTTCAATATTTCTTCTGCGGTTTTCAAAAAAGACTAAACTAATTTTTTCTTAAATAACCTGAGTGAATTGATGGCTAGGATAACATCGCTCAAACCCATGATGAGTGCACCATAGGTAGGCCCCCAACTGCCTAGTAAGCCTAAGGCAGCTACTGGAATGGCAATGATATTATAAGAGAAGGCCCATATTAAATTCTCTTTGATAGTTTCATAAGTTCTTCTACCCAAACCTAAGGCCATGGGTAAGTTTTTTAAGCCTTGATTCATCAAAATAACTTGCGCGCTTTGAATGGCAATATGCGAGGCATTACTTAATGAAATACCAATGGTGGCCTTGGCTAGGGCAGGGGCATCGTTGATCCCATCACCTACCATGGCGGTAGGACTAATTTTTGTTAAGGCATCTAATTTTTCTAATTTATCTGCAGGGCTTTGTTCTGCAATAATTTCTTGAATGCCCAAGGCTTTGCCCACTTGTGCGCATTTTTCTTTTCTATCTCCACTCAATAATACGGTATGCACCCCTTGCTTATGTAGGGTATCTATAATTTCTTTGGCTTCTAATCTAATTTGATCATTTACATCAATCCAACCTAAAAGTTGATCATTTTTTTGAATGTACACATTGTGTCCATCTTCGGCCTTGGTAGTTCCCAATGTTTTAAAGGAACCTGCCCAATAAATATTACCTTCTTTATCGATGGCTTTAATGCCCATGCCTTTTACTTCTTCAATTTTTTGCCATTTAAGGGCTTCTGTAGTTTTCCAATGCGCGCTAATGCATTTAGCAATGGGGTGATTGGAATATTTTTCTAAGGAATACGCAATCATTTTAAAATTTTCTTCTGATAGGCCTTCTTGCACTTTAAAATTGGCTAAATCAAAATGCCCAGTAGTTAGGGTACCTGTTTTATCAAAGACCACTTGTTTAATGTCTTTGAAAGTTTCTAAACTTTTGGCGTTTTTAAACAATACACCATTACGAGCCCCACGGCCCAAACCCACAGCAATGGCAGCTGGTGTGGCTAGTCCCATGGCGCAGGGGCAAGAAATTACGAGTACCGCAATGGCGCGCAACATACTTTGACCAAAACCAATAGTAGTAAAAAAATAATTTCCCAAAAGAGTGAGCACTGCAATGCTTAAAACAAGGGGTACGAAAATGGCACTAATTTTATCTGCTAAAATTTGCACGGGTGGTTTTTCTCCTTGTGCGGCTTTCACCATTTTTAATATATTGGCAAGCACGGTATCATCTCCCACAGCAGTGATATAGGCTTTCACAGTACCATTGTCAATAGTACTTCCGCCCAATAATAAATCATGCATTTTTCTAAATACGGGCACACTTTCTCCTGTAACAATAGATTCATTCACACTAGCTTCTCCCCATAAAATTTTACTATCCATGGGAATGGTTTCTCCTGCATTGATTAAAACAATGTCGCCAACTTTTAAAGTATTGCTTTCTACATTAAAAATAATTTCTTTGTGGTTTTCGTCAAATACAATCATATTGGCCATCACCTTTTGTGCTTTCACTAAATCCTTCAAAGCACGTTGGGTAGATTGCACGGAGGCATCTTCTAAATAATTACCAAAAAACACAAGGGTAATGATCGTAGCTGTTGTTTCATAATAAGCAAAACTAGTTCCTTGTCCAATGATAGTGCCATACAAGCTATAGCCAAAAGAAGCCAATGCACCGATGGCAACGAGTACATTCATATTAGGAATACCCTTGGTAATACTATACCAGGCACTTCTTCCAAAATAAGACATGCCTATAAGAAAAACGGGCAAAGTAAAAGCAAGTTGAACATAGGGGTTCATCATAAAATGCCAGTGAATACCAGGAAGCATATGTGCCACCAATGGTGCTGCAAACAAAAAACAAAAAAAAGCGCGATCACGATTGTTGTCAAGAAATTTTTTCTTCGGTGTTGCTTCTTCTTGGCCGCGTACTTTATAACCTAAATTTTGTATCCCTTTTATTAATTTTTCTTTGTTGGTTTCGGTAGGCATTTCAAATTGCACTTCGCCTTCCATAAAACTTACCTTGGGTTCGACGATGCCATTGCTTTGCAAATACTTATGAATCGATAGTGCGCAATTGGTGCAACTCATTCCATCTACCTTCCACTGTACTTTTTCCATAGGGGTCCTATTTACGTTGTAAAGGTACGAAGACATTATGTATGCGTTCACCTATCTTTGCATTATGGATAGGATTTATGATATCAATCAAGTGGGGGAAATTGCTACCGATTTAGTCAAACAATTTGGTACTAAGCCAGTCTGGGCATTTTTTGCCCCGATGGGTGCGGGTAAGACTACTTTGATTGCTGCCATAGGAAAGCAGATGGGTATTGTAGATACTATTTCAAGCCCCACATTTGCCTTGATGAATCAGTACGAGGCCAATGGGAAAATAGTCTATCATATGGATTGGTATCGATTGGACAATGAAAAGGAAGCAGCCCGCGCAGGCATGGAAGCTGCTTTTGATGAAGCTGATTTTTGTTTTGTAGAGTGGCCAGAGAAAGCCATGGGACTATTACCAGCAGATACACAGTATTTTGAAATTGAAATTTTAGATCCTGAACATAGAAGGATTTTTATACCTTCATAGTAAATTTTTGATATGAGCTCGATCAAGCCACAAATTTCATCTTCTTTTTCTTATGAAACACAGGAAGAAGTATTGGACATCCCACCCAAAAGCAAGCCTTTATTGATTGGGATTCCAAAAGAAATTGCATTTCAAGAAAACAGGATTGGATTGATTCCAGAAGCGGTGAGTGTGCTGGTTGCCAATGGGCATCAAGTGTTGATGGAGTCGAATGCGGGCGAAGGCAGTAGGTATACCGACAATGATTATTCAGAAGCAGGTGCAACCATTGTTTTTGATAAAGAAGCGGTGTATAAATGTCCTATCTTGGTAAAAACAGCCCCGCCCGTTGAAGCAGATTTACCTTTATTACAAATGCACCAAACCATTATTTCTCCTTTGCATTTAACGGCGGTAAAAAAAGAATTGATGGTGCAACTGATGGCTAAAAAAATTACCGCCCTTGCGATTGAAAATATTAAAGACGAACATTTAAATTATCCCATCTTAAGAAGCATGGGCGAAATTACAGGTAGTGCGGTGATGTTAATTGCAGGGCAGTACTTAAGTAATTTTAATCAGGGTAAGGGGGTTTTGTTGGGCGGCATTAGTGGTGTACCGCCTACGAAGGTAGTCATCATTGGGGCAGACATTATTGGTGAATTTGCGACCCGCAATGCCTTGGCCTTGGGGGCCAGCGTTAAAGTATTTGACAACAATGTGTCTAGATTACAAAGACTTCAAAATAATTTAGGTCAAAGAGTTTGGACTTCTGTCTTAGAGCCAAAAATTTTGGCAAAGCAATTAAAAACATGTGAAGTAGCGGTGGGTGCCTTGAGAAATGATTTTGGCAGAGCGCCCATTGTCGTAAGTGAAGAAATGGTCGCCGCCATGCGTCCTGGTAGCATTATTATTGATGTGGCGATTGATCGTGGAGGATGTTTTGAAACCAGTGAACTCACCAATCATGAAAATCCCATCCTTATCAAACATGAGGTGCTTCATTATTGTGTACCCAATATACCGAGTGGATTTGCTAGAACAGCGAGTCAGGCCATCAGCAATGTACTCATGCCATTGCTAGTGCAAGTTGGGGATTTAGGAGGCTTGTCTGAAATTATTTGGCAACAAGCCCATCTAAGGGAAGGCATTTATTTATACAAAGGGGCCTTGACCGATTTTTATATCAGTGCCAAATTCGATTTAAAATATACCGATTTAAATTTGATGATTACCAGCAGAAGTTAGTGACTGACCTGCTTTGATTTAAAGTCCATTAAATTTAATTGAGCTTTACAGAATTGATATTCTGCAGTATCGTTGCTTCCAACAATAATTAATTTATGCATCGCATACATGGCAATCAAGTGATGGTACAATTCGTAACCTTCCTTGTCCAAATTACTACAGGGCTCATCCAATAATAATATCGGGCTATCAGAAAAAATAGCCAAGGCCAATTTTAATCTTTGTTTCATACCACTACTAAAATACCTGATTTGTTTATCGGCAGCATTTTTTAATCCAATCAATTCAATGATGCTGTCAACACTCAACTTATTTTGCAAGGGCTTAAATTGGGTATGAAAATGAATTTGTTCTAAGGTGGTGAATTCTTCCACTAGTTCTAAATAGGGGGCAGCAAAACTAATGTCTTGGAAAATAGTAGAGGCATCGTGGCCCTCCCATTCAATTTTGCCTTTGGTTAAACTGCCATAGCCCGCAATAATTTGTAGTAAAGTGCTTTTTCCCGAACCATTGTTGCCAATGATGGCGTATTGTTCGCCTTGATCAAATTGAAAATCTAGATTAGAGAAAATCCAATCTTTATTAAATCTTTTACCTGCTTGATTTAGGCTAATTTTTGTCATGATTAATCTTCTTCTACCACTCCTTTGCCAAATCTTTTAATCACCCCGCGTCCACTTTCTCTAATAAAAGTGACAATTTCATCACGCTCATCGGTGGCTGGTATTTCTTCTTCAATAAATTCTAGGGCTTGTGTGGTGTTCATTCCCTTGCTAAAAATATATCTATAGATGTCCAAAATGTGATTGATTTTTTCAAGATCAAATCCTCTTCTTTTTAATCCAACGCTATTCACACCACCATAACTTAATGGATTGCGTACTGCTTTAATATAAGGAGGCACATCTTTACTCACTAAACTACCTCCAGCAATATAGGCGTGTTGACCAATGTTAACAAATTGGTGCACCGCACTCACACCAGCGATCCATGCATAATCTCCTAAAGTCACATGTCCTGCTATTTGTACACTATTGCTTAAAATACAATGGTTGCCAATGATACAGTCATGGGCAATATGACTATAGGCCATGATTAAACAGTTATTCCCAACTTTAGTAATCCATCTGTCTGAAGTACCTCGGTTGATGGTTACAAATTCTCTAATGGTGGTTTCATCCCCAATTTCAACGGTTGTTTTTTCGCCATTGAATTTTAAATCCTGTGGATCAGCACCAATGACTGCACCTGGAAATATGCGACAGTTTTTTCCAATTTTGGTACCATTCATAATGGTTACACTACTGCCAATCCATGTACCTTCACCAATGGTTACTTCCCCATGAATCACGGTGAATGGATCAATTTTTACATTGGGCGCAATCTTTGCATTGGGATCGATATAAGTAAAAGGATGGGTCATAATTTTTTCTTTTTGTTCAATTTTTTATTCTGCTCTTTTCACCACTTGGGCTACTAAGTCGGCTTCGGTGGTTACTTTGCCGTTGACATAAACAGTTCCGCGCATTTCACATATACCTCTTCTAATAGGAGCAGTCAATTCCATTTTTAATAACATGGTATCGCCGGGCCTTACCATTTGTTTGAATTTACAATTGTCAATTTTTAAAAAGTAGGTATCATATTCTCCTTTTGGCATGGCATTAATACATAAAATACCACCAGTTTGTGCCAAGGCTTCAATTTGCAATACGCCAGGCATCACAGGATTGCCAGGAAAATGTCCTGGGAAAAACCATTCATTGAAAGTGACATTTTTCACCCCTACAATTACGGTATCTGTTAATTCAATTATTTTATCTACAAACAAAAATGGATGACGATGCGGCAATGTTTTTTCAATCTGTTCTAAATTAAACACAGGTGGTAAGCTGGCATTATACACTGGCACATCTTTTACGTGTTTATTTTTTTTAATGTACTGCTTGATTTTTTTGGCAAACTCTACATTGCTGCTATGCCCTGGTCGGTTGGCAATGATACGGGCTTTGATCGGGTAACCAATTAAAGCTAAATCACCCACCACATCTAATAGTTTATGTCTTGCAGGTTCATTGGGAAATCTTAATTCAAGATTGTTTAAATAACCTTCGCTTTTTACTTCTATTTTTTCACGCTTAAATACCTTCGCTAATCTTGCCATTTCTTCATTAGAAACCGGCTTATCAACTACTACAATGGCGTTATTGATATCTCCACCTTTGATTAAATCATTTTTAAGCAAAGCCTCTAATTCATGTAAAAAACAAAATGTTCTACAAGGGGCAATTTCTGATTTAAAATCTTTAATGGTTTTTAAGGCTGCATGTTGCGTGCCTAAAACAGGACTATTAAAATCGATCAAAGTGGTAATTTGATAATCGAGTGCTGGCATGGCTACCATCTCCACTCTTTTTTCATCGTCGTAGTGAAAAATATTTTCATCAATGCTGTACCAAGCTTTCGCTGCATCTTGTTCCAAAACACCAGCTGCTTCAATTTTTTCTATAAAAGGAGAAGAGCTGCCATCAATGATTGGAATTTCAGGACCATTTACTTGAATCAATACATTGTCTACACCTAAGCCTACCAAGGCAGCTAAAATATGTTCCACGGTACTTATTTTGGCATCGCCTACCTGGAGGGTGGTTCCACGGCTAGTATCGGTGACCAAATCGCAATCGGCTTTAATAATAGGTTGGTTGGGTAAATCTACCCTTTGAAACTGGTAACCAAAACCTGGGTTAGCAGGGTTTAAGGTCATGTCCACTAATACGCCGGTATGTAAACCTGTACCACTAATGCTGATACTTTTACTAATGGTATGTTGCTTATCCGGATTAAAATTTTGGTCCATGCTTTTCTTGGTTTAGCGCATCACTTGCTTAAAGCGATGATTATCAGCAAAATTAGGCTGATTTGCCCTTTTCGGACAGTTGTTTGACTAATATTTCCAATTCTTTAAGCCTTTTTTCAAGGTTTGGAAGGTTTTTTAGGTGTATTTGGGCTCTGAGTGCTGTAGAATGCTCTGCGGCAGGGAAGCCGGTCACCGTGGAATTGGCTTTATCGATGGTTTTGGTAATGCCACTTCTAGCGGCCACTTTAACGCCATCGGCAATATTTAGATGTCCAGCTGCACCAGATTGGCCTCCCATCATGATCCCTTTTCCTAGTTTTGTACTGCCACTTAGGCCCACTTGAGCAGCAATGACCGTGTCTTGTCCAATTTCTACATTGTGGGCTATCTGCACTAAGTTATCTAGTTTAACGCCTTTCTTAATGATGGTTGAACCAATGGTGGCTCTATCAATAGTGGTATTGGCGCCAATTTCTACATTGTCTTCAATAATTACATTACCTAGTTGTGGTACTTTTTGATAGCTGCCATCTGCATTGGGTGCAAATCCAAATCCATCACTTCCAATAATCGTACCTGCATGAATGATAATATTGTTGCCTAAAACGCAATCTGCATAAATGACTACGCCTGGATGCAAGACCACCTTGTTTCCAATTACAACATTTTCACCAATCACTACATTAGAAAATATTTTTACTTCCTCCCCAACTTTTACATTTTCACCTATATAGGCAAAGGCAGCTACAAAATGATCTTTCCCCAGTGTGGCGGTTGGCGCAATGAATGAGGGGCTTTGTATGCCTGTTAAACTTTTTGATTTAAGCGCTTGGTATTGGGTCAATAAAGTGGCAAAGGCAGCATACGCATCAGGTACCCTGATTAAGGTAGCTGAAATATTTTGTTTTAATACTAAGCTTTCATTGATGATGATAATGGAAGCCTTAGTTTGATATAAGAAATCCTCGTATTTAGGATTGGCTAAAAATGAAATTTCCCCTACGACTGCCGATTCTATCTTACCAAATTGATGCACCGTAACAGCTGCGTCACCTTCTACTTTTCCTTGAACCATTAAAGCAATCTGTTGGGCACTGAATGAAAGCATGCGTATTTTTTTTGAATTGGGGGGTTATTCTTTAAGTAAGCAAATGTAAAATTTTTTAACCGGTGCAGAAAGACTTTCAATGATTAATGCATTTTGAATCTGCGAAATAGAGGTAATTTCTCCCGATTTTAGCAAAATTTTAATGGTTTCATTGTCGTTTTTGTACAAGGTATTGCTGGCTGTGCCTTTGAAGCACAAGAAGCCAAGGTCTTTTTCCTCCAAAGGAAATTTAGATTTCACCAATTGGTAAGCTTGATCCCATTGAGCACTAGTAATGGGGTCTGAGTACATGATGCATTTAAATCCTTGTCTATTGAGTAGTCTTGTACATAATAAGGACAAAACAGGGTCGCTATGGTGTTGCCATTGTTTGATGGCATACATGATATCGGTATCATCCAATTGACTAAAATTAGTTAAATCAATTTTATTTAAATCCCATTGGGTATTGCTTAAAAAATAATCTAGTACACCGCCTGTTTTTACTTGTTCATTTTTTTGATCAAACAATAATTGAGCGCGTTCAATTATTTTGACCAACATTTTTTCTGCAGCCAAAACACTTTTGTGCTGATAGACTTGCCAGTACATCAGTCTTCTTGACATTAAAAATTTCTCTACGCTATTGATGCCTTTTTCTTCCACCACTAATTCATGCTCATGGACGGTTAGCATTTTTAAAATTCGCTCATAACCTACCACGCCTTCGCTCACGCCTGTAAAAAAACTATCTCTAGACAAGTAATCTAATCTATCCACATCGAGCTGTCCGCTGATGAGCTGGTGCAAGAATTTTTTCGGGTATTGGTTGGTAAAAATTTGAATGGCTAAACTTAAATGTCCTTTTAAAGCTTCATTGGAAGCAGTGTTTAAATGATGCATGATGAGTAAGGACAAATCCTCATGACTGACACCTTTTAGCAAAACGTTTTCTAAAGCATGTGAAAAAGGGCCGTGGCCAATATCATGTAATAAAATAGCCAGCTTTGCTGCCTGGGCTTCTTCCTTGGTAATTTCAATGCCTTTGTCGGTGAGTTCATTGATGGCAATACACATTAAGTGGTAAGCGCCTAATGAATGATGAAGCCTTGTATGCACCGCTCCAGGATAAACCAATTGGGCAAGCGCCATTTGTTGAATTCTTCTGAGGCGTTGATAAAATGGATGGTTGATCAATTCAAAAATAATTGGATCGTTGATGGTGATGAAGCCATGCACTGGGTCGTTGATAATTTTTCTGTAGGTAAAAGCCATAATTTACTTGTGTTCACAAAGGTACGAAATGTGAATAACTCTGCGCTTATATTTAAAAAAGCAGTTCAACTAAAAACTATATTTGTAGGGTTACTTACCACACTAAAAATCAATGCTTACTATGAAATTGACGCAATCTACCTTAGACAAATTGGAAGATATTTTAGGGGAATCTGATTTTGTCGTTCGCTATGAAAGAGGCAATTTCCAAAGTGGATGGTGCTTGCTTGAAGCCAAGAGAATTGTGGTGCTCAATAAGTTTTTGAACTTAGAAGCCAGAATTAATACTTTATTAGAATTGATCCCCATTTTAGATATTCAATTTGATAAACTTACCCACGATTCTCAAAAACTGTATACCGAGGTAAAACGACTTTCTTTAACAGAAGCATAGTTTTATTGGAATAGAGGCCCTTTAAATTTTTAATACTTTGTTTGACATTACCATTTTAGGTTCCGGTACCAGCACAGGGGTTCCCTTGATTGGCTGTGATTGTGAAGTTTGTACTTCCCAAGAACCTAAAAATAAAAGACTCAGAACCAGCATAAAAATTAAAAGCAAAACCACTACGGTGGTGATTGATACGACGCCTGATTTTAGGTATCAGATGTTGCGTACCCAGACCACGCAGATAGATGCTATTGTTTTTACCCATCCACATCGGGATCATTATGCAGGCTTGGACGATATTCGACCTTTTAATTTTTTCTCCAAAAAATCAATGCCTATTTATGCCAATGAAATTACGCAAGTAGCCATTCAACGAGATTTTTATTATGCATTCGAAAAGGATAAAGATGCAGGCTTGCCAGAAATGATTTTACATACCATTGATAAGGAGGCTTTCACGATTGGAGACATTCCTTTTTTACCCATTCAAGTAATGCATAGAGAAATGCCTGTACTGGGTTTTAGAATGGGTGATTTTACGTATATCACTGATGCAAATTTTATTTCCGCTTCAGAAATAGAAAAAATAAAAGGGTCTAAACTGCTAATTTTAAATGCGCTTCGGAAAGAAACGCATCCCACGCATTTTAATTTAGCGCAAGCCTTGGCCTTGATTGTTACTTTAAATATTCCCACTGTTTACCTTATTCATTTTAGTCATCAAATAGGGCTGCACGATCAAGTGGAAGCCAGTTTGCCTCCTGGCATTCATTTGGCTTATGATGGGTTAGAAATTTCTATTTGATTATAGGTGCCCTCCTCAAGTATTTATACTCGAATTTCTGATCCAATAATTATTTATCTAGCATGAAAATGCATCATGCAAGACCATTGGAAAGCTTATTTTATTTTTTCAGTAAAAGAACAAAGAGGCATCATTGTGCTTGGCCTAATCTTATTAATAAGTATCGTCATTGGACTAATCGTTCCAAAGTCACCAGCTTCATTAAAAGCAGCTAAGGGGCAAAAAAAGGGAGGGCTCTTATTTAATTTTGATCCCAATACCATAGATAGTACAAAGGCAGCTTTACTTGGTATTCCAACGCATCAAATAAGTACTTTACTGCATTATAGAAACAAGGGCGGAAGGTTTTACCAAAAGGAGGACCTTGCCCGGCTTTATGGATTAAAGAAAGATTTATTGGAAAAATTAATGCCATTTGTGGTTATTGAAAATAAGCAACAAAAAATAAATTCGAATGCTAGGTATGAAAAAAGGGCAGGCGACCAAGTCCTTTGGACTATCGACATCAATGACGCCAGTGAAATGGATTGGAGGCAAAAAACCAATTTGACTGAAAAAACCATTCGGGGCATTCTGCAGTATAAAAAATACCTTGGAGGCTTTGGGTCTATTTATCAATTAAGCAAAGTATATGGCTTAACAGATAGTTGCTTTCAAGATTTGCGACCTCATTTAACCCTCAGTCCAACTAAAGTCAAGAAGTGGAGGGCCAATACCATGCGTTTTGACCAGTGGCAGTCCTTGGGTCTATTTCAAGACAAAGAAATTCAACAAATTTGGCGTTTAAAAAAGGCCAAGGGCGGAAAAATAGGGTGGAGGGATTTAGTGATTGAGCTGGATTTGACCGAGGCGCAGGCCAGGGAGTTAAGGCAGAAGATTGATATAGACTAAGGCCTAAGAGACTTTATTAACAATCGGTAGTTTTTCAAAAAGAAATCACCCCAATTTTTTTGGATATGAAAAAAAATTATTAGTATTGGTAAAGGATTTCGGTCCTCAATAACGATTGCTTGCTAAAATGCCATTCAGAATAAAATTTGAATGGCATTTTGCATTGTAGGAAAAAGCGAATTTATTTACCCGCTTTAAAAATTTGATTGACAGCACCTCCCAACATTGGGAACTTTTCTTTTACAAAAGCAGCAATGGTTTCAATAGACTGCTTTGCTTGTTCTGGTGTTACGTTGGCTTCTTTCACTAAACGATCGATAAGTTCTTGCATTGGGTTTGATTTTAAAGAGTTATTTAAAAAATTAGGCGGCTTTTAGTTTGCTTAATTTGCTTTTATTGAACATAGCTTTGGCATAATCAAGACTTACAATAAATTCAGTGGCATTGGTGCCAGGCATTTCGAACATGGCTTGGGTAAACAAGGATTCGCAAATGCTTCTTAATCCTCTGGCCCCTAATTTGTATTCCATGGCTTTCTCCACAATGAATTCAAATACTTCTGGCTCAATGGTCAATTTAATTTTTTCAATGGCAAACAATTGAGTGTATTGTTTAATCAGTGCATTTTTTGGCTCGGTTAAAATGCTTCTTAAAGTGGCTGCGTCCAATGGCTCTAAATGGGTAATGATGGGCAAACGTCCTAAAAGTTCTGGAATCAAACCAAAGCTTTTAATGTCTTGCGCATTTACAAAACGCAATAAATTTTTGCGTTGCAATTCTTGTTCTTCCTTATTCACGCTAAAACCGATCGCATTTGTATTGATACGACGCGCAATTATTTTATCGATGCCATCAAAAGCACCGCCACAAATAAATAATATATTTTTTGTATCAACTTTAATCATTTTTTGATCAGGATGCTTACGACCACCTTGAGGGGGTACGAGTACATCTGTGCCTTCAAGCATTTTGAGCAAGCTTTGTTGAACGCCTTCGCCACTCACATCACGGGTAATGGAAGCATTGTCGCTTTTGCGGGCAATCTTATCTATTTCATCTATGTACACGATACCTCTTTGGGCTGCTTCTACATCATAGTCGCAGTTTTGCAATAAGCGTGTGAGCATGCTTTCCACATCTTCTCCTACATAGCCAGCTTCTGTAAATACGGTAGCATCTACAATAGCAAAAGGCACATTTAAAAGCTTAGCAATAGTTTTGGCGAGTAAGGTTTTACCTGTTCCTGTTTCGCCAATCATAATCACATTGCTTTTTTCAATCTCCACTTCGTTTTTGGCGGTCAGCGGTAAATTGATTCTTTTAAAATGATTGTACACCGCCACGCACAATATTTTTTTAGCTTCATCTTGTCCAATAATGTATTGGTCCATGAAGGCTTTAATGGCCATTGGCTTTTGGATTTTTAAAGTACCCGCTTTACCCTCTGCTTTTTTCTGATGAAATTCTTTTTGAATAATTTCATGTGCATGTTCAATACAATTTTCACAAATATGCCCGTCGGTACCAGCGATAAGTATTTTCACCTCATCACGGTTGCGACCGCAAAATGAACAATGTACTGTTTCTGTTTTAGCCATTTTTTATTTTTTAAAGTTGCTTGGCAATTTTATCTACTATGCCATAAGCCACCGCTTCTTTTGCGTTCATCCAATAGTCTCTATCAAAGTCGTTCATAATTTGAGCTACTGTTTTATCACAATTGTCGGCTAAGATTTTAGCACCCAATTCCTTTGTTTTACGTATTTGCTCTGCATGAATTTCGATGTCGGTGCTATTGGCTTGAAAATAACCACCAATACTTGGTTGGTGAATCATGACCTCGCCATGAGGGAAAATGGTACGTTTGCCTTTTTCTCCTGCACTCAATAATATAGAGCCCATACTAGCTGCAAGACCCATACAGATCGTGTGCACTGGGCTTTTGATTAATTTAATGGTATCATACATGACCATACCGCTGGTCACCACGCCCCCTGGGCTATTGATGTAAAATTTAATTTCAGTACCTGGTTTGTCCGCTTCCAATAAAATCAATTTATTGACAATCTCTTTAGCCGATTTATCATCCACGGGCCCCCATAAATAAATGGCTCTTTTTTCAAAAAAAAGATGTTCCATTTTCTTGTTTAAAAAACTAGGCGCCGCTTCTTCTTTTTTATCTTCTTTGGGCTCTTCTTCTTCCTCCATTAAATAGCTCTTGTTGATGATCATAAAATAAGTTTGAACAGTAATTTTATTTTTTTAATTTTCTTGGGTTAGTTAACAATACCTCGTCAACCAGTCCATAATCTTTTCCTTCTGCAGCAGTCATCCAAAAATCACGATCGCAATCTTTGCCAACGGTTTCAATATCTTTATGGGTATGGTGTGCAATGACCTCATACAATTCGTGTTTCAACTTTCTTATTTCGCGTGCTGTAATTTCAATATCAGAAGCCTGTCCTCCAATAGCGCCACTTGGTTGGTGCAACATGATTCTACTATGTTTTAAAGCAGTTCTTTTGCCCTCTACCCCAGCACACAATAATATAGCACCCATGCTGGCAGCCATACCGGTACAAATAGTGGCCACATCGGGACTAATAAATTGCATGGTATCATAAATGCCTAAGCCAGCATAAACACTTCCGCCTGGGCTATTGATGTACATTTGAATGTCCTTGGTACGATCGGTACTTTCTAAGAACAATAATTGTGCGGTTACAATATTGGCCACATAATCATTGATGCCTTCCCCTAAAAATATGATGCGGTCCATCATTAATCTACTAAATACATCCATACTGGCCACATTCATCGGACGCTCTTCAATAATGTAGGGCGTTAAATTGGTCACACTTTTTTTATATTGATGCAGGCTATTGCTGCTAATGCCCTTGTGTTTGATGGCATACTGCTCAAATTCTTGTCCTAGGTTCATATTTTCGGTTTTCAGTAAGTAAAGGTAAATCCTTGTACCCAAAGGAACTACAAAAAGGGTGCCAAACTTTGCTCCCAATAGGCCTATTTAAGGCCAAAATGCATTGAAAATCAATGAAAATTAGTGATGATGGTGGTTCAGCATATCTGCAAATTTCTCTGCTTCAATGGCTTCGTCCTTGGCTTGTACTTCTGTTTCCAAAGCGGTAAACATTTTTTCAGTGCCTATTCTTTGATAACTATCTTCTACAAATTTTCTGTCTTGCATCATTCTCACTGCATAATCTTCCAGCCATTGATCGTTGTCTCCTAAGGCACCCATTTGAGGGCCCATATAACTCATCAATTGTTGCTTGGCAAAGTTTTTCAAATCTTCTGCCACCACTTCAATTTTATAATCGATGGTCAACTGATTGCTAATTAATGTCCATTTTAATTGGTCTTGAAAAACAGGATATTCTTTTTCTGTTTCTTCTTCGGTTCTTTGTTTTTCTCCTCCTTTTTGCAACCAGCGTTTTAAGAAGGGAACAGGAAATTCCATTTTGGTATGGTCAATCAAATGATGATAAATTTGATCATGAATTTGATTTTTTGCTTGTTGCTCGTAATGCCCTTCGATGTCTTTTTTAAGTGCGGCTCTAAATTCAGCTTCTGTTTTAATAGCTTGATTAGGATAAGTAGCTAAAAATAAAGTTTCGTCTAGTGGTGCTTTCTCAATCAAGCCCACTTTGGTTATAAGCAACTTGAAGTATTTGTCAGCATCGCTTTTTGAAATGCCCAAATCACCTACTATAATATCTAATTCTTTATCTTCAAAGGCTTTCTTTAATTGAATTACAAGGGTATCATCTTTTTTCTTACCTATAAATTGCTTTCTAGATTTCTCTGCAAAATATTTAATCAATAAAGAATTGTCTTTGCTAATTCCACCTTCAATAGCATTACCATCTTTATCAGATTCTGTAAAGGTTAAATTAATAACGTTTTCTTCACTCTCCACTATTTCAGGATCAGTCATTTTACCATTGCGCGTTTGAATTCTATCTACCTCGTTTTGAATCATTTCATCGGTTACTTTTACTTGGTAACGTTTTACTTTGATGTCTTTTATATTTAATTTGAATTCAGGCTTTAATCCAATTTCAAAAGCAAATTCATAATTGCCTGGAGCATTCACATCTAAATTGGCAATTTGCGCATCTAGCGGAAGTGGTTGTGCAAAAATTTCAATTTTTTCGTTGTTCAAATATTGGTTCAATTCGCTTTCTACTTTCTTCAAAATTTCATCAGAGAAAACAGATTGTCCGTACATTTTCTTGATCAAGCCTGCTGGCACCATGCCTTTTCTAAAACCTGGAATATTGGCTGTTTTAGCATGCTTTTTTAAGCTAGTTTCAAAGCCACTGAAATAGTCCTCTTTATTTAACTGAACAGTTAATTTGTCATTCAAATGTCCAATGTTCTCTCTTTTAATGGTTGCCATATATTTTTCTTTTCTAGTAAATTCTAGGGTTTAAGGGGGGCAAAGGTAGGTTTTTACCCCTAAAAAACAGCTATTTAGCATAAAAAAAGCCCCTAATTGCTTGGGGGCTTTACTAAAAGCTTGGTGCGGATGGAGGGGGTCGAACCCACACGCCTCACGGCGCTAGATCCTAAGTCTAGTGCGTCTGCCAATTTCGCCACATCCGCTTAGGGGGTGCAAACTTAATTTATTTTTGATTATGAAGCTTCAATTTTTGAAAGGCCTAGGGAATCATGGCCACTATTTTCTCTAAATAAACTTGATCGGTGGCATCAAACGCGGCCAATTCGCTGCTGTCCACGTCTAACACACCTAATATTTTACCATCTTTAAAAATCGGAATGACAATTTCTGATTTAGATAAACTACTGCATGCGATATGTCCAGGGAATTTTTCAACATCATCCACAATAATCGTGGCCGATCTTTCCCAAGCGGCACCACAAACGCCACGGCCTTTTTTTATTCTGGTGCAGGCGACTGGTCCTTGAAATGGGCCCAATACCAATTCATCTTCAATGATCCAATAAAAGCCCACCCAAAACCAATTGAATTGTTCTTTTAAGGCAGCCGCAATATTGGCTAGATTGGCTACTAAATTTGGCTCACCAGTAAGTAAAGCTTCAATTTGAGGAAGTAGTGATTCGTACTGCGTTTTTTTATCTCCTTTTGCAATGTTTAAATCTTCGGCCATATTAGTTAAGTGCTTCTTTTAAATGATTTTAATTCTCTTTTTTCAATTCTTGCCACAAAAGCAATAAAGGCGATCAGCTCGAAACTTGCAATGCACAGTCGAACAGCATTATTATTAGTAATCCATTCTACCAATGTGTAAATCCCGTAGAGCAATAAGGTAATGACAAAATAAGCAATTAGTTTTTTAGTAGCATAAGGAATAGGGTATACTTTTTGCCCCCATTTATAACTTATATACATCATGCTGCCATAGCAAATTAAAGTAGCCCATGCACTGGCCATATAACTGAAATAAGGAATCGCAATAAAGTTAATAGTAATGGTAATGATTGCGCCAAGTAGGGTAATCCAAGCGCCCGCCATGGTTTTATTACTTAACTTATACCAAATGCTTAAATTATAATAAACGCCTAAAAATATATTGGCTATTAATAAAATGGGTACTACGCGCAGTCCTACG
>CANFXV010000027.1 GCA_947451115.1 Bacteroidota bacterium
ACCCTCTGCTTGTAAGGCAGATGCTCTAAACCAACTGAGCTATGCCCCCTTTTGAGGAGTGCAAAAATAAGGGGCAAATAGGAATTCCCCAAAAAAAAGGTGATTTAATTTAATTGTACAGCAGGAAGTCTAGTAGATTGACTATCATAGACAAAAAGTTCCACTATTTCATAGTTCCAATACTTGATTAAAGGGGATTTATCAAGGTATTCCTCCACTTCTTTTTTGTTATTGGCATTGATGGTAATCCAAGCGTTTAGCGTCTCCATGCTTACCGCATAACTATCAATAATGCCTTTATTCAATAAATAATTGATATAAGTACGGTGTGGAGGAACAAAGGACATGAAATTTTCATCCATTTCGAAAGATATAATTGCTTGGTATTTTTTCATATCTAGACTAAGTTACATCAAGTATTGAAATTTAAAAATGATTTTGCTTGTTTTTTTACAATTATTGTAGGGCATCAAAATTGAGGTAACCAATACGACCATCCGCACCGGCTAAAATCACTGCTTGTTTACCAGGTTGTTTTTGCACAACATGGAAGCTTTCTGTTGAAATTAAATCCCAATTTTTGCCCTTATTTTTTGAAATATCTACCCCTGAAGTTCCACAAGTGATTAGCCATTTATTATTGATAAAAACTACAGAAGATTTATAACCATGTGGATTGCCTAATTTTTTATGGAGTACCCATTTGGAAAGACTTTTATATTTTAAGGAAACTTCACTATTCCATTTAGGTTTTGCATAGCTGCTAAATTCAAACCCTGTGATATTGTTTGCAGCATCTTCTTTTTTTGTGAAATCACCACCCACAATAATCATCGTATTCTTTGATGGATTAATGGCCATACTATTGGCCCCTGTAGTTTTTTCTCCTTGTTTGAGGGGCAATGCTATTGCTGTTCCATTGATCCAAAGTCTACTTGTCATACCACCAGTGACAAAAAAATCTGCACCATTGACACTGGTTATATTGGAATTACTCGAAGCAAAAAATGCTTCCCCTTCTTTTAAGGTAGATTTAAAATAAGTAGAAGCAGCCTCTTGCCAATGTTCTCCTTTATCTTTGGTGGTCAATAAAAATAGTTTTTGATTAATGGGGTCTCCAACAATAGTTCCATTCAAACTGTCTTTAAAATGAAGGGCATCTAAAAACATTAAGGTATCTGTATTTTCATATACTTTGTACCAAGAGTCGCCCCCATCCTTGGTTTTTAAAACAATGGCAGGCGCTGCAATGGCAGCTAAGATGGCCTCCAGCTTATTCCAAGCATGAAGGGATCTAAAATCACGATTTTCATAGCCTTGAATTTGTTTCCATGTAAAGTTTTTTCCTCCATCTTTGGATAAGGCGATACTGCCCTTGCTGCCACTAGCCCAAATGGTATTTTCGTTGGGGATACTTAAAGCGCGAATGCTTACTCCTTTTTTTTGGGTAAGTAGATTTATGGAATTATTCCCCGAATTTTGCGCATCAGCTGTAGGTAAGAATAAGGCCAACAATAGTGCACTAAAAATATAGTAGCGCATAAGCTAATAATTATAAAACTAAAGATACAACATGATACCTTATTGGATGAGTCGAACTCAATTAATGTTAGGAGATGAACTATTGGAAAAACTAATGCGCAAGAATGTACTGGTGATAGGTTTGGGTGGTGTAGGTGGAATTTGTGCCGAAATGATTGTTAGAGCAGGTATAGGAAAATTAACCATTGTAGACAATGACCGAGTAGATGCCAGTAATATCAACAGACAAATACAAGCACTCCATTCCACAGTGGATCTACCCAAGGCACAAGTTTTATCAAAACGATTATTGGAAATTAATCCAGCATTAAATTTAACAGTACATGAAATGTACATTAAGGATGAAATCACTACCCAACTACTTGAGTCAGCTGCTTGGGATTATGTAGTTGATTGTATTGATACTTTGTCTTGTAAAGTATTTTTAATTAAAAAATGTATGGACATGCAATTGCCGATTGTAAGTTCAATGGGTGCTGGTGGCAAACAAGATCCTTCACAAATAATTGTGACTGATATTTCTAAAACCTATGTATGTAATTTAGCCCGCTATGTGAGAAAACGCTTACAAGCTTTAGGCATTAAAAAAGGTTTAAAAGTGGTTTTTAGCCCTGAAAAAGCCGACCAGGATAAAATCATAGTGACAGAGAAGGCATTCCCTAAGAAGTCAATTATTGGTACTTTAAGCTATATGCCTGCCATTTTTGGCTGTACGGTGGCCAGTGTGGTGATTAGAGATTTAATGGCAATAGATTGATTTATAGACCTATTTTCTTTGAAATCAGGCTTATTTTTCATTAAATTTGCAGCCTAAGATTTTAGGGTATGGTTCGGTAGCTCAGCTGGATAGAGCGTCATCCTTCTAAGATGAGGGCCATTGGTTCGAATCCAATCCGAATCACCATTAAAAGTTCACTTTTGCACAAAACCCCGTAATTCAATGAGTTATGGGGTTTTGCATTTTATTCATTTTACACTATTTGACACTTTTCCTCAATTTTCGTGACACTATTCTGACACCACAAATCTCAATTTTGACACCGAAAACTATCAATTATTAAAAAAATTAAGAAAAAATGGAAAAGCAGAACAACTTGAGATTTAAAATTTACCCAAATCCAATTAAAAAAAGCAAGAAAAATGGTCTAATCCCACTCTATTTAAAGATTACTTACAAAAAAGAAAAGGCTGAAATGAGACTTATGGACACTTTTGACCTCAAAGAAGAAGCATTTAAACAATGGGATTATAAGTTTATGTGTGTTGATAATAATAAATACGGTGATTTAAACGATAAAATCTATACTGTCAGAGCAGAATGGGTAAAATACTTAACTGTTAATAATAACAACAAAAACCACCAATTAAAAACAATTTTAAACATAGTAACAAAGAAAGAGGATTCAAATAAGGATATAACGGTCTTAGATTATTCTAAAGAGTATTTAAAAGGAATAGAAAATTCAAACAAAATTGTAAAAGGAACTAAAATAAATATAAAAAAGGCAATTAACCACTTAAGTAATTTTCTTAGAAAAGAAAAGAAAGAAAAAATACTATTAAAAGAATTTAAATATATTAATGCTAAAAGATTTGATACATATTTAGGAAGTAGTGATGGCGCTAATAATATGGCTACTTCCACCTCTGGAAATATTATTAAAATAAAAGCAATGTTTAAAGAAGCTATTAAGGAAGAACTGATATATAAGAACCCGTTTGATGGTATTAAACTAATATATTTTAGTGATAACAAAACACCTTATATAGGGATTAATGATATAAATAAATTAGTTAGAAATGAATATATAAAGACAAGCAAAGAATTGAAATTTTATCGCGATATATTTGTCTTTGCTCTATTCACTGGACTAAACTTTGTAGATATAATAAATATGGATAGACAATATTTATTAACAGTGTACAATAATAGATTAAAATATGATAATTATAGATGTAAATCTGGAAAAAAAATTATTCAAATAATACCAAAGGCTGCTCAAAAAATAATTGAAAAATATAGTGGAATGTCTAATGATGGTATTTTCCCTAAATTTTGGTCACAAACATTTAATGATAAATTGAAAATTATGAGCGGAATACTAAGTTTAAACATTGGTTTGACAAGCAAAGTGGCAAGAACTTCTTGTAATCAAATGTTAATTAACGTTGGAGGATTTGATGAAAATTACAAAAGAGCATATATGGGATGGAGTAATAGGTCAGATATATCTAGCGTTTATACAACAATTGTTGACGATATATTATTAAGGAATGCCAATAATATTGAATCATATTTAGAAAGAAATATTGATAAAGATTATTTAAATTTAATATAATGGACATAATATCTACTAAGCAATATCTTGAAAACTATATTATTAAAGGTAATAAAGCCATTGATAGACTAAATTCTGATTATTTTATTCAGTTTAAATACGAAATTGATAAAATTGAAGATAAAGCAATAAAGAATAGATTGTATATAGAATATGTATTTGAATTATACCAAAATTTAAGTAGTATAAGTCTTTTATCTGATTCTATACAAATGAAAAATTTAGATAAATACAATTTCAATGAAAAAGAAATAGTTTATATTAATAAAAATAAATCAATAGTGACAGATTATATAAAAAGTAGTGAAACTATTGATTATATAATAAATCAAAATATAAAAGCAAACATCATTATTAGCGTAGAACCTTCTATGATATATTTCATTATTGATTACTATTTATCAATACAAGTATTTAAATGTTTATTAGAAAAATATAGATTAATTAATACGGAAAGCAGAAGTAGAATATCAATAAGTAGTATTAAACAATCTTTATATAATATTAAAAACAGAAAAGAATATGAAAGTAAAAAAGTACTAACTAAATCAATATTTGATGCCTTATGGTCAGAATTGGGAAATAATGAGATAATCAATAAGCAACTTAAAATTACTTATGAGGAGTTTTATAGAAACATATTAAGCAAAACTGATGATTTATTATTACCCATTTTAATGAAATTTATAAAATTCAATGATAAAATTTCTCAAAATGAAGTATTAGAAGCGATGTTCCCATTATTTTGCTATTTAATGCCACATAAAAAATGGTGTAAATCAGAATCTGAATATTTTAAATCCATAGATGGTGCTGGTAAAAATTATAGAGAATATAAAATTGCTAGAATGAGGAGATTCATAAATAAGAAATAAATTAAAATAAATTTCCTCAAAAGTCGTAACACACTAAAATTCACTATACGATTAATTTTGGTCTTGTAATCGGTTAACAATAGTTAATCAAATAAATAACAAGATTAAATTAATTAAAATGGAAGAAAACATTTACAATGAGTTAAAGGAATTAAAAATCTTTTTGATTGAAATTCTAAAAAAGGTTGAACAAGGCGAAATTATTCCAGAAATCAAAAAAGAGTGGGTTTCTAAAGATGAACTAAAGAAATTATTAGGTTTTGGAGAAACTCAACTAAATAAGATAATTAGAAAAAACAACCTTTCTTATACTGAAATTGGTAAAAAGAAATTTTACACTAGAAAGTCTGTAGAAAACTTATTTCAAATAAGTTAACATTTGTAGCAAGCATTAAATATAAAATATTATGCTTGCTATTTTTATTTACGATAGGGTTAACCAACTTGGTATGGCACTCCTATGCTCTTAAACTAACAATATGAAACAAAAAATTGATGTTAAGAAGATTATAAGTGAATATGAAAAATATTTATACTCTTTTACTTGGGACTCATCTGGGACGCTCACTACACCCTATTATATTTCTTATAATGCAATTACAAATGCTGTAAATAGAATGGAAAAATTTTTAGATAAAGAAGATTTAAACTATCGCTTATACACAGTTGCTGAGCCATTTAATGAAAAAGGATATCATTTACACTTTACAGCTTGGATAGATGGTTATAATTCAACTAAAACTATAGAAAAAATAGAAAATGTATGGCATAAAGCAGTTGGAGTTAAAAAAAGAACAAATAATAAATGTAGAAAATATAACCCAAAGTGTATTAAATACATACTAAAATATATATTAACAAAAAGAACAAGTTATTCATTTGGCGGCAAGGCTTGGAATTAAAATATACATATGAAAACATACTCAAAATCACAATTGGCAAAGAAATACGGAGTTAGTTATAATACATTTAAAAAATGGTTAATAGCCATACCAGAGATAAATATTGTACCAACCAAAAGGATATTAACTCCGAAGGAAGTAGAAATAATTTTTAAATACTTAGGAATTCCAAATTAACTAATAATATCTGTCAATAATTATTAACGGATTAAATATTTATAATTGATTAACCTATTTTTAAAAAAAATATTTTATGAAGAAAAATCCAAAGGCATTAAATCTAGAATTACTAGAGGTTATTGATAAACCAGTTACACTAGGCTTTAAAGTTAACCCAGATGTTAAACTAAAATTAGCAAAGAATGCAACACAATCTGGAATGTCATTAAGTATGTATGTAAAGAATATACTAAATGATAAACATAGATTTTCAAAAAAAGAACTTGAAGAATTATATAAATCAAATAAGCTACTAAATGAAAGACTTCAAATTTATGAAAATGCAACTTTAAAATCTCTGTATTCAAGACATAAAGGTAAAAACTTAAAATATAGAGATGTTAGTGGTGAAAATAAAGAGATTTTAGTTAATGATATAGTTGATGTACATAATATAATTATTAATAGCTTTAAATCAATCTAGTTATGTTAATACAAAAAGAATTTCCATTTGGCAATCCTACAAATGAAAGTAAAATAATTACCTCAATCGTGTTTTTTAGTATTACATTATTTGCTGCTTCCGAGTTAATAAACCTATATAAATCTAAAGTTAATATAGTTAAAGCTAATGAGTAATTACGTGTACATAAGATGTAGTACTAATGAACAAACTCCAGAATTGCAGTTAACCGACATTTCTACAATGGTTAACCTAAATGATGCAGAAGTATTAAACGAGAAAGTTTCAGCATACAAAGACAATGTTAAGAGACCAATCTTTGAAGACTTGAAATTAAAAATTAAAAAAGGCTCTGTTGATATACTTTATGTGTGGCATTTAGATAGACTTTATAGAAATAGGCAGAAATTAATTGAATTTTTGAAATTCTGCAGATTATATAAAACAAAAGTGTTAAGCTATAATCAGAAGTTTCTAGATGTATTTCTTACAATGCCTCCCCCTTTTGACGAAGTAATGTATGACCTAATGCTACAAATAATTGGATGGATTTCTGAGGAAGAGTCGTCTACAAAGTCTAAAAGAGTTAAATTGTCAGTTAGAAAAGAGTTAACTGGCACTTATTCTCATAAAGGAAACAAATGGGGCAGAAAAGCCTTCCCAAAACAAACTTTAGATAGAGTAATTAGATTACATAATGATGGCTATTCTATAAGGAATATATCAAATCAAGTAAATGTATATGACAAGAATAAAAATTCTAAAAATATATCTAAATCTAGTGTCCAGAAAATCATAGCTGATTTTAAGTCTAAAAATGTTAGTTTATGATGGTGGACATTTATTAAATAAATAATGGACTAAGATATTCGTTAAATAAACCCTATTCAGTAAAATTTAATCGATGCCAAACAAATGAATTAGAGTCTCAGAACTATTCCCATCTTTAAGTCCTAACGAAACCCCATACTCACCTTTTGGTAAATTGTTTATTTCAAAAACAATATATCTATTTTTATATTTTGTTGCCTTAAAGGGCAATGATGGATTATTGTTTGTCACATTAAAACTCATATCGGTAGTTGAATAAAACCCTTCTCTATTTTTCTTGTTAGATGTTAATAATTGTATATCTAAGGATGTTTCTGGGTCTACCATTTCTGTTGGCTCATATATAAATTTTAAGCTACTCCCATTTACCCTTAAAGTTGATTTTGGGTTAACAAAAACTACTTTGTTCTTGAATTTCAATAATGCTGCTTTAACTATGATTTTAGTTCTTTGTTTTTCAAGTGGCACTAAGCCATCTTTAGTTATTACATAAACCGAATTCTTGTACTCTGGCACTGGAATATTTCCTTCTTGAGATAATGCCTTAAATGAAATGAAAGATAGAATTAATAGATATATAAATATTCTTTTCATAAATTCTGTTTTAAAAAATTTAAAACCTTGTGTAAAAATTGTAAGAACCAATTAATAATCAAAAAAGATATGATTTTACATTGATTCTTACAATTATTGTTACTGATTTAAAATTTAGTTATGGAAATGTAGTTGAAAGAGTTCCTCCACAGACTAATGAACCAGTGTAGGTTTTATCTGTTGGAGTCAATACATAACCCGATTTTTGCAAAACTCTTATTGTATAATTCCCAGTAGGAACTAGTAAGTCTTTTCTACTCCCTCCAGCCATATTTACAAATTGTAGTGTCCCATTTAAATAGATGTCATATGGATTTGCTGAATTATTGATAAGGGTTAAAGTACCAGTACCACCTAAAACGCAAGTTACCAGATTGTTTATATTTAGAGTTAATGCACTTGTAGATGTGTATGAAGTATATATATTTCTTTGGCAACCATTTACAATTTTCCAATAGTATTTACTTGCAGTTAGAGGCTTAAAAACAACTACTCCACTTGTATTTGTTGATTGTGTTGTAAGCACTTGATTTGTCTCATTTATAAAATCAGTTTCAGTACTATAAAGCTTTACTGTCGCTCCAGATACTGGATTTCCTATGTTGTCTTTTACTGAAATCTGTAGAGAAGTAGGGTTAGTAATATTAATTACTTGACTAGCCGAATTTTGGTCTCTAGAGCCAGTAGCAGTTAATTTAACAGTATAATTACCCCCATCTGTATAGGTATGAGTTGGAGAAGTAGCAAATGAAGTACCCCCATCACCAAAATCCCAAACATAACTTGTAGCGTTTGTAGAAGTGTTAGTAAATGATACTGTTGCTGGAGCAGTTAAACTGGTACTATTTATTGTGAATGAAGCTATTGGAACTGGCGGTGCGGTCTTAGAACATCCAAATAAAATTAAAAATGGAAGAGTAAGCCATATAAGCTTGGTTTTAGAACTCAAATGATGCATAATTGGTCGGTTTTGGATTCTCAGCCTCAAGAGAATATAAAGTGTTTAAAACACCGCGTGAGGCATACACTCAATAGCCTCCAACGCCCGACCAAGAGCGCATATGCCAAAGAGGAGCCCCACGCTTCCGTTGGCTACATACAAAAATGGCATATGATTTGCTGCAAGAATGCTTAGAACTTGGTCGGTTTTGGAGGCATTTTATGTTACGCAGCGTAATATCTTAGATATAAAATTATGATAAAATAATTATAATATATTATTTATTAAAACAATAGTTGTTAAACTCAAATCATTGAAGTTTACCCATATTTTTTATCATAATTGAGTTATTTTATATATTTACACCAGAATGTGTTGAAAAGTGTTTTAAAATGAAGACGTAACGCTATAATGACACTTTACGGTGTTTGTTTTGTTACAAGTGAATGAATATCAACGATTTATATTGTATTTACTCGAATCCAATCCGAATCACAAAGCCTCTCACGAAAGTGAGAGGCTTTTTTAATGCGAGCAGCGTCATGAGCTCGCTTGTGTAAGCTGACGAGGATCAGGATCACCCCCTCACCTAACCAAAATCAGTTTTTCGGCTATCAATTCATCGTAATCTTATGGTATAAAAACATACTATTATGAGAATCGATTTTACCAAATACCACATTTTCTCGCGTATATCTATCTACATTTTAGCCTTGGTCTTAATTAGTATAGGTATTTACCATTTAGTTAAACCAGATGATTTACTCGTTTATGTACCCAGCTTTTTACCAGGCGGTATTAAATGGGCTTATTTAGTAGGTGCTTGTTTTATCTTGGTGGGATTTTCCTTTTTAGCCAATTATTATGTAAAAATTACAAGCTACTTATTGGCCTTCTTTTTATTCTTTTTTGTGTTAACCGTACATCTGCCTAATTATTTAGATGCAGCCATGGCCGATATGCGCATTTTTGCCTTGATTAATATTTTAAACAATACCGCCATTGGTGCATTTGCCTTGCATATTGCAGCAGGAGCACATCACCAACAATTACATTTTGAAGAAAGCGATTAAAGCAAGCTTATTGTTCTTTCCATAGATCGGCGCCTGATATTTCCCAGGCACTTAAGGAAGAAGGTATGCAACCAATTTCATTGATTTGATCTAAGAATTCTTTGATGGAAAAACTTTTGTTTTGAAGTTCTTTGTTCCTTGCCATTTCGGCCATGGCATTTTCTAAAAGATATTTTCCAACAATATAACTGGAACCATAACCCGGTTGTCGCATAAACAAATGTTGTTCAAAAATGAGTAGTTTCTTTTCGGTTTTCATCCACCCTCTTGGTGTATAACCAGAATGAATCTTGCCAGCCTCTTCCATAGTTAATAGATTGGCTTGTGCGTATAAAGAACCTAATCCTCTTGCGGCTCTTTGTGCCAGCATGATATAAACTATTTCTTTTACTCTTGGATTGTTCTCATAAAGTCCAGCTTGCAAGAAAGTTTCTTCTACGGTAGTGGCCAAACCTTCATTGCGGGTATCAAAAATATTATAAAGTAAGGGCGCTCTTCTAATCGGATTTTCCAGAGGTTCATGATCCATTCTAGAAAGTTCAAACCAATGATAAAAATGAGAATACAAAGGTCTTGGATCATAGGCTGCGGTAATTTGGAAAAAATTACGTTGGGCAGCAGGATAAAAATCAACTTTATGGGCTCTAATGGCCGAATCAAAATAAGGCTTGATGGTCATTATTTCTTGCTTATCTAAAAATGTAATCAAGCTATTGAATGATTTTTCAGCCAGTACATCATTGGCTTCGGGACTATTGGCAAGTTCAAGTAAGGGAAGGTTTTTATTTTTTTGTTCTTCTAATTTTAAAGCAGCCCAAGCACGGGTTAATTCTCTTTTTAATAGTATTACTTGTTGATCCCAGCTTAATGGCACTAAGTGTACATTTTTCTGATACCAATTGTAATTTTCTTTACCAATGCCAGAGGGCCCTGTCTTTTTCAAGCTTTCTTTTTCCAACCAGGCAACCAAATCATTGGTAGAGGCTATACCCTCTTTAACCACTTGATTTAATTCTTTATCTGTTGCGCAACCTGGTTTGGTTAAAATTTCTGCTAAATCTTCGCTTTGTGTGCGAATGTCTCTGATGCCAGCAATCCATAATTCTTTAGCATTGCCTGTTAAATTAATTTTAGCTTGCTTATTAATGGAAGGAATTACTTTAAGACTAGCAATCAGTTTGGCTTTGTCCCCAGCACTTAAAGGAAAACTATATTTCCAGCTATCTGTGATCCCATGCATGGTGGGCCCTTCATGTGCAGGTACATCAGACCTTGATGTCCATAAGGATTTATAAAAAGCAGGATCTCTTTGCCAAGGTTTTAAAATTCTTCTGTTAAAATCATAGCCATTCATTTCGGCCCAAACAATGCGCCAATCTACTTTATTTTTAATTGGCCATCCAGTAGTATCTATAGCATTTAATTGATGTTGCAATTTAATAAAGGCGGGTTGGCGACGATTAAAACTAGCTATGGTATAATCTGGTGCCCCATTCAATAAAGGAGGATTTTCAAATTGACGCCAATCTTTAAAAAGTTGAATTAAGGCTTCATATTGATTATTTGGATTAATTGTTTTAGCCTGAGCTGAAATATTATTATTGGTAAATACTAATACAATTAGAAATAAAGATGTAATAAATAAAGAAGTTGATTTCATTGATACTAAATTTAAGGATTTGCCTATAGCTGAAATTACAAAAAAACAATGGTATACATAAAAAAAGCCCCTGAATTTTCAGAGGCTTCAAATTTTTTTAGAAAAAATTAATGCGTTTTAGCAGTGGCGTAAAACGTTAATCTTAGCTTAACAGTTAAGGGTTTAACAGCAGTGTTTGCAGTAATTGTTCCCGACAATTTGTTAGTAGTTTTTAATGCATAAGCCAATGCAGCTAAATTATCACTAGGTAAATTAATATTTACTTTTCCTGAACCACCAATAAGTAAAGTATTTATTTGTGAAATGTATGCAGAATTATAGGAAACAGTTTTAAGATCGATATAATATAAATTAATTGTTGGTATTAATAAGCTTTGATTATCATTTGTAATCTGAAAATTAAAGAAGTTTTTAGGATATATTTTCTGAGCTGTTGGAGGTGTTGTCAATTCTATTACAGAGATAGTCACACTATCCACCACATAATCCTTAATTAAATTTTTGTACTTAGAAACTGAATCGTTTAAACCTGAAACTTCGAATGCTTTAGAATAAAAAAAAGGATCGGTATCTTTAACATCAATGCTTATATCCAAGGGAACATTTACATGAATATCGGGAATAATGGCGGCTAATTTATCGCATGAAATGGAAGTGAAAGCTAGAGATAAGAATAGGATGTATTTAATGGTGGTGGATTTCATTATTTATATTTTTTACAAATTTAGGGTTTATTATTAAATATTATAATATATTTTTATTGATTCAATCAATAAATCAATGATAATTTTGTTTATATTTAAAGGTATAATCATTGAATATGAAAAATATCCTAATTCTATTAGTGCTACTTTTTAATTTTACGAATGCAAATACGCAAGTGAATGGTTCTGGCGCAGCTGCTGCACCAGAAATGTCCAGTTTAAAAACAGCCAATTTAACCTTCAATATTGATCCTTTTGGGGTATACGATGTGGATGGTATGGTCAAGGGGATGAGGTATGCAGATATTTCAGGTACACCCTTTGTTTTTGGAGACTGGCGCAAAGCCACTATTTATGATATTGGCTTACACCCTATTGCTACTATCAAAGTAAAATACAATAGCTATTCAGATCAAATTCATTTTTTAGATGAAAAAGAAACTGAATTGGTGGCCAATAAAGAAATCATCAAAAAAGTGGTACTACTTTATGATAGTGCGGATAGTTCTAAAGAAATTGTTTTAGAAAAAGGATTCACCGATTCAAAAAGCATTTTAAGGTCTCATCAATTTGTGCAAGTCTTGAATGATGGCAAAGTGCAGCTATTAAAACAAAACACCAATAAGATAATTCAGAAGGATTCCTTGTTTGCAACCCTTAAAGTGAATGCTTTTTCAGAGAATACTTTTTATTTTTTAAAATACACCCCTACCAGTGTGGAGAAATTAAGAAAATTAGACCAAGCGGAGCTTTATGCCCTTTTACCCAATAAAGCCATTATTGAAGAATACAGCAAGAAAAAATCAAAATTAAAGAACGAAAAAGATTTTATTAATTTTCTAAATTATTACAACCAACAAGTGGCTACATTACCATAAATTATGAGCATTAACTTTATGAAAAATATAAAAGTTTCAATTTTACTGGTGTTGGCGTTTTTAATCAGCACCTCTTTATCTGCACAAAACACAACCAATAGCACTGCTAAAGAACATAAAATTGTCATACAACTTAATACTGCAGATACCATCGCTTGGGCTGCCACCATGGGCAATATTAAAAACTTACAAAAGGTTTGGCCTGAGCATTTAACCGTTGAAGTAGTGGTGCATGGTATGGCCTTAGACTTATTGGTTGCAGCTAAAACTCCGATGGCTAAAGAAATTACAGAACTTACAAAGTTGGGGGTGAATTTTATGGCCTGTGAGAATTCAATGCGCAATCATCATATCTTAAAAACCGATTTGATCATTGAAGCCATCCCTGTGCCTTCGGGAGTGGCAGAAGTCATCCTCAAACAAGAATTAGGTTGGTCTTATTTAAAAGCCGGAGTTAATTAATGATGGGCTCTTTTTATAATTCAATAGCATGTTTAAAAAAGCGCTGATTTCAATTTTAATTTTACTTCTTGTTTTTAATTTGTATCGAATGGTATTCGTTAAAAATGATCAGCATTCCAACGAATTATTGAATGCATCAATCAATAAAGATACCAGTGCTTGGGTAGGCCCTTCTCATTATCAAATACCTTTAGCCACCCAAAAAAATGGATCATTGATACAATATGGCTATGAATTGATTGCACATACTGCTTTGTATTTAGGGCCAAAAGGGACAGTTCAACATTCTACCAATGGAATGAATTGTCAAAATTGCCATTTAGAAGCTGGCACCAAACCTTGGGGTTTAAATTACGGCTCCGTTTTTGCGACTTATCCCAAATTCAGAGAAAGATCGGGCAGTATAGAATCTATTTATAAAAGAGTAAATGATTGTATGGAACGTAGTTTGAATGGGAAGGCCTTGGATACCAATTCAAAAGAAATGAAAGCTATTTATGCCTATATCCAATGGTTAGGTAGTGATGTTACAAAAGGGAAAAAAGTTAAAGGATCAGGTATAGAAATATTACCCTACTTAAAAGAGGCAGCCAATCCTACCCAAGGGAAAATAGTGTATCTACAAAATTGTCAAAAATGCCATGGGGCCAATGGAGCAGGTGCAATGGATACCACAGGTAAAATGTATTTGTATCCACCACTATGGGGCATGCATAGTTACAATGATGCAGCTGGAATTTTTCAATTGTCAAAATTGGCGGGCTTTATCAAAAACAATATGCCCAATGGAATTAATTACCATACTCCTACTTTAAGCAATCAAGAAGCCTGGGATGTAGCCGCCTATATTAATGCACAACCAAGACCTAGCAAAGATAAATCCAAAGACTGGCCAGTTTTAGCCACCAAACCTGTGGACTATCCTTTTGGCCCTTATGCAGATACTTTTTCTAGCGCTCAGCATCAATTTGGGCCTTTTGAACCCATTGCTATGGCTAAGAAAAATAAGCAATAGTAGTCAAGCGCTTATAATTTAGTAAAATCAATCAGTGGATGTTTTCCATTTAATTTTCTTGAAATGATATCTCCGGCATCAATATTTTTCAAGTGCTTGAAACCTCCAGAATACATATAAAATAAATTTCCTTCTACCCCAGCCCCATAATCAAATCTTTGGTGTCTTTGTGGATGTGCAGTAGTAGTAAACTTAGCTTGATTTAGTTCTATCCAATTTCCTGTTGGAGTAATAATCCATTGGTTGCCATAATAAGCTTTAAAAAAATTATCTCCATTGTTGCCAAAATTTTCTACAAAGGCATATAAATTTTTGAACCCAGTTTTTGTATCCGTTTTATTTTGTGTCCACTGCGACAATAAATGCCAGGTATAATTGTCTTCTGGCATTGCATAATAACCAATATAGGTAGCACTATCCCCTGCGATTGATTTTATGCCAGATAAAAAATGATAGGTTTGATTGGCCTTCCATGGATACACTAAATGACTATGTCCACCCGAACCTTCATTGCCAAAATCACCCGTAAAAACTTTATCGCCTTTGCTTTTTAAATTAACTGCAAATTGAGCTGGTATTTCTTTGGGGTTATCCGTTTTATACAAACTCCAAATAGAGAAAATAAATCTTCGCTCTTGTTCATTGTTAATTTGAAGGCCGCCATAGCCACTATGAAAACCATTAGTTTCATAATAAGCATGAATAGAATTTTCTACTTCCTTAGGCACCATCACTTCTGTATACAACCATTTCACCACAGAATCGCCAGGTACTTGATACCTTAAATGAGTAGATGGAGCAGCTAAATAACTAGATTTATTGTACTTAATTTCATTAGGGGTTAATGCATCTATTTGAATAGATTCAATTTCAGGATAAGCAGTAGTATGGCTATTATTTCCTTTTATTTTAAAATAATGATATCCTGGGGTAATTATTGCATACTTACCAACCACTATTGAATGATTGGAATTGTTTGCGGGTATGTTCACTGTTTTAAAATCAACAGCTTCATCTAGGCTTATGTTAAAACTTGCATTGCTTTGAATAGGTAAATAATTTAGCGCAAGTTGAATTTGTCCCTTTTGTTGAGGATAAAAATATATTTTTAAGGTTTGCTCTTTATTTTCTAGTACTTTTTGCAGTATTTCATCTTCTTCCTCCTTTAACTGGACTTTTTTTTTCCAGTAAAATATCCATTTCCTTTTACTGGGATGTTTACATGGGCGCTATTCCATTTAACATTCAACACTTTAATAAAGTAACCACCTACCACACTTCTTGCTTGAAAGCCAATTTGTTTCCCATCCATTGTTTCATGCCAATCACTTAAAGGAACCCTGGTAGGTGTATTGGTAGTAAATTGATACACAGGATTAATTATTTTTTCAAAGTCGGAGGAATTCTTAGCCAAAGTGGCTGTCCAAGTGATCCAATCAGATTTAGTGTAGGTTTTGCGACTGTCTAATGGCAGACCAAATTTGTTTTGTTTGGTTAAATAATAAGCTACTTCTTTATCATAAACTTGTGGAGGAAATAAATTAAACCCAAATAATTTGTCCCAAACCATATTGTATTTTTGACTCCAAGTATTTTTATCATTATAAGTTAATGCATAATGATCTCCTGCGTCTGCTAGATTCTGCCATTGAATGGCCATAGCATTAGCCATTTGTATGTATTTGTTGGCAGTATCTTTCTTTCCAAGCATTTCGGCCATCATTCCATAGGCTCTAATCCCTACAATGGCCTTGATGGCTAAATTGGCATTGCGTGCCAAATGACCGGCAAAATCATCTGTACACAATTGATTTGCTGGATCCAATCCTTCTTTTTCTAAAAAATGTACCCACTGTGTTAATGTCGCCCAATGTTTCTTGGCAAAATCGGCATTGCCTGTTGCTTTTACAATGGCTCCAGCTAAAATGGTCATATTCCCAGACTCTTCCACAGGCATACCTTCGGGATAAGTTTGTCCATTGGCAATAGGATAAGTACCTAAATCATGGGCTGCATAAGGACGTTGGTACAAACCACTTTTTTCACTAAAATAAAAAATACCATTGAGCATCCCTTTCATTAATGCTGGATTATAAGCTAAAAATAAAGGTGCTGAAGGGTAAGTAACATCTACCGTGTTGATGCTTCCATTGCTGTAATTTTCTTTAGATAAAAATAGTAGGTCTCCATTTTGCGTACTCTTCACCAAATTATGCGCAGCAATAGATTGTCTATAGGCAGTAATACAAAGTTTGGCATAATTTTCTCCCCCAGCTGCCAATGCATCATTGTAAATTAATTTATTTAATTGGATACATTTTGAAATCACGTCCTTGTATTGATTGTTCGCAAGCGATAACATTTTATCCATGTTCATGGTTGGATCTAATTTCCACCAAGGTTTTAAATTTTCTTTGAAATAAGTAATGGCCTTAATTTCATCATAGCCTATTAAAATATAATGATCTTGCGCTATGGCACCCAAATGATCAGTATTAAAAGTAGTATTCAGTGATAAATGATTCCCTTTGATACCCTTATTTGAAGATTTAGCATCTGATTTTTGCATTCCATTGTCTATTGCTATAAAATCTTTCACAGCAGTTTCGATGGGTAAAATGGACTGTTTTGTATGGAATTTATTGGCTGCGATATAAGCATAGCCCCAATCGATTCTTAAATCGTCTCCGCTTTTTTCTAAGATGGGTTGTGCCGTAGTACCCACTTTTAAAACATTCAAATTGTCCATCTGATAGCTATTTGCATTCATTTCCTCTGTTCCTTTATTAGAAGCAATGGCCGCCGCTACCCCTACAAATAATTGTACCTGATGAGTTTGGCCATCGATGGATTTGGTTTTCATACTCAAATAAGAAACAGGCCTAGATAAAATGGATAAATCATTGATGATTAAAGGAGAAGTAAAGCTTAATAATAATTCTACGCCACCTGAAGTAAAAGTATAATTGGTGGCTGTGGCACTCATATCAATGGATAGTTGTTTTGCCAATTGTATGGGAAGGCTATTTAAAGTATCCTCCTTACCTAAAAATCGATACACTTGACCATCTACTTTAATCAATCCAAGTAAGGAATGATTGGCTCCAGTCCAATGACGCGTGGTTGAAGCATTCAGTTCATCAGAAAATGACCAAATACTGAAGTACGGGTTATGGGTAATAAGTGGATAAGCTGGTGCTTTACTTACTTGTGCATTAGCATAGAATGCACAGCAGATGAAGATGAAGGACAAAAAGGACAATACTATTTTTTTCATTTCTATGATTTCAAATTGATTAATTATTTATTTTTTCATGTTTAAACGTTGTAGGCAACCACACTTGCATGGAATTGCTTCCTCTATTGCACCAAGTATAATATGGAATGGCTCTAATTTTTTGCACCATAGTTTGCACCGATAATCCATCCGCACCCAATTGCACCACAGGTAAATTGGCTACTAAACTAATTACCTTTTCATCTACTACCGAAAATGCTTCTGTGGTAAATGTACTGTTACTTGGCGCAATCAAATTCCAAGCTTTACCATTGTTGTCCGCTGCTTCTACACAATAGACAATTGGACCTCTTTGTAATGCTATACGGCCATTGTCTTGAACTAATTCATCTCTAGCCATTATTTTTTTAACCTCCATCGGCAATTTATATTCAATGACATCATTGTTTTTCCATTCTTGTTGCACCAACACATAGCCATTTTCTATTTGATAATTCACTTCCTTCCCATTCACTAGGACAATTGGTTTTTCGTCTTTTGTGTTGTTGTCATAAAAATATAGTTGACCAGGGGCCGGAATTCCATTGGCCCAACCAGGCAATCTAAATGCAATAGGCACCGACTGTTTCTTTTTCATGTTCAGCGTACATTTCATTGAACCTGCCCAAGGATAATTGGTGGCCATGGTAAATTGTAGGTCTCCATTAGGTAATTTGAAATTGGTATTACTGCCCACAAATAGATTCACAAAAATTTTACCATTGGAATAACCATAAATATAATTGCCCAAGGAGGCAATCAATCTAGCAATGTTGGCGGGGCAACAAGCCGTTCCAAACCATTCTCTTCTATCATTCTTACCAGATGAGGCCAAAGGATTGCCATAAAAAAACCGATCTCCAGTTAAGGACAATCCATCCAAGGCTCCATTGTACAAACTTTTTTCTAGTACATCAATATATTCCGCATTGCCTGTTAAACTATTCATTCTTTGGTTCCAAAATACCATCCCTACCGAAGCACAGGTTTCACAATAAGCTTGTTCATTGGGTAAATCATAATCATTGGTAAAGCCTTCATTGCTTCCAGCAGAACCAATACCACCGGTGATGTACATATTTCTAAAAACTACATCTTCCCATACCCTACGCATGGCAGTGACATAATCCTGATCTCCTGTATGTGCTGCTACATCTGCGGCCCCAGTATACAAATACATGGCCCTTACTGCATGACCTGTAATTTCTTTTTGTTCTTTGACTGGAACAACATCTTGCGCATAGGCGGTGTCCTTCCATTCAGTCCAAGTATATCCTTTAGCTAATTTTTTCCCTCTTTCTGACAATAACCAATCTGCCAAGTTTAAATATTTTTTATCGTTCGTTACTCGGTATAGTTTTACCAAGGCCAATTCTAATTCCTGATGTCCTGTGACCCAATCACGCTTGCCTGGCCCAAATAAGGAATCAAAATAATTGGCCCATTTAATGACCACGTCTAAAAATTTTCTTTTCCCAGTAGCATCATAATAAGCAACGGCGGCTTCAATCATATGGCCTGCATTGTAATCCTCATGCATGCTCATGTCCGACCATCTTTTATCTAAGCCAGTTAAAGTATAAAAAGTATTTAAATAACCATCCTCCAATTGCGCCGCTGCAATTTTATCAATCCACTCATCGGCCTTGGCTTCTAAATTTTTATCATGACTTGTTTTAATGGCATAGGCCATTGCTTCTAATGCCTTAAACACATCTGAGTCATCATAAAATACGCCTTCATGCTTTTCACCTTTTTTTCTGGCTACTTTTTCAAAATTTCTAATTCTTGGCGTTTTTTCTTCTGTTTGATAAATACAGGCAGCTAAAGTTTTAGTGGCTACTAAATCCATTTTGGGTTTCCAAAAATTATCAGTGACATTCACATTGGAAAAATTGACTGGTTCTATTTTAACCGAATTGTTTTGGGCTTGGATAGTAAGATGAGAAAATATAATCAAAATAAAAAACATGGCTATGGCAATAGCCTTAGAATTTATTGAATTATTTTTTTGAAATAAGTTTACATTTTTCATTTCCTTTGAATTTAATTGCTTGAATTATTTTTATAGCTACATCTAAAGCCTACAGTTCCATTTCTTTCAAAACCCTGGCTAACTTTTAACAAATATTGCGTATAAGTTAATTCCCTGGGGCCTCCTTGCACATACCACCAACTTCCTGCAGGTTTAAAATAACTTCCACCCTTTAAAAGTTGATAAGCATAGCTTCCTGAAGCATATTCCGAGTTAGTGAGTTGCCAAACGGAACCCACTAAATCATAGAGTCCATTGGGATTTACCCCTTTACTATACCGACCTACCGTGTCTAAGAAGCCATTGCCTAAATTACAAAAATTGCTGTCAATACCATTGATTTTAATCACACTCAAGGTATTGGTTACTTCTTCAAAAGTTCTAGTCACAGGAATTTTTTGTTCCCAGGGCCATTCATTTAAATTACTAGTTTGAGCTGCATATTGCCATTCAAGTGCAGAGGGAATGGATTTATGGTACCAATGGGCATAGGCTAAAGCATCTTCATAGCTGATATAGATCACTGGCTTTTTTTCATCAGTAGTTAATGGCTTACCATTTTTCCAATGTTTTAAATAATTTACAGTATCAGTGGGTTGATATTTACTATCTTGAATAAATTGATAAAATTGATGATTGGTAACAGGAAATTTATCCATCCAATAGGCAGGCATATTTATTTCGCTACTGTCCACTTGCTTTGGATAAGGAATAAAATCATCCCCATGGGTTTGTTTGTAGATAAATTTTCCTGCAGGAATCAAGGACATACCTTGAGTGTTACTATTATTTGAAATACTAGCACCAGCAGGGAAATCTTTTGTCGTCATTAAAGGATCCACCGGTCTTGCTTCACTTATAGGAAGATAGGCCACTGTTTCATCCAATAAGGTTTTAAATCCAAGGCTATCTTTTTGTATTACTTGTATGATTAGTTTTCCTTCAAATCGATCAAAAGCTTTTTGAATAGAGATGGACTGATGGTTAAAAGGTAAAACCAAATCAGGTTGCTGCCAACCAGTTTCGGATTTCCAAACTTCAATATTTATATTTTTGGTGTTGGAATAGTTGTTTTTTAATAGCGCTATGTTTAAATAATTGTTGGCAATGGTGGCCTCAATTAATTTAGGTAGATGCACAATACAATCTACGGCACCTTCATTGTTGGTACCTAGGTATTTTTGATGAAAGGCTTCTGTCTCTGCCTCGATATAATACTTTCCGTTTTTGTAATTGGGTTTTAATAATTGATGATGGTAGACATCTACAAAATGCCAATTGTATTTAGGAATTACTTCAAATAATTCATTTTTAAAGCCTTGTGGAATAATAGAATAGATGGTGTAGACCGTTTTTTGATTGGTCGCCCATTTGTTTACCCAAATACTATCCACCATGGTTGGAATTAACGGTAGCACATTAGAAGCATTAAAATTATCAGAAAGCAATCGTAATAGCTTCGTTGTTTTTCCTAAAAAAGCATATTGTTTTTCAGTCCAAGCTGGTTGTCCAGGTACCATTATATTCATCTCCGTGCCATAGCCATTAAAAAAGCTGGTGGCAAATTCTCTATTGATGGGTTCTTTGAAAAGTTCTGCTACTCTGTAAATGGTAAAACCAGGTTGAATAAATTTGTTCAAGTTTAACATGGGTGGAAAGTACAATGCATTGTGTACCCTCCCTGAAATGATTCCTTGCATGTCTTTAGCTACAGCCATTCCTTCACTGTACATAATCACTCCTTTGCGAACTGAATCGGCAGCTTGTTGTAAAGAATCGCTTGAACTACCTTGGGTATCTAAGACTACCCCATCGGCATGCGTATTTAGTATGAGCCAAGACAAACCCTGGTAATGGTTTTGTGCCCTTGTATCTATGTCCCAAGGATTGTAGGCCACATAAAGATGTTTGTTTTGCTTAGCTAAATCATCACTTATTTTTTGAATGGCATTAAACCCTCCAGGTAAGTCTTTGTATAAATCAAATTGGTTGCGTTGATCCAAACCTAAGGTGGGCCAAGTAGGCCAAATACCAAGGATATCATCACCCCCATACAATTGATTACCCCTATGCATAAAACTATTGATAGAATAAGTATTGCTGGGGCGATCAAAAAAGTTTTTATCCCAAGCCATCATCAAATGCATTAAATAAGTATGTCTTACCCATTGTAAATCTTTTCGATGGTATAAACTATCATTGAAGTTTTCAACCTCATATAATTTACGCTTTTGAAACACTTGCAATATTCCATTTTGCCAAATACCTTTAAATGGCTCAATGTAGATGGTGTAACTGATACTACCCCCTGGATACAAGATGGTCTCAAACCTTTTTACTTTACCTTTTTGAATGCTTTCATCTGCTCTTCTGCTAAAACCATAAACATTTAAATTAGGTTTTAACTCCATGGTATTGTAACCCATTTCCCAAGCATTGTCTGGTACGATTACATTGATCGGGGTTTTTCCAGGTAAAAATAAATGAGTTCTAGACAATCGATGATCTCCTTTCCCTGTGAGGTAAACTTGATGCGGATTAATTTCAAAAGGAAGGAAATTTTTTACAATGCCAGTGTCTGAACCAGTATTGCTTACTAAAACTTTAATCACCCAAGCTTCCTTTTGCTTGGATACGAGTGCTACTTTATGCTGAATATTTCCCCTCGAATTGGTTTGGTAATTTAAAATTTGCACGGGCTTTGTTAACCTGATAAGTTCATTGTTAATATTGAAAGACTCAATGAATTGCTTGTCTGCAGACAAATGAATTTGATCTTGACCAAAAATAGGGCCTGTTATGCATGTAGTAACCACTAGGCAAAATAGGAAAAATGGTCGATTTTTTTTAGAAGGTCTCATATACAAGTCAATAATACAGAAAGTTACTAAAAATGTATCTAAAAAGGAAACTAGGCTTTTTGTTCAACTAGAATTATCTTTAACCCCTATTGAATTTGTAAATAATGGAGGTAGAGATAGAAATTTCATGGAAGCTAGCCTTAAAGGATCTTTTTAAAAAGCCCTACTTTAATCAAATTGCCGAACATCTAAAAGCAGAAAAAGCATTACATAAAACCATCTATCCAAAAGGGTCAGAAATTTTTAATGCTTTTGAGCAAACGCCCTACGATCAAGTTAAAGTAATCATTTTAGGACAAGACCCCTACCATAATCCTCAACAAGCGATGGGGCTAAGTTTTTCAGTACCTGATGGGGTTAAACCACCTCCATCCTTGATGAATATTTTTAAAGAATTATACAAGGATATTGGAATGGCCATTCCAACTACAGGTAATTTAATTCCCTGGGCCAAACAGGGAGTGCTATTATTGAATGCAGCCTTAACAGTGAGGGCCAATGAGCCAGCCAGTCATGCTAAAATTGGATGGATGGATTTTACGGACGATATTATCCATATACTTTCTGAAGAAAAAAATGGGTTGGTATTTATTTTATGGGGTAATTTCGCTCAACAAAAGCTTAAACTAATTAATCCTTTAAAACATAAAATATTAAAAGCAGCACACCCTTCTCCATTTAGTGCCTACAATGGTTTTTTTGGGTGTAAACATTTTAGTGCCACCAATGAATACTTGGTACAAAAAAATACCAACCCTATTAATTGGGCTTTATAAAATAGCATTTATGAAAATGATTAAATTTATTATTGCAAGGTTCTTGGCTTTCTGGGCCCTATTGGTATTTGCTTCGACCATGATGATTTTTATATGGTTTTATTTGTTTTGCTTTTTTATGAAGGACCCTTTAAAAACTAGGTACCACAGACGCATTTCTCAAATTTGGATGGGTATTTTTTTGTTTCTATCAGGATGTAGTTTTAAAGTAACAGGAAAAGAGGTATTTGATGGTTTAGAAAATGCCATTGTAGTTTGCAATCACAATAGCCTCATTGACATTCCTGTAAGTACCCCATTTTTACCAAGAGCCAATAAAACCATTGCCAAAAAAAGTTTTGTCTATGTTCCTTTATTTGGGTGGGTTTACCAATTTGCTACTGTAATAGTAGATAGAAAAAATGACCAAAGCCGAAGAGCAAGTTTTGAAAAAATGAAAGAGGTATTGAACAACCGCTTAGATATGTTGATCTATCCTGAAGGCACAAGAAATAAAACCAAGGCGCCATTAAAATCTTTTTACGACGGGGCTTTTAGACTTGCTATAGATACACAGAAACCAATAGTACCAGTTGTATTATTGAACACTAAAAAAATATTACCTGCTCAACCAAGCATGTATTTTACGCCTGGAAAAATTGAAATGCATATTTTACCTGCTATTTTCCCTGCTGGTCATAGCAAGGACAGTTTGAAAACACTTGTTTTTGAAACTATGGGCAATTATTATTTAGCCAATAACCCTTAATAAGTAGCAGAGGAAAAGGTTCTACTTCTATTGATTTTTAAATCTCTCAAGATCCCAGATTTAGGATTGATGGTAATATTAAAGGATCTGTACAAACCAATCGGTGTTACATTGATGGCCATTTGCCAGCAATGCATTTCTCTTGAGATAAACAAACTTAATTGTTGGATATTGGCCTTGGCCACATCTACATATCCGGTGCCCCCAATTTTCCATTTGGGGGTCAAACTAAAATCGCCATTAAAATTTAAACTAGAAAAGCTTTGTAATTTATAGCCAGAATAATCAGATTTTAAGACTCTTGTAAATTGAAAAGAATAAGAAAATGACAAAGACCATGGAATATTGAAATCGGTATATTCAGATGGATTGGCCTTGACATATTGTAATTGTCTTTGTTGTTCATCTGGGGTCATGAAAGGATCAATAGGAATTTCTTTTCCTTTAGAAGCTTTTTCATCTTTTGACTTACTTTTAAAGGAGGTCGAAATAGCGAGCCCACCACTAGTGATGTTGCCAAATTTAAACTTGGAAGGATCTATATCTAATTTATTGACTCTAAATCCTTGCTTGTCATTGGCATAGGGATCTAAGGTAAAAGAAGAGGTAATATTTATATTATTGAACAACACTGTTCTAGCATAAAAGTTAAAAGTTCCTAAGGCAAAACTATCTGCTAAAAAATTATAATTGGAATTAAATCCAAATCCTTCAATCAATTTAACTTTCTTAAACTTCTCTTCTTCACTAGTACTGTCTGCTTTATCTTTTACTTTCATCTCAAGTAAATTATCTATTCCAAAACTTAAGCCTCCAAAAGTTCCTTCTGAATAAGCTCCACCTAATGCGCCGCCATCAAATTTTGAAAAACGGTATTTTCTTCCAGTAGAATCTATCTGTGCAGTGTAATGATAATTGGCAGCGAAATCGGGGGTATAATTTAAAGAAAGTAAAGGTCTAATTTCATGTCGAATGGCTTTTACATAATCGTCTTTGAATTTATAAGTACCAAAAATTCTTGTGGAAGCGCCAATGCCAAATCCAATATGGGGTGCTCTATAAAAACCTCTACTAATACTGGTATCTACTTTATTTAATTTACTGTTCCAAGTTTTTGTATTTTCAGCACCAAACCATTTTTCCTCGAAACCAATGTTTGGACTAATGGTCACAGGGCCCAAAGAAGGTAATGATAAACTAATTGGAATACTATGTGTTGCGCCCCATTGCATGGTATCCAATAATCTGGTCATGCTAAAAGCCGTATCATAAAATGACAATTGATTTTGAAAGGAACCATTGTAACCAATGCCTAATTTTTCATACCATTTGCCAGCACCTATTTGGTCTTTCTTTTGAAATGGATAAATGGTGAGGGCATTAAAGTTAATATTAGGTAAACTCATATTCACCAATCCTAAATTGTTGTTTTGATTGTGGTTTAAGTTGACAGACAAATTGTATTTATTATCCCAGATTTTATTGTAACTAATGGAAGAACTGATTTGGTTCTGGTAGTTTTGATAAGGATTGTTTAACAATGACTTATTGTATTTGGTACTTCCAAAATTCACATTGGCAGTAAAATTGGTTCCTGGCAAGGCCCTTGAATCCATAGAATGTGACCAATTGATCATGAAGGTTTTACTGCCTGTGTATTCTGTAAGTATACTGGTATTTCTATTTAACAATTTCGTACTCTGCATACTTAAATTAAAATTGCCAATGTACTTGTACCTTAAAATATATTTGCTATTTAAATTTGCACTCCATCCACCATAGGAATAAATATTACTACGCACTGTAGCATCAAAATTTTCACTTAATACTTTATAATAGCCTAGCCCTTCAAAACCCAATCCAAAATCTTCACTAGTAGTAAAAGCGGGCGCCATTAAACCAGAATGCCTGCCCTTGGTTAAAGGAAAAATTCCAAAGGGAATGCCTATGGGAAAAGGAACCCCCTCAAATTCAGGAAAGGCAGGGCCAGATACCCCAATTTTATCATTGATGATTTTTAATTTATTGGTTCTGAAAGCAAAGTGTGGTTCATCTAAATTACAAGTGGTGAACCTCGCCTTCCAAGCAAATGCTTCCTCCTTGTTCACTTTTTTCATCGTGTTGGCATTTATATAAATTTCGCCTTGTTGGAAATTGGTATTCTTGGTCAAACCTTTACCCGACTTCATATTAAAATAGATAGAATCGTTGGTAGAAACCATTCCACTTTCCTGAAATTTTGGATTGCTTTGAGGTGTGCCTAGGGTATCTTTTGCACCATAGGCTTTGATGTTTTGACTTTGTTGGTCATACACGATGGTCGCTGCTTCTAGCTGAGAAGTTTTGTATACTGTTTTAGCCTTTCCATATAAAAAGAATTCTTTAGTGGACATAATCATCACCCCAGAATCTGCGGCGGTATAAGAAACGGGGGTATCAATACTGTCTTTGGAGATCCTAGTGGATTTTACTGTAAGGCTATCCAATTTTTTGGAGGAAGTATCGGTTTTAAGGTCTTTAGTGACTACCCTAGATTTCACCTGCGCTTTTGCAGGTTTTGCCACCATAAAAACTATTGTTAATATTAGTAAAATGCCAATATTTACAATAGAAGGCTTAGTTTTTACGTTATTTTTGTATCCTGATACTATCACAGCTGCAAAAATAAACTAAAACAGCATTAAGGCACTGATTATGAAGCAAAATAGACTGATTTTAGCATTTACTTATAGTACAATTGCCCTTTTTACCCTTCTTAGCATACCTACAGAAGCTCAAAATTCAACAAAACCCTTAAAACGCATCATTATAGACCCAGGTCATGGTGGTACCGATCCGGGAGCCAATGGTAAATATTCTACAGAAGCAGCCGTTTCTTTAGCTATCTCTTTAAAATTACAAGAATACATTCACGATGCTATTCCAGACGTAGAAGTGGTATTAACCAGAACCACTGATATCTTTAATTCTGTGGTAGAAAAGGCTAATATGGCCAATGCTGCTAAAGGCGATTTATTTATTTGTATTCATACCAATTCCGCTGATCCAAGTAGAAATAGAGAAATCATTGGGCATACCCAAAAAACCTATACAGTGAAGAAGAAAGGTGTAAAAAGAAAGGTAACCAGAGTAGTTCCTTTATATAAAACCACCTACACCCCCAATACCGCAAGAGGTACAGAAACTTTTATTTACAATGTAGGTAAGTCGGATCAAAAAAAGGATATGGCCAATGAAGCGGTGGATGATGTAGTGGAAAAATTAGACTCTGTTTCTTTAAAACAAATTAAAGATATTGATGCGGCAGATCCTACCCGTTCTATGATGGTAAGCTTATTAACGCAACAATATTTTCAAAGAGCGGCTAGTTTGGCCTTGACCATTGAAGAAGAATTTAAAGCAGCAGGTAGATTAAGCAGAGAAGCCAAGCAAAGACAGAAAGGGATTTGGGTATTGGCTGCAGTTCAAATGCCCGCTGTATTGGTGGAAACCGGCTTTATTTCTAATCCAGAAGACGAGGATTATTTAAATAGCGAGGAGGGACAGGATCAAATATGTGAAGTGATCACTAAATCGGTCTTGCGTTACAAAAACTCTCTAGAAAACCAGAAAAAGACAAATGCCAATTAGCTCCCCTTTTTTAGCTAATTTTGCAGTAAAGTAGATAATTAAAGATGCGCGTATCAAACGAAACAAAAGTTGGGGCATTAACAGTCATCGCAATCACCTTGATTGTTTTAGGATTTAATTTCCTAAGAGGTAAAACTATATTTAAATCCGGCAATATTATTCATGCCATATACACCGATACCAAAGGATTGATTGTATCTAATCCGGTATTTGTAAATGGCTATCAGGTGGGAACGGTGCTTGAAATTGAAAATCAAAAAGACAATCTAGCTTCTATTATTGTTTCAGTAAAATTGAATGAAGCTTATAAAATTCCAAATAACTCAGTAGCCACAATTCAGGACAATCCTTTAGGAATTAGTAGTATAAGTATTGTTCTTGGAAATGCTACTACTTTTATTAAATCGGGCGATACGATTAAAACAGCACCTGCGAATAGTTTGTTGGGTGACTTCGTGAATACCTTGTCCCCTCTTGGAGAAAAAACGCAAAATGCCATTACTTCATTAGATAAAGTATTGAACAATATTAATACAGTCTTAGATGAAAAAAACAAACAAAATCTAGCGCAGGTATTAGAAAATTTAGCGGCTACGACAATGAGTTTGAATACCTCTTTAATCGCTATAGAAACCATGTTGCAAAAACAAAATGGTTCTATTGCCCAAACTTTTGACAATGTCAATAGTTTTACAAAAAACTTAAACGACAACAATCAAAAATTAAATAACATCATCACCAATTTAGATACGGCCGCTAAAGCAGTCAAAGATGCAGATTTAAATAAAACGATTAAAACCATTCAAGTTGCGGTTGCTAGTTTGAACATAAGTTTACAAAAATTGAATTCAGGCAACGGAACAGCCGCTAAGTTAATGAATGACAGTGCGTTCTATAATGAATTACAAGGCACTTTAAAAAGTATTAATACTTTAGTGGATGATGTAAAAGTGCATCCAAAACGATACATCAATGTTTCTGTTTTTGGTAAAAAAGACAAAACTACCCCATTGACCAAACCCTTGGCTGATTCATTAAATCATGAATAGAATTGGCTTAATTATATTAGTGTTTGCTTTGTCCCTATTACAATTAAAGGCACAAGTTTTGCCTCGTTTGGTTAAAACAAGAATCAACCCCAAGACTTCTGTGGTAAAAGATACCACCCCAATCCTTGCTGCGCCTAGCAATACCAATGAAGTGGGCGGAAAAATAATTGAATTTTTATCTGCAGAAACCTACAGTATTAAAAAAATAGACAGCATGGATTTTTTGGTCTTTGTAGGACATGTTAAAATTAGACAAGGAAAAACTTTACTTTATGGGGATAGTTTAATTTTAAATTCCACCAAAAATACCCTGGAAGGATTTGGACATATCCATATCAATGATGCAGATAGTGTGCATACCTATGCTGATTACTTAAAATATTTAGGGGCCAACAAAAAAGCCTTTCTACGAAAGAAAGTAAAACTAACGGATGGCAAAGGCATTCTCACTACCGATTCCTTAGATTACGAAGTTTCTACCAAAACAGGTGTATTTAAAAAGGGAGGCAAATTAGTGAGAGAGAAAACCATCCTTACCAGTAAAGAAGGAGTTTATTATGGTGAAACCAGGGATGTTATTTTCCAAAATAAAGTTGAGTTGCATGATCCAGAAAATCAAATCATCACCGATACCCTAGAATACAATACTTATTCTCAAGTGGCTAATTTTAATAGCCCTAGTAAAATAATCACAGGTCCAAGAACCATTACCACAAGCAATGGCAATTTTAATACTGGTTTGAAACAAGGATATTTGTATGATAGGTCATTTATTGACGATAGTACATATCATTTCATCGCAGATGAAATGGCCGTAGATGACTCTATTGGTACCGGCTTATTTAAGGGCAATGCCATTTACAGGTCAAAAGATAGTTTAGGTTTTGATTTGACCGCAGGCAATATAAAAACCAATAAAATTAAAAGCGTGTTATTTGCCACCGAAAATCCGTTGTTGATGATCAAGCAAAAAAATGACACCTTATACATTTCGGCAGATACTTTACATACGGGCAAAATTTCAGATTTAACAAAATCAATCCCTAAGGCTAGGGACAGTGTTGGCCTGCTAAAAGACACTAGCTTAAATAAATATTTTGAAGCCTACCACCATGTAAGAATTTATTCAGATTCCTTACAAGGAAAGGCCGATAGTTTATTTTATTCTTTGAGTGACTCTACCATTAGATTGTTGACCAACCCCATTGTCTGGGCCAACAACAACCAAATTACAGGGGATACAATTTATTTGTATGTAAAAAATAAAAAGCCTGAACAATTGAATGTTTTTGAAAATGCTTTTGCCATGAATAAGATTGATACTACCTCTTATTTCAATCAACTCAAGGGCAACCGACTCAACGCATGGTTTGAAGATGGTGCAATTACTAAAATGCGCACCAGGGGCAATGCGGAAAATATCTATTTTGCGCTGGACAATGATAAAAATTTCATTGGTGTGAATCATTCCAATGCGCAAATCATAGAAATTACTTTTGAAAATAATGAACCCGCCAAAGTTATTTTTAGAAACCAACTCACAGGCAATATGTCTCCCCTGGGTCAAACTCCCAAAGCCGAAATGGAAATTCGCGGGTTTAAATGGCAAGAAAATTTAAGGCCAAAATCTAAAGAGGAATTGATGGTACATTAATACAGTCTAAGCTTCTTTCTCCATCATCAAATAAGCTTTAATAAAACCATCTATTTCTCCGTCCATGACTGGGCCAATATTACCTACTTCAAAATCGGTGCGGTGGTCCTTAATCATTTTATAAGGATGAAAAACATAGGAACGTATTTGACTGCCCCATTCTATTTTTTTCTTATTCGCATTGGAAGCATTTAAGGCTTCTTGTTTTTTTCGCATTTCTTCTTCATACAATCTGCTCTTTAACATCTTCATCGCAATTTCTCTATTCTCACCCTGTGTTCTTGATTGTTGGCATTCTACAATAATACCTGAAGCATGTTTTAACCTAACTGCTGTTTCTACTTTGTTGACATTCTGTCCACCCTTACCTCCACTTCTATAAAACTCCCATTCAATATCGGCGGGGTTAACTACAATTTCAATGGTATCATCTATTAAAGGATACACATAGACAGAGGCAAATGAAGTATGTCTTCTTGCATTGCTATCAAAAGGAGAAATTCTTACTAAACGGTGTACCCCCGATTCTGCTTTTAAAAATCCATAAGCAAAAGGCCCATCAAATTGAATGGTGGCCGATTTTATCCCTGCGCCATCTCCTTCTTGATAATCTAGGGAACTAACTGTCCATCCTTGCTTTTCTCCATACATGGTGTACATGCGCAACAACATTTCTGCCCAGTCTTGACTTTCGGTACCACCAGCGCCTGGATTAATTTGTAAAATCGCAGGAAGTTCATCTTCCGGTTTGTTTAAGGTACTTTTAAATTCTGCTTCTTCGATTGCTAAGACAGCTTTGTCAAATGCATCCTTAGTTTCTTGTTCTGTTGCATCTCCTGCTTTCCAAAATTCAAATAAGACTACGAAATCCTCTAAATTAGATTCAACTGTTTGAAACATATTGATCCAATACTCATTCACCTTAATTTCCTTCATGGTACTCGTAGCACGTGTGTTGTCATCCCAAAAACCAGGAGAAAGAGACAATTGTTTGTCGGTTGCTACTTTATATAATCGGTTATCGACGTCAAAGAAACCTCCTCAGGACAGTGACTTGGTCCTTCATACGTTTTATCTGCTCAATGGTCATGTATGATCAAGTTTAATATTATCCTCTTTTAAAAGGATAAATGCGGGTGTTAAAAAATACTACAAGCCTCATAAGCCGGATTCTGTTTCTAAACTATCATTTATCTAGCCCCAACATTGCTGGTGGGGTCTTGCTGCCTACCCTGGAACTTGAACGAGTCGTTCTTAAGCGCTCCTTTACGTGGCATTACAGCACCCA
>CANFXV010000028.1 GCA_947451115.1 Bacteroidota bacterium
GAAGTCTTTGTTAGTTGACCCAACAAGTCCTTTTTTTCTCATCGCTCTTTTGCGCTTAGTTGATTTCTTGGTAAGAATGTGTCTTTTGAAGGCTTTTTGGAAGGTGATTTCACCGGTTCCAGTAACTTTGAAACGCTTTTTTGCGCTCGAGTTAGTTTTTACTTTTGGCATTATTATAATCTTTACGATTACTCCCTGCTGGCGGTTCTGCACGGGCGGAACACTTTTTGGGCCATGTGGGAAATGGACGGCGAAGGTACGTTGGAATAATGATATTGCAAAAAAAAGAGTGCTTCTATTGAAAGAAGCACTCTTGTATAAAGAGCTTGATTATCAGTTACTTAGTTAGGAAGCCGCTTTCTTTTTTCCCCCTGCTTTAGGTTGAAAAATAGCAAACATCCTTTTTCCTTCCAATTTAGGCATACTTTCTAAGGTACCCGCTTCGGCCAAACGCTCTGCAAATTTCAAAAGAAGCAATTGTCCACGGTCTTGGAACATGATGGCACGACCCTTGAACTGCACATAGGCTTTTACCTTATTGCCGTCTTGTAAAAATTTCTCTGCGTGTTTGGCTTTGAAATCAAAATCATGGTCATCGGTACCTGGTGTAAAACGAATCTCTTTGATCTCTGATTGCTTTGAGTTCGCTTTCATTTCCTTTTCCTTACGCTTTTTCTCGTAAAGGAATTTCTTATAATCGATAACTTTACAAACTGGGGGGTCGGCTGTTGGAGAAATCTCCACTAAGTCCAAACCTTGGTCTGCAGCTATTTTCAGCGCTTCTTGTGTATTGTACACACCCACTGTAATGTTGTCTCCAACCAATCTAATTTGTGGAACACGAATGCGATCATTGATGCGATGCTCTGGTTCTTGTTGTCTTTGAAACCTTGGGTTAAATCTGGGTCCTCTGTTCGGTAATGCCATTAAGTAATTAAACGTTTATTTAAGTTTTGTAAAGATAGTCATTGTTCTGATATGGTGCTTCATTATTCCGCAGGAGCCCTTCTTTCCTCAATTTCTTCTACCACTTGTGCCAAAAATGCGGTTTTGTCCAACATACCCATATCTCCCTTACCCTGTCTGCGCACAGATAATTTATTTTCTGCGACTTCCTTCTCGCCAATCACCAACATGTAGGGCACTTTCATGATTTCTGTATCTCTAATTTTCTTTCCTATCTTTTCATTTCTATCATCAATTTCTACCCTCACCCCTGCTTTTTTAAATTCAGCCAAGACCTCTTCTGCATAGGGCATAAACTTATCGCTAATTGGTAAGATTTTTACTTGTAAGGGTGCTAACCAAACAGGGAACTTTCCTGCATAATGTTCTAACAAAAATCCAATAAAACGCTCGTGAGTTCCTAAAGGTGCACGGTGAATGATCAATGGAGTTTCTGGCTCGTTGTCCTTATTGGTAAAGCTTAAATTAAAGCGCTTTCCTTGTGCGAAATCTACTTGGTTGGTCGCCAATGTAAATTCTCTTCCAATGATACTCCAAATTTGTACATCAATTTTTGGTCCGTAAAATGCACCTTCATCTTGCACTTCTACAAAAGGTGTTCCTGTTTCAATTAATACGGCACGCACCATGGCTTCTGTTTCTAACCAAAGTTCAGGTTCATTGATGTATTTCTGTCCTAATTTTTTAGGATCATGTAAACTTAAACGCATGACATATTTATCAATGCCGAAAATTTTAAAATACTTTAAATACATTTCATTCACCGCCCTGAACTCTTGTGCAAATTGTTCTTTGGTACAATAAATATGTGCATCATTCATATGCAAGCAACGCACACGCATTAAGCCAAATAATTCTCCGCTTTGCTCATATCTATAACAAGTGCCATATTCCGCTAAACGAAGTGGCATGTCTTTATAACTCTTAGGTTCCGCTTCAAAAATTTTATGATGATGCGGACAGTTCATCGCTTTTAAATAATATTTTGTTCCATCTAATTCCATGGGAGGGAACATACTGTCTTGATAATAAGGCAAGTGACCACTCTTTATGTACATGCTCTCTTTAGCGATATGTGGCGTCACCACTCGCTTGTAGCCTGCAGCTTCTTCGGTTTGTTTGGCTAAATTTTCTAACGCTTCTATAATAATAGTTCCATTGGGCATCCACAAAGGAAGTCCTGGCCCTACATCATCATCCATGGTATAAATGCCTAATTCTTTTCCAAGTTTACGATGATCTCTTTTTTTTGCTTCTTCTAATAACAATAAATATTCATCTAATTCTTTTTGATTAGGGAAAGTGATACCATATACCCTTGTCAACATTTTATTTTTTTCATCTCCTTTCCAAAAAGCACCAGCAATATTGGTAATTTTGATGGCTTTAATAAATCCAGTATTCGGAATATGTGGGCCACGACATAAATCGGTAAAGGCACCTTGCGTATAAAAAGTTATAGACCCATCTTCCAAACCAGACAATAAATCTAATTTGTATTCATCTTTCTTTTCTGTAAAATAGGCAATGGCTTCTCCCTTTGACATTTCTTTACGGATATAGGCATTGGCCTGCTTGGCCAATTCATTCATCTTTTTTTCAAGCAATAAAACGTCTTCTTCTTTAATAGTTTTATCTCCTAAATCAATATCATAATAAAAGCCCTTCTCCAAAGCGGGTCCTACCCAGAATTTGGCGCCAGGAAATTGCATTTCCACCGCTTCTGCTAATAAATGCGCAGAAGAATGCCAGAAGGTATTTTTACCATCGGCATCGTCCCAGGTCAATAATTTTAAGGCGGCATCTTCATTGATGGCACGGGTGGCATCATAAACTTCACCATTGACAGAAGCTGCCAATACCTTCTTTGCCAAACCTTCACTAATCGATTTTGCAATACCTAAAGCAGTAATCCCTTTTTCGTAAGAACGCACTGCACCGTCTGGAAATTGAATTTGAACCATGTTTTTTGTCTAAATAAATGTATGCAAAGGTAATAAAAGCGGTTCATATTTTATACATAGCTTTGCAATATGCGCCGCATAGTTTTGCTCCTGCTCCCCATTTGGTTACCTACCCTGCTTATTGGCCAAGACCTAAGCGGAAAGTGGAAAGGCGTTTTTACCCCTACCCAAGATCCGGAAGGCAAAGTGTACAATTACGAAGTGGAGATTAAAGAACTCCCCAATCATAATTTATCGGTACTTACTTATACTCGTTTTTCCAATAATTTTTCTGCCAAAGCCAGTGCCACTGGTATGCATTCCCCCAATACCGAATTAGTAAGTATTGTTGAATCAAAATTTGAAGACATGCGCCTATCTGGAAATTTTCAAGCATGTTTGATGACTAGTTACCTTACTTACAATACCATTCGTGGAAGAGAAACCTTAGAAGGCACCTATATTTCTAGTAATTCAAAAATGGGAAAAGACTGTGGCAGCGGTACCATTTATTTAGAAAAGGAAATACCATTGGCTAAACTATTTGCACTAAAATCAAAAACACAGGGTCCAAGTTCTATCCCAACAAAAAATAAAACAAACGAATTGGTGGTTAATAATAAATTGAAGGCAACAAAACTTACTGAAATAAAATCTGTAGTTACTACAGCTAAAATAAAACAAATAGACAAGCCAGAAAATACAAACAATACACCCACTGCCATTGCCATAATTGAAACACCAAAAGTCAATAGCATTCAAACCAAAGAAGAAAGCAATAGCAACAGCAGTGCTGCCAGTGTAGAAAATCCAAAAACAAGCAGTCGTGGTCAAATTTTACCCTATGTACTCGTGGGTAGAGAAAATAAATTGGTCAATAAAATTACCGTAAGTAGCCCCCATATTAGTTTTGACATGTATGACAATGGCACCATTGACAATGATAGTATTATGGTATTTGACAACAAGGTCCAACTATTAAACAATCAAAGACTAAGTTACAAGGCCATTCATTTTGAATTAAATTTTAGCAAGGAAACAACGGAACACGAAATCATTATAGTGGCACAAAACTTAGGTAGTGTTCCTCCAAATACCGCTTTAATGGTATTGAAAGATGGTGCAACCAGAAAAGAATTTTACATTACTTCCACCTTGCAAACCAATGCCATGTTAATCATTAATTACAAGGCCCCCAATTAATTTTCTTGTAGAATTTGTTGCGCCTGAATGAATTCTTTATTGTTTGGATGGTAGGGATCTCTGGAAGTTTTAGTGATGCCCAACCAATTAAAGCCATCTTCCTGTCCTTCAAAAGCGCAAGAAAACACGTAAATGTTTTGACCTTGATAACCCGCCTGTCCTAGCAAATGTAAAAGTTGGATTGAAATCATATGGGTTGATTTATAAATTTCCAACCATTCCGTTTCTGCACGTAAGCCTTGAATTTCTGCATTAATATTCACCCATCCCTGCTTGAGTTCATTGCTTAAAATACTGTCTTTAGGATAACTAAAGGCTGGAAAAGAATCCGTTAAAATAATTAAGTTATCCAGTGCTGTATATAAAAAAGTAGTGTCCTTGGCCATGACGCCTTTCAAAACTTCTTGGTAATTCAACAAAATGGGCTGACAAGCATGATCAAATGCTTTTTGATTGTTTTTGGGTTGAAATTCCCAAAGACCGCTGTTGCTGCTAGGTGGATTTTCGTTGTTGCAAGCAAGTAGGATAAGGGCAATAAATGCAATGAATAACCGATTCATAAAATATTTTTACAAATTTATGCATAATTAGATACTCCAACTAGCTAACTTTGCGGACTGAATTGAAAGAAATATGCTAATAGGATTACAAAATGTGACATTTGAGTTTGGGGCGAGAGTAATTGTGATTGAGGCCAATTGGTCCATTCAGCCAGGTGAACGTATTGGTCTAATTGGCTATAACGGAACAGGAAAATCTACCCTATTAAAAATCTTGGTGGGGCAATTAAACCCGAGCAAGGGCACGGTAGAAAAAGGAAGAGACACCACCATTGGCTATTTACATCAAGATTTATTAAGTTTTGATACCAATGAATCTATCACCGAAGTGGCCTTGGGGGCTTTTGAAAGAGTGCGTGAATTAGAAAAAGAAATTGAACAATTAGGCAAGGAATTAGAAGCCAATTCGGAGGACAACGATTTACTAATTAAATACACCGACGCTTTACATGAGATAGATTTATTAGATGGCTATAATATTAACCACAAAGCAGAGGAAGTTTTACATGGTCTAGGATTTGCGATAAAAGATTTAACCCGCCCCTACAAAGAATTTAGTGGAGGATGGAGAATGCGGGTTTTATTAGCTAAAATGATTTTGCAACAACCCGATGTATTGTTATTAGATGAGCCTACCAACCACTTAGACTTACCAAGTATTGAATGGTTGGAGAAATATTTATTGCATTATAAAGGAAGTGTGGTGATCGTAAGTCACGATAAATACTTCTTGAATAAGATGGTGAATAAGATTGTGGAAGTATACCAACAACAATTGCATTTTTATACGGGCGACTATGAGCATTATGAAATTGAAAAAGAGCAAAGAGTAGAAATACAACAACGTGCATTCGAAAATCAGCAAGACTATATTAAGCAACAAGAAAAGTTTATTGAAAGATTCAAAGCCAAGGCCTCTAAAGCAGCCCAAGCACAATCTATTCAAAAGCGCTTAGATAAATTAGAGGTAATCGAAGACGTAAAAATTGAAAGACCTAATATTAGAATCAATTTTGCAGTAGACAAAACACCGGGTAAAGTTTTAGTAGACTTAAAAGGTATTGGTAAGGCTTTTCCGAATGTTCAAATTTTGGACAATGCCTTTGCAGAAATTGAAAGAGGTGATAAGATTGCACTTATTGGTGCGAATGGAAAAGGAAAGTCTACCCTACTTAGAATTGTAGCAGGTATGGAAAAGTTTGAAGGAGAAAGAGTTTGGGGCCATAATGTAGAAGAAAGTTTTTATGCGCAACACCAATTAGAATCTTTGAACCTGAACAATACTATTTTAAAAGAGGTACAAGAATGTGGTACTAAAAATACTGAATTGGAACTCCGCGCTTTGTTGGGATGTTTCTTATTTGGCGGCGACGAAATTGATAAAAAAATTAAAGTATTAAGTGGAGGAGAAAAAGCAAGAGTTGCTTTAACTAAAACCATTATTAGTAAAGCCAATTTTTTAATGCTGGATGAACCTACCAACCACTTGGATATGGTCACCGTTGAATTGTTAGCAGATGCCTTAACTAAATATGATGGCACCATTATTTTAGTAAGTCACGACCGTTATTTTATTTCTAAAACGGCCAACAAGATTTGGGAAATTGAAGACGAAAAAATTATAGAATTTAAAGGGGATTATAAAGAATGGTTAGAATGGAAAGAAAGAATGGCTAAACAAAAAGCACAACAACCAGAAGCCACAAAATCAGGAGCTAATAAAGATACCCGTAAACCAGCCAAACAAGAAGTAGTCGTCCCTATTGAAACCAAACCACAAGCCATTGACAAAGATTTGCAAAAGCAAATTCAAAAATTACAAAAAGTCATTGCGCAAATCGAACACAATATAGAAACCCTACATAAGGAAAAAGCAGAAATTGAATTGCAAATGGCCAACCCTGCTATCTATTCTGATACAGCCAAATTTCATACGGTAGAAAAAAGCTATCAGGATAAAAATGCTTTGATTCGATCTATGAACAAAGAATATGAAATCGCCTTTAACGATTTATTAATTTTAGAAAGCAAATAGGCCAAAAAATATCCGATTACTAGCCTGATTTGGTCTTATTGAGCTCCAATCACATTAACAATTGTTAGTATTACTAATCTGTTCATAATTTGAATGGAAAATTGGGCTCAAATGATTAAATTTGTAGCTCGCTTAATTTAAGAACCCATTGATTTGAACTTGTAAATCAATAGATTAATGCACAATTGAAAATACTATGTCTGCAAAAAAAGTAAATAAAATCGCTGTTTTAACTTCTGGTGGGGATGCCCCAGGCATGAATGCAGCCATTCGCGCTGTAGTTAGAACGGGTGTTCACTATGGCATTGAGGTTTTTGGTGTAGCTAGAGGGTACAATGGAATGGTTGAAGATGACATCTTCCCTATGGATTCAAAATCGGTGGGTAATATCATTCAAAGAGGCGGTACCATTTTAAAAACAGCTAGAAGTGCTGCATTTTTTGAACCAGAAGGAAGAAAAATCGCTTACGCAAATTTAAAGAAAAGAGGCATCAATGGTATCGTAGTGATAGGTGGAGACGGCAGCTTTAAAGGCGCGCAAAAATTTAGCAATGAATTTGACATCCCTTGTATAGGTATCCCAGGTACGATTGATAAAGACATCGCAGGTAGTGATTTTACCATTGGATTTGATACTGCAGTGAATACGGCGGTAGAAGCCATCGATAAAATTAGAGATACCGCAGATGCACATGATCGATTATTTGTGGTAGAAGTTATGGGACGTGACGCAGGTTATATTGCCCTTCACAGTGGTATCGCTACAGGTGCAGAGAATATTTTAATTCCAGAATCTAAAACAGATATGGATGGTATGATTGCCTCTTTAACTGAAAAAGAAAAAAGAAAAAAATTAGTAAACTTAATCGTAGTGGCCGAAGGAGATGAATTTGGTGGCGCCACACAAGTGGGCAATTTCTTAAAAGATAAGTTACCTAAGGCCGATATACGTGTTTGTATTCTTGGTCACATTCAAAGAGGTGGTTCCCCTAGTTGCTTAGATAGATTAATCGCTAGCAGAATGGGCTATCATGCTGTGGAATGTCTTTTGAATGGCACACATAACGTGATGGTGGGTATTGTTGACAATAAAATGAAGTATACCCCACTTGACAAAGCTGTTAAAGCAAAACAAAAAATTTCAGACGAATGGTTGAAGATTGTAAAAATCTTGGCCAGCTAAATCAATAACCCATCAATAACCAATGAGCCCAAATCCAGCCTTTAAACAACCGCACCACAAAACAAAAATCGTAGCAACGGTAGGCCCTGCTTGCGAATCTTACGATCAATTAAAAAACTTAGTCATTGCTGGTGTCAATGTTTTTCGTTTAAATTTCTCTCATGGTACCCATGAAGATAAAAAAGCCATCATTGACAATATCAGAGGCATCAATAAGGAACTTGATTGCAATGTGGCTATTTTAGGCGACTTGCAAGGGCCTAAATTAAGAGTGGGTGAAATTGAAAACAATCGCCTTGAAGTGAAAGAAGGTGATGTGTTAACTTTCACCAACACCAAATGTGTGGGTACCCTTGAAAAAATTTATGTCTCCTACCCTAATTTGGCTGGAGATGTGGTGGTAGGCAACTTGATCATGATTGACGATGGCAAGATAGAAGTGAAAGTAAGTAGTGTTGAAAAAAATGGCGACGTAAAAGTAGTAGTTACCTTAGGTGGAATCATCTCATCTAAAAAAGGAGTGAATTTGCCAGATACCAAAATATCCTTACCTGCATTGACAGAGAAGGATTTAGAAGATGCAAAATTTATTATCCAAGAAGAATTAGACTGGGTAGCCTTGAGCTTTGTTAAAAGAGTAGCCGACATAGAAATGTTAAGAGACCTTTTAAACAAAAGCAAAAGCAAATCAAAAATCATTGCCAAAATTGAAATGCCCGAAGCCTTAATTAATATCCGTGATATTATTATTGCGAGCGATGGCATTATGATTGCGCGAGGAGATTTAGGCGTGGAATTACCTGTTGAAAAAATTCCTTTGATTCAAAAAGAATTAATTAGAAAATGTTTGCATAGAGCGAAGCCTGTGATTGTGGCAACACAAATGATGGAATCCATGATTGATCGCGTTAAACCTAACCGTAGTGAAATTACGGATGTGGCCAATGCAGTTATTGAAGGAGCTGATGCCGTGATGTTGAGTGGAGAAACCGCCACTGGTCAATTCCCGGTATTAGTTATTGAAACCATGCGCAAAATTATTTCAGAAGTGGAGGAACATGGTTACAAATACAATCGTTCCGAAGATTTAAAACCACAACCACATTCTCCATCCTTCTTAAGTGATGCTTTATGTTACAATGGTTGTAAATTAGCTGAAGACACCAATGCGCAAGCCTTGGTGGGTATGACACAAAGCGGTTATACTGCTTTTATGTTGAGTAGCTTCAGACCAAAGTCTCCCTTGTTTATTTTTACCAAAGAAAAAAGCTTGGTGAATCAACTCAGTTTAAGTTGGGGCGTAAGAGCTATTTATTACAATAAAGAAGAAAGTTTGGACGGTATCATTACCGATCAAATTCAAATCTTAAAGAAAAAAGGATTTGTACAAACAGGTGATGTGGTGGTAAATACAGGAAGTACACCCGTTCAGTTGCATTTGCCAACCAATATGATTAAAATTACTAAAGTTGACTAAAAATAAAAAAAGCTCTGATTGATTAGGGCTTTTTTTATACATTTAATGTACCATAGAACTCTATATTTATGTTAGAATCATTTGAAAAAATACCAGTTGTTATTTTCAAGAATCAAACGGAGGGATCCAATGCCTTGGCTAAACAAATAGCCGACTTGATCAAGGAAAAACAAGCACAAAAATTACCCTGTGTTTTAGGCATGGCAACAGGTGCCACTCCTATTGTGTTGTACAAAGAATTAGTGCGCATGCACAAAGAAGAAGGATTGAGTTTCAAAAATGTGATTACCATAAATCTAGATGAGTACTATCCCATTCCAAGAACTGCATATCAAAGTTATTGGAGTTTTATGCATCGTCACTTATTTGACCATGTAGACATTGACCCAAAAAATATTTATCTGCCCTCTTCTGAGTGGACCAAGGAAGAATTAAAAGAGAAATGTTTAGCCTACGAACAAATCATTGAAAAAATTGGAGGCATTGATTTACAAATATTAGGTATTGGAAAAAACGGACATATTGGATTCAATGAACCAGGCTCAAGCTTTCATTCCAAAACTAGAATCATTCACCTTGACCATCTAACAAGAATGGCCAACTTATATGAGTGGCATGAATTAAACAATGTACCTAAACTAGCCATTACTGTTGGTATCAGCAGTATCATGAAAGCCAAGAAAATTGTTTTATTGGCTTGGGGAAATAAAGCAGGCATTATTGCCAAAGCAGTAGAGGGAGATGTGACAGAACAAATTCCTGCGAGTGTTTTACAAAATCATGACGATTGCACTTTTTATATTGATGAATTTGCAGCGGCAGACCTTACCAGAAACAAAGCACCTTGGTTGACCGGCGCCAATGATTGGACTCCCTTGATGATCAAAAAAGCGGTCATTGAATTGGCTTTAAAATTGGATAAAACCATTTTGAGCTTAACGGCAGATGATTACAAAGAAAACAGTTTAGCAGATTTATTGGTATTGAAAGAATCTGTTTATGATATTAACTTGCATGTGTTTTATATGTTAAGAGATTCGATCACTGGTTGGCCTGGTGGCAAGCCCAATGCTGTCATCCCTGCACATCCAGAACGAAGTTCGCCACATCCAAAAAAAGTATTGTTGTTCTCTCCACATCCTGATGATGACATCATTAGCATGGGTGGTACTTTTATGCGTTTACAAGAACAAGGACATGACGTACATGTAGCCTATCAAACCAGTGGCAATATTGCGGTGACCGATGAATTTGTGACCCGTTTCTTAGATTTTGCTGTTGGCTTCGAAGACTTATTTGGTATTGACAATAAAAAAAGTGAAGCAATTTTAAGTGCAGCTCGAACCTTTTTAGCAGGAAAAAAATCAGACCATTTAGATACTGCAGAAATTAGAGCCATTAAAGGGTTGATTAGAAGATGCGAAGCCAAGGCCACTTGTAGATATGTGGGCATTGCAGAAAACAACTACCATTTCATGGATTTGCCTTTTTATGAAACTGGCGCCATTGAAAAGAAACCCATGAGCGAATTAGACATTCGCATCACCATGGACTTACTTAAACAAATACAACCACATCAAGTGTATTGTGCTGGCGACTTGGCCGACCCACATGGCACACATAAAGTTTGTTTAGATATCATCTTTGAAAGTTTACGCCGACTAAAAGCCGAAGGTGAGGTTTGGGTTAAAGATTGTTGGGTTTGGTTATATAAAGGTGCTTGGCAGGAATGGGACATTTCTGAAATTGAAATGGCTGTACCTATGAGCCCTGACCAAGTAATCAAAAAGCGATTTGGCATCTTTATTCATCAGTCTCAAAAAGACAGTGTACCCTTCCAAGGCACAGATGCTAGAGAATTTTGGCAAAGAGCTGAAATTAGAAATGCCCATACCGCCGACTTATATGCACGTCTAGGTTTGACCAAATACGCTGCTATTGAGGCGTTTGTGCGCTGGCATTATTAGTCACCGGCCCAATATTTAAGGTTTTTACTTGGGTAAAATGAGATTTTAAGGTATATTTGCACCCCCTATAACTAGGGAAATGGCTGCGTAGCTCAACTGAATAGAGTACCTCACTACGGATGAGGGGGTTTTAGGTTTGAATCCTAACGCGGTCACTGAATAAAAAAGCCTCCTTAATTTAGGAGGCTTTTTTTATGCTTTTAAATGGAACAATAATCATTAAAACTTAATAGCTTCCAACCACTCAATCAATTGGGTGATGGTACTCTTATTGATGGAACTGCTTATATTATAATCTTTATTCCAAAATGTAAGCATTTTATGGTCCATGTATAAATTGTCCTTCACTATAATATAATTGCCTCTTTCGAAACTAACTGTTTTTTGGTCATCCTCAATAATGGACAAGCCCTCTTTTAAATCTTTTATCAACTGATTTATTTTCACAGGATCTGCAATAGTAATAGTGTCCGATTCTTGTTGGTAGATGTACTTCTGATTCTTAAATATAATCTGAACAGTATTTTTTAATTCTTTGCTGGTATAAATGCTACAGATTAAGCCTCCAATTTTAGACTGGTTGTTGTTCGCTACATTTTCTTTTCCAATAGATTCTTCTTTGGCTTGCCCATAAGTCTGAGCGGCAATCAATAGTAGCAAAAAAAACATACTACGGGGGGATAGTAGCTTCATGTGGGGGATTTAAGTTGAGGGCGAAATTATGATTTTTATCATAGAACTTCCCTTTTTGTTGTAGGAAATTATTTGATTTATTAGATTGACTTTCAACATATTATAATTAATTTTTATAGATATATGGTGCAGTATCCTTATCGTAAAGTATGCACCTTAATTTATATACTGTATTTTTGAGTAAATCATTTGTATTGAAACTAGCTTTCCTTTCTGTGGGCAAAACCAATGAACCTTATGTTAAAGAAGGTATTGAAAATTTTACTAAAAGAATTACCCATTACTACCCTATCCAATGGCAATTGATTCCACCTGCCAAAGCCACCGAGCCAGATCAAATAAAGAAAGCAGAAGCCCAATCCATTCTAAAAGCCATCGGCCCTACTGATGTGCTTGTTTTATTAGATGAAACAGGTAGCATGCTCAGCTCTCCCGGTTTAGCTAAATTGATACAGCAAAAGGCCAATCAGAGTGCCCAAAGAATTGTTTTTTTAATTGGAGGTGCTTATGGGGTTGCCAATGAAGTCAAACTACGCGCTCAATTTACCTGGTCTTTGTCTGAACTGGTTTTTCCTCATATGTTGGTTAGATTGATTTTAGCAGAACAAGTGTACCGTGCTTGCAGTATCTTGTCCAATGAAAAATACCACCACGAATAAATGCCAATAAAATTATCATGAGTATTACTTTAACAATCACTATTGTCACGGTGGTCATTTCCATTACTGCGATGTACAATGAAAACCTGATGGATAAATTAATTTTTCATCCCTATACCGTGCATCAACAGCATCAATGGTACCGATTTTTTACCTCTGGTTTTATTCATGCCGATTTTATGCACTTGGCCTTTAATTTATTCTCCTTTTATATGTTTGGAGATTATGTTGAACAATATTTTACTATGATTTTTGGAGCTGCTGGCGGCAGTTACTTTATTATTCTATACATTTCCTCTTTATTGATTTGCTTGATTCCAACTTATCTCCATCATTTTAAACAATACAATTACCGCAGCTTAGGTGCCTCTGGTGCTGTGTCTGCCATTGTATTTGTAGGTATTTTTTTACAACCTACCATGCAAATAGGCTTTTTTATTATCCCTCCTATCATTCCTGGATTTATTTTTGGTCCTATCTATCTTGGTCTTACTGCCTACTTATCTAAACAAGGACAGGGAGGCATCAATCACAGTGCCCATTTATGGGGTTCAATTTATGGAGTGGTATTTTTAATAATCACCGCTCACTTTATTGGACATGTAGAAGTGGTGAGTTTATTTATAGATCAGATTAGGACTTATCTTGGTAGGTAATTTTTAACAACTTTGTTGTTTGCGGCGTAATTTTAAATCGATCATCTAATCGGTGACCCACTACCCAACAAATTTTATCTCCAACAGCAATAATACCTACTTGTTCTTTAATGGCTGGGCTTAATTTTAAACTGCCCAAAAAATGATTCAACTTCTTTTTCTTTCTTAAGCCCAAGGGATAAAAATAATCTGTCGACTGCCAGGTTCTAAATAAAATGGGCCAGTCTAATTTGGCTGCATCTAAATAAGCAATTTGGGGATTAGGATCAATGTTGATGTTTTCTTTGGCCTCTAAAAGCGCTAATTGCAAAGTTCCATATTTTGTTTGCAATACGCCTTCCCCAACATAAATAACTAAATGTTCTTTATGCGTATCATTGGATACAATTTGAATGACTTCATTGTATTTAATAAAACGATGCGTGGGTGTGGCTATATAAGCCCCATTGGAGGCCTCCAATAATTTATGTACTTCGGTAATTTGCGCTGGCTTAAACCCATAAGACTGAATTAATCCCCAGGTATAGGTAGCATTGTCTTTTACCTTATTGAAATAACTGATGGGCAAGGTGGGTATGCCCTTTTTAATTTTGAATCCTTTTTTCCAAAACGATGCTACCGTGGCCTCTACAATGGCTTCTGCCTCTTTTAACTTCTCTGCGGTGGAAAAAATATTTTCATTCACATGGGCGTATACTTCTTGAATTTGTGGAATGATTTTATTGCGAATTAAATTACGGGTATAATCGTCTTTACTATTAGAACTATCTTCTACAAAGTTTAAGCCATTACTTATGGCGTATTGTTTTATTTGCGCTTTAGTGAAGGGCAATAAGGGTCTAGCTAAGTTTAAAACATCGTTGCGTCTAGCAGGAATACCGGTGAGCCCATGCAAGCCTGTTCCCCTGAACAATTGCATCAGCACAGTCTCTGCTTGATCGTCTGCATGATGGGCTGTCAAAAGTACATCCTCCTTTGCTAACAAAGATTCAAACCAGGCATACCTTATTTCACGGGCAGCTTCTTGTAAACCCATTGTATAAGTGGCCGCATATTTATTGGTATCTATACTATGTACTTTAAGAGGCACATTTAATTGCAAGGCAAATGCACGCACAAAATTTTCATCTCTTACACTTTCTTCTGCTCTTAATTGAAAATTGACATGCGCCAAAGTAATATTGGCTTTGCAACGATGCATCAGATGGGCAAGTACAATACTGTCTACTCCGCCACTGATGGCAATTAAAAAATGGTGCTTCTTTAAGCTGAGCGCTGGAAACTTTTTCTCCCAATGTTTAGTAAAGTTTTCGAGCGTTAACATGCCAATGTAGTTGAGGTAATTATTTTTTTTGCTCTTTGGCCCAAGTGTCCTTTAAAGTAACCGTGCGATTAAACACGAGTGCTGTTTGGGTACTTGTGGTATCCTGATAAAAATAGCCTTTTCTTAAAAATTGAAAACGGGCTTCTTTGCTATCTTCCAACAAGGCAGGTTCGCCCCAAGCAGTGGTCACTTTTGTTAATGAATTAGGATTGATGTAATCTTTAAAATCTCCTTCTGCACCAGCCACATCTTCTACTTTAAATAGCCTATCATATTCATTTAGCGTAACAGGAACTGCATGTTTCGCACTCACCCAATGCAAGGTACCTTTTACATGAATACCCGAAGTATCTGATCCACTTTTGCTTTCAGGGAAATAACTTGCATAGACTGTTTTGATATTTCCATGTTCATCTTTATCAAAGCTGTCACATTTAATGATATAGGCACTTTTCAAACGAACCATCAAATCAGGTCCTAGTCTAAAATATTTTTTTGTAGGCAGTTCCATAAAATCATCTCTTTCGATCCATAATTCTTTACTAAATGGAACTGCTCTCACACCCCCATCTGGATCTTCAGGATTATTTTCGGAATGTAAAATTTCTTCCCCTAATTCGTAATTGGAGATAATTAATTGAATGGGGTCTGTCACCACCATTCTTCTTTGTGCAATTTTATTCAAATGTTCTCTCACACAAAATTCTAATAAACTAAAATCAATAATGTTTTCTCTTTTGGCAATGCCTATTCTTTCGCAAAAATCACGAATACTTTCTGGGGTATAGCCTCTACGGCGCATGCCGCTAATGGTAGGCATACGTGGGTCGTCCCAGCTTTCTACATGATTTTCTTGCACCAACTGTAATAATTTACGTTTACTCATAATCGTATACGTCATATTCAGTCGTGCAAACTCATATTGCTTGGAAGGGAAAATACCTAATTGCTCAATACCCCAATCATACAAGGCACGGTGCGGTATAAATTCTAATGTACAAATTGAATGAGTAATGTTCTCTATTGAATCACTTTGTCCATGGGCAAAATCATACATTGGATAGATACACCATTTGTCTCCGGTGCGGTGATGATGTGCTTTTTTAATTCTATAAAGTAAAGGATCGCGCAAATGCATGTTTGGATTACCTAAATCAATTTTTGCACGCAACACTTTTGCGCCATCTTCAAAAGCACCCGCCTTCATGGCTTCAAATAAAGTCTTGTTTTCTTCGATAGACCTATTGCGATAGGCATTCCCAGTTCCTGCCACGGTGGGGGTACCTTTTTGTAAGGCTATTTCTTCAGGACTACTATCATCTACATAGGCCAATCCTTTTTCAATTAATTGTATCGCAAAACCATATAAGGTATCAAAATAATCGGATGCATAACATTCTTTTACCCAATCAAAACCCAACCATTTAACATCGGCTTTAATGCTTTCTACATATTCGGTTTCTTCCGTAGTGGGATTGGTATCATCAAACCTTAAATTAGTGCCCCCACCAAAATGTTTGGCCAAACCAAAATTCAAACAAATGCTCTTGGCATGACCTATATGCAAATAGCCATTGGGCTCTGGTGGGAACCTGGTTAATATAGCATCGTATTTTCCTGCCGCTAAATCTTGAGCAACAATTTCTTCAATAAAATTTAAGCTTTTTTCTTCACTCATTGTAGATGGAACTATTCGGGTAAAGATACTAAAATAGGGCTCAAAAACCTACCCTTTGTACCCGTATAATTTTTGTAGTTCCAATACGATTTTTTCGATGTCTTTGTCATCGCCTTTGGCATCGTATTGTTGCTTTAAATTGCTTCCAAAAACAAAGGCCACTGCTTGCCAAAAACCGGCATTGAATCCCCCTTTGAACTCCTTGATTATTTCATAGCAATTGTTCCCTGTTTCTCTATTAATTAATTTCATCAACACCTTTCCTTGATACACAGATAAATTGGTCACTCTATCTGCAAAATCTCTTTTCAATTCCTTTTCTCTTGATTTAATGATTGTTTTTCTTTGACGCTCATCTGGCACATGGGCCAATTGTAAATTTACTTCTGAAATAATTTTACCCGCTGTTTTAGCATAAGGATAAGTAACATAGACCGCATTTCTAAGTCGAGTCCAGTTTTGCCAATAATTTTTCCAATGAGCAGTTAGAATGGCATTGACCTGGGCAGGTGGTAACCAAGATTGAGGAATGGTATCTCCTTCGGGCGTTATGAATGCCTCTACCCTTAAGGTATCGTAAGTGCCAATTTGTGCCTGTGTTTTGACAGCCCCAAGCATGGTCAAAACAAACACCAATAGATATAGCAACTTCTTGTTCATATTCATTGATCCACTAAATTAAAAAAAGTAACCTCAATTCTTGATTTAATTACCTAAAATTTAGGTTAAAATCTTGCTTCAGCTGCCTTTTATTTGGCTTTGAATTTTTTCACTCTATTCATCGCAGCTAAGCCAAAACCTAGTACCATCACGATGACCCCTATCCATAATATATTAATAAAGGGAAATTCGTAGGCTTTTAAAGTAATTAAATTTGTTAAGGAAGCTGATTCCTTCAACCCTATCTCCAAAATTCCTTTTTGTTGGTCCACTACTTTGTTAAAACTCAAAACTAAATTTTGTGCTTTTACCGTATCGTAATTTGCTTGCAAGCTCATACCTTGCAAAACTATGCTTGGACTAGCTTGATACTTTAAACCTTCTTTTGAAGTGACCGACAACTGCAAAACCAATTCATTACTTCCTGCTGGTCTGTTGGTGTTTGGATTAACTAGTACTTTGTCTAATTTGACATAGCCATTGCTGTAAAAAATAGAATCCCCAATAGCCATTTGATGTGGCAGAAAACTGCTGGTATCCTCCTTTTCATGATCTTGAAAAGAAGTAACATAAACGAAAATATCTTTGTTCCAATAATGTTTAGAAGAAGGGTTGGCAGAAAAGCCTTCCATTCCTTTGTTGTTCTTTAAAACATCTGGATACAAGAAAAATTCTTCCTCAGTTTTTTTCTCTTTGAATTTTAATACAAAAAATCTTTTGTCTAAAATATCAAAACTGTCTTGCACATAGGTCACCATGTACTTGCCCATATCTGTAGCAATACCTTCAAATAAAGTGACGTTTTCTTTTGGATTGCCCGCAGGACTCTTTTTGGATTCCATACGCAATGGACTGATGCCGGTGGTATTCCAACTTAATACTGTTTTATTAGAGGATGAGATTAAAATGCCTACCAATACTAGTCCAAAGCCAACGTGACCAATGGAAGCGCCGGCAGATTTTAATTTTCCTTTTTGAACCGAGAAGAAGTAAAATAAATTGGCCACTACGGTAAAGATGGAAGCAAATAAAGCTACATAGATTGCGCCTGTAAAACCAATGCCCTTCTCCGTAAACTTTACACCAACAAAGAAATAAACCACAGCGGTCACTACTATCGTAATCAATAAGGGCAACTTTATTTTCTCTTTAAAATAATCTCCCGTAGTTCCTTTGAATTTTAAATATTGTCCAACTGCGGTCAGTAAGCCAATAATGATGGCCACAAATACTTGTACTTGATTGTGGGCAAAGGCTGCATCTTCTGGAGGTGCAATTTTGGTGCCAAACAATTTATTAAACACAGGAATAGAGGTAATAGAAATAATCACTACAGCGGATAAAAATAAAATCAACGATCCTACCAACATCCAAAACTCCCTACTTTTAATTTCGTCTTCTTTTTGAGGAGCCTTCATGTCTTTCATTCTAACTATAAATAAAACGAAATAAGGGAGCACAAAAATTAATAAGAAAAATAATAATTGGGTGTTCATTCCAAGGTCAGTAAAAGCATGTACCGATGTATCTCCCAAAATTCCACTTCTAGTTAAAAAAGTAGAATACAAAACAAGTAAGAAACTAATTCCAAAAAAGAAATAAGTGGTTTTTAAACTGCCCCCAGTTTTTCTATAAATGATACAAGCATGGATGGCCGATACCAAGGTTAACCAAGGTACTAAAGAGGCATTCTCTACTGGATCCCAGGCCCAATATCCTCCAAAGGTTAAACTCTCATAAGCCCAAGCCGCACCCATCATAATACCTAAGCCCAAGATGCCTGCAGAAAAACTTGCCCATGGCAAACAAAGATCCATCCAATCATGCTCTTTTTTAATTAAGCCCACCAACGCAAAGGCAAATGGAATGGTGGTAGAAGCAAAACCTAAAAATAATATAGGCGGATGAATCACCATCCAATAGTTCTGTAATAAAGTATTTAAACCGGTACCATCTTTGATTAAATGTAAATAATCTGGACGAGCAAGTATGGGCCAGCTCATTTCTTCTCTTAACAATAAAAATGGACTACTGCCTAATTTAGCGTCAAAAATAAACAAGCCCACCACCATAGTCGCCAATACGAATTGAACAAAGTTCAAGACCATCATCACCCCATTGATATTGTTGTTCCATCTTTTTAATCTAGCCAGCACCAATAAGCCTAATACAGAATGCCAAAAGCTCCATAGTAAAAAACTTCCTTCCTGCCCTTCCCAAAAACAACTCAATAAATACTGATATGGTAAGTTTTTATCACTATGCATGTAAGCATACTTGTATTCAAATAAGTGATTGGAAATAATATAAAATAGTATAATGAAACAAGAAAAAATTGAAATGGCTTCTATGTAAAAAGCAATTTTTGCCAATCTATTCCACTGTGCTTGTACCGAAAGTTCTTTTGAAAAAAAAGCTTTTGCAAATGCATAAGTGGCCAATAAAGCGGCCACCAAACTAAGTATCGTTAAAAAATATCCTATTTGTCCAGGCAGCAAATGCTCCCCAATAAACTTTGTTGTATTCATTGAACTATTTGAAATAATTAATTGCTAATGGTTACTGGTTGTTCTTTCATGGCATTGGGATTGTCCTTGTATTTGGAAGGACATTTCATTACAATTGCAGAACATTCAAAGTGATCCCCTTGCACTTTTCCTTTCAACACCAATCTTTCAGATTTTTCCATATCTGTAGGCATGGTATTGTGGTAAACCACGGCAATTTTACCACCTAAACTATCTTGCACATTAAATTGCAATAAATTAGGGTCTTTGACTGGATCGTATTGAACTGCTACCGACTTATCCATTTTAACAATCAAGTTGACAAACTTGCCTTCTTTTTGCTTGGCGGAGCCAATGGTTTCATAGCTACTTAAATCGCCAGTATAGCTGATCAGCACTACAATGGCTGCTGCAATTAATACCAATAAAATAAGATGTGTTTTCTTCATAGTGCAAAGTTAACCAAATGGGCTTAAATTGCACCAAATATTACTCCACTAGAAACTAAATTTTTATGCGTGTTTTTGACTATATCATTGTATGCAAAAGTCCCGATTTCAAAAACCTAGACCGAATCAGCCAATTCATGCTGTTGATCTCTGTAGTGGCCATTTCATATTCCCTGTATTTGGGCTTATTTCCTAAGCCTGCACTCATTTTTGCCATTATGACTTCCTTTATTAGCTGGTGGATTTTCTGTGTTTTTCAAAGAAAAAGAGGCCAAATTCCCTATTACCGTTTAGGTTTGCTCCTGGCTTCCTGGGGCTGGTATTTACAACCCAATGGGTTATTAATCGCAGGCATATTTTTAATAGGGGCCTTATTTGAACGCCAAGTAAAATTTCCCTATGAATTGGCTTTTGACCCCACTGGCATAGTGGTGAATACCTTCCCTAAAAAATATTATTCCTGGGCCTTGATACAAAACGCCTTGATCAAAGACGATTTGATTACCATTGATTTCAAAAATAATAAACTGATCCAAAAACAAATCAATGAGCCAGTAAGCGCTAGCATTACAGCAGAATTTAATGCTTTTTGTGCCCAACAAATAGCTAATTCCAATTTAATTAAATCCTAATTGATACCTTTACCCAATGTTACTACAAAGCTCCCCTTATATTTTATATTCTGACGGCAAAGGCCAAATATTTGAAGACACTAGTTTGTATGTAACAGGGCGAGCCGGTTGGGATGCTTATGAAGTTCCTGTAGAAGATTGGATTGAATTACCAGCTGGCGGTAGCTTGTATGAATTACCAGAAAGAAGAGGCATTGGTATCGATGTGGAAACAGGCGAAATGCGTATTTGTGAAAAAGGTTGGGCCGTAGCTGCCTTTATTCCTCCGGCACATACCGGTTTATATATAGCTGCTTACGAGACCTTAGCCAATGCTCCAACACTTCCCTTATTTTGTTATACAGCGGTGGGCTGGCAGGATGGAAAAAATTATGTACCCGCCGTAAGAATTGAAAAAGACATTAGACAGGATTGCGAAGGATACGATCAAAAAATTATTGAAGCAGGCACGAGCAAATTGTTGGCCACCTATAGTCAAAATAGATTGGTCAAACATTTGATGGAAAACTGTTGCATGACTTATCATTGTCCAGCAGCAAGAAATTTTGCGATGGGCAGATGGGAATGTCCTATTCCTATATCCCCAGCTTGTAATGCCAATTGTATTGGCTGTATTTCTTTTCAACCCATTGAAGAAGAAATTATTTCTAATCAAGAAAGATTGGTATTTAAACCTACTGCTGCCGAAGTAGTAGAATATACAGTGCCCCATTTAATGACCGCCCCTTTTCCTATTGTAAGCTTTGGCCAAGGATGTGAAGGTGAACCTTTGTTGATGTGGGAAACCATGAAAGAAGCCATTATTGAAATTAGAAAACATACGGATAAAGGAAGTATTAACATTAATTCCAATGGTTCTAATCCGGTGGCTGTAAAAATTTTAGCAGAAGCAGGCTTAGATAGTTTAAGAGTAAGTACGAATTCGGTGCGTGAAAATATTTACAATGCTTACTACCGTCCTAACAATTATACTTTTGCGGATATTAAAGAAAGCGTGCGTGTGATGTCGGCAGCTGGTAAATGGACCAGTATTAATTATTTTGTTTTCCCTGGCATGACAGACAGTGTGGAAGAATATGAAGCCTTAAGAAAGTTCATCAGGGATACCGATTTGAAAATGATTCAATGGCGCAATTTTAATATTGATCCTGATTGGTATTTGGGTAAAATTGGCGTGACCGACATGGGTGAAATTATGGGCATTAAACAAATGATGGATTTAATACAGGAAGAATTTCCTCATTTAAAATTTGGTTATTATAATCCCCCCATCGAAAGAATCAAAGGAGACTTTACCCAAAATTTCGCACATCATTGAGCAAACAAAATCAAATAGGTGCTGCGCTAGCCATTACTTCTAGTGTAATCTGGTCTGGAAATTTTATAGTCTCTCGGTATGCCATTCATTTAACAGGGCCTATCAGTTTAGCTTTTTTTAGATGGACGGTGGCTACCATTTGTATGTTTCCTTTTGCGTATAAAAATTTTAAAGCAGAAATCCCCATTTTCAAAGCCAACAAAACCTACTTTTTTTGGATGGGCTTGATTGGATTTGCGATCTACAATACCTTAATCTATACAGCAGGCCATCATACCACTGCCATCAATATGGCTTTATTTGGATCTACCGTACATCCCATTGTTGCGGCATTATTAGCCGCGTATTTTGTGAACGAAAAATTACATTGGAAAAACATAACAGGCATAGTGCTTGGCTTAGTAGGCACCCTCTATTTATTAACCAAGGGAGAAATTTCCAATATCCTTCATTTTCAAATCAGTGCTGGAGATTTATGGATGATTGGGGCAGGTATTTGCTTTGGTACGTACAATGTTTTTGTGCGCAAAAAACCAATAGGAATTTCTAATAATAGTTTCTTACTGGTCTTATTTGCCATTGGTGCAATTTTACTTTTACCAGCGGCTATTTATGAAATGAATTTTATCCAACCAGTTGTGTACAATGTACATTTATTATGGATCGTTTTGTATATCGGCATTGGCAATTCTACCATCTCTTATTTAATTTGGAACAATGCCATTCAAAAAATTGGCGCGGGCAAGGCTGCCCTTTTTGGCACGCTCATTCCCCTACTTAGTTCCATCGAAGCAGTTTTATTTTTAGAGGAACGTTTTTCAACTGCACAAGTCATCAGTGGTTTAATTATTGTTACAGGTATTGTGATCAATACATGGCCAAGTGCCATCAAACCCATTGTTCCTCAATCCTAATTAAGGCAGATGAATACCACCCTACTTATTTTATGTTTCGTTGCTTTTTTAGCAGGTTTTGTGGATGCCATTGTGGGCGGTGGCGGACTCATTCAGACACCAGCGGGTATTATTCTATTTCCCAACGAACCTATTTCAAGAGTGATTGGCTCTTTAAAAATTCCCTCTTTTACAGGTACTTTTTTTGCTGCTAGACAATATTTAAAAAAAGTAAAAATTCCTTTACCAAGATTATTGCTTTTGACCAGCATTGCTTTTATGGCAGCTTTTACAGGCTCTTATTGTTTAACCTTAGTAAGCAATGCTTTTATGAAGCCTGTTATTTTTTTGGTATTGGTCTTGATTGCAATTTATACTTATACCAATAAAAATTTAGGGCTTGAAATTCAAAGTGCCCATTTTCAATTCAAATGGTATAAAGGTGCTGCCATCTGTTTGGTGATTGGTTTTTATGATGGATTCATTGGCCCTGGTGCAGGCAGTTTATTGGTGCTTGCCTTTATTAGTGTGCTTGGATTTGATTTTCTTCAATCCAATGCCCATGCAAAAATGGTCAATCTTGCTACTAATTTAGGCTCCATTGTATTGTTTGTATTAAAGGGCTCCATTCTTTGGTCAGTGGCTTTACCAATGGCAGCATGCAATGCACTAGGCGGATTTTTAGGTTCTAAAATGGCCATTGCAAAAGGCAACAAGTTTATCAGAAGCTTTTTCCTATTGGTGATTATTGCCACGCTTTGCAGATTGGGATATGATGTATTTTTACATTAATTTTATAACATGCAATTAAGTTTCGAACAATCAAAAAATATTAAAGCAGGTGTGTATACGCTATTGATATGTATTGTTTTGTCTTTATTGTTTGTTTTGATGCATTGGCAACAAGCGGCTCCCACCATTGTTCCACCAGAAGCGGCCTACATGGAAGTTAATTTGGGCAACAGCTCCACTGGCCTTGGCGAGCTTGCTCCAAAAAGCAAAGAAGCCCCAGCACCTCAAGTAGGTGCAAGTAAAAGCGTAAAAGCTACTGCGATCAATAAAGCGGTGAAAATAAATGCGTCATCTAACGATCCTAATGATGAAGCCATACGTTCCGAAAAGGCAAAAACCAGTATCAAAAATTTACCGCTACCACCAGCACCCAAACCAAAAGCCTTAATGGGAAAGTATGCCGGAGGAAATGGTAAAGGAGGAAACAATCAAGACAGTTACAATAATGTCAAAGACCAGGGTATTGCAGGCGGCAAAGGCGACCAAGGGGTAGCGAATGGAAGCATTAATGGAAAAAATTATACAGGAACAGGCGGCCCTTTTGTGATCAAAGGTGATAGACAGGTGACCAAGGCTTATTCTTTTAATGGAGATGTAGAAGCTGCTACGATTTATGCAGAAATTGAAGTGAACCCTGCAGGTCAAGGAAAATTTGTGCAAATTATGAAAGGTTCTTCTTCTAACGATTCTAAATATAAAAAAGCCATCGTCGAATACTTAACTAAAATTAATTTCAATAGCGCCGATCATAGTTCCATGGTCACGGTTAAGTTTAAATTCGAAGTTCAATAATAACACATGTCTTATCAAGCATCCATCGACTATTTGTACAGTCGCTTACCGCTGTTTAGTAGAATTGGTGCTGCAGCCATAAAAAATGATTTACACAATACGCTGGAGATTTGTCAATTTTTGGACAATCCACAAAATAAAATTAAAACCATTCATGTGGCAGGTACCAATGGGAAAGGATCTACCAGCCATATGTTGGCCGCCATTTTCCAAGCAGCAGGATATAAAACTGGCTTGTATACTTCACCCCATTTGTATGATTTTAGGGAACGTATCAGAGTCAATGGAGCAATGTGCTCAGAAGCTTTTGTAATAGATTTTACACATAAAATAAAACCCCTAATTGAAAAAATAGAACCTTCTTTTTTTGAGATCACGGTGGGCATGGCCTTTGATTATTTTGTACAAGAAAAATGTGAGATCGCCATTATTGAAACCGGCCTTGGTGGAAGATTGGATAGCACCAATGTACTTACCCCTATTCTAAGTATCATTACCAATATTGGATGGGACCACATGAATTTATTAGGCAATACTTTGGAACAAATTGCTTCAGAAAAAGCAGGCATCATCAAAGAAAATGTGCCTGTGGTCATAAGCGAACGCATTCAAGCCACTACCCAAGTATTTGAACAAAAGGCCAAAGCAATGAATGCACCAATTTATTTTAGTGAAGATTTTTTAATGGATACTCATTTTGAAAATAATTGGCATTTAGCTAAGTTTTCATTTACTCAACCGCTGATTCATTTATTAAAAAACCCCTTATTTCAAGAAAGTTTTAATATTAGTTGTGATCTACCAGGAAAATATCAAATAAAAAATTTAAAAGGTGTATTAGTAGCTGCCCAATTATTAGCAGACATGGGTTGGAAACTCAATGCAGTAAATATTAGCACCGCCTTGACCCAAATAAAAAATACCACTGGCTTGATGGGGCGTTGGGAATGCATCGCCACTGCACCACCCATTGTTTTAGACGTTGCCCACAATGAACACGGCATTAAAGCCATGTTGGATCAATTAGCCACCATGCAATACAATCATTTACATATCGTCACCGGAATGGTGAAAGACAAAGATGTTGCAGCTGTATTAAAACTATTGCCCACCAAGGCCAATTACTATTATACACAATCACATATACCAAGAGCCTTAGCCGCTACTGAACTTGCCGAAAAAGGGAATGCACTTGGATTAAAGGGAGTTTGCTATGAGGATGTCAACCAAGGGCTTCTTGCAGCCAAAGAAGTTGCCAACTCTAACGATTTAATTTTGGTGATTGGCAGTGTCTACTTAGTAGCAGAAGTAAATAGAAATCTTTTTAGATAATTACCAGCCTTTTTGTTCACACAAGTTTTTAATATGCGCAATATGGTGTTTGCCATGCCAGGAATAAATAGAAAGCATGTCCCATAAACTTACTTCCGCATTGCGTACTGGATGAAATAATTTTCTTTCCCACTGTTCATCGGTCATTGATTCTAATAAATTGGCCCAGCGCTCGTGTAAAGCATGTAAGATGGTGGTAGAATAATTAATGGGGGTCAACAAAGCATCTGCTGTATTCACCCATGCTTTTTCGTCATAGGTTTTAATGGGTGGAACTTCTTCAGTCAAAGCCAATTTAAAACGTATAAAAGCATTCATATGACTGTCTGCCATATGATGAATTAATTGATGAACAGTCCAACCTCCCTCTCTATAAGGGGTATCCAATTGAGCCTTGTCTAAATGCTGCACGGTCAATTCTAAATTTCTAGGGGCTACTCTTATTTCATGTATCCAAGCTTTTTTGGTAGCTTCTGTAAAAGGCATGGCTTCAAACTTGCCAATGGGATAACGTGGGTCCTGTGTCATACTATTCGATTTAAATATTTATTATTAATTAATTAGCTGCTTCATTAGTCTTCTCTCCAAGCCTTACCTGTTTTATGAATAAAAACATCTTCCAAGTTGGCCTTTTTTACTTCTTTTACTTTCTCAAAACCAGAAGCCACCAATTCATCAATCAATTCATTGGGCGTATTGATGACTATAATTTCTCCACTATCAATGATGGCCACTCTATCACATAATACTTCTGCTTCATCCATATAATGCGTGGTAATAATAACTGTAGTGCCGTTGTCTCTAATTTCTTTGATCAAATCCCATAAATTTCTGCGCGCTTGGGGATCCAAGCCCGTAGTAGGTTCATCTAAGAATATAATTTTGGGCTGATTGATTAAAGTGGTGGCAATAGAAAATCTTTGTTTCTGCCCTCCACTTAATTCCTTGAATTTTGCTTTAGCCTTATCTTCTAAATTTACTTTTTTTAACAAGGCCATTGGGTCCACCTTGGTTTGATACAAGCCAATAAACAATTGCATCAATTCGGTTAAATTTAAATTGGGATAAAAACCTGCTGTTTGTAACTGTACTCCAATAATTTTTTTGATGGCCTCAGGGGATGCATCAATACTTAATCCATTCACCCAAACCTCCCCACTGGTTTTTTCTCTTAAAGTTTCAATAATTTCTAAGGTCGTGGATTTACCTGCGCCATTGGGGCCTAACAAACCAAAAATTTCTCCTTCAAATACCTCAAAACTAATCCCCTTTACCGCTTGAAAACTGCCATAGGTTTTTACTAAATTTTTTACAACTATAATGGGCAATGCAGACATTTGAGCTTAATTGAATAACAAATTTAACTGCTTTTGGGCGCTATGCAAAATGAAAACTTGCCTAAGTCCCTTATCTTTGTTAAAAGTATCAAAATAATGAAAGTAGGCATATTAGGTGGAGGTCAATTGGGAAGAATGTTATTGCAAGCAGCAGCAAATTTTGATGTCACTACCTATGTATTGGAAAATGATGCTCAATGTCCTGCCGCTCACTTATGTCACCATTTTACCTTGGGCAATATTCAGGATTTCGATGCCGTTTACAATTTTGGGAAAAACTTAGACGCCCTCACCATAGAAATTGAAGCCGTAAATGTGGATGCCTTAGCACAATTAGAAAAAGAAGGTGTTAAAGTATACCCCACGCCCTCTGCCATTCGCACCATCAAAAACAAATTACTCCAAAAACAGTTTTATAAGGATAATGAAATTCCTACGGCTCCTTTTTTTATTACGACCCATGCTTCAGAACTTTTAGCACACATTAATTTTTTACCTGCTGTGCATAAAATGGGTGAAGGAGGATATGATGGCAAAGGCGTTCAAGTCATTCAAAGCGAAAAAGACCTTGAACTTGCTTTTAATGTGCCCTCTGTTTTAGAGAAAAAAGTAAAAATAGCCAGTGAAATTGCTTTGATTGTGGGAATGAATGCAAAAGGAGAAACCATTATTTATCCACCTGCAGCAATGATTTTTGATCCCGTATATAATTTATTAGATTATCAATTAAGCCCAGCAAAACTAGAAGAAAAACAATTATGGAAAGCACAGGCCATTGCTAGAAAAGTGCTTAAAGGATTGAACAGCCCCGGTTTGTTTGCCATTGAATTATTTATTGATACTGCTGGTGAAATTTGGGTGAATGAAACAGCCCCTCGCGTGCACAATAGTGGCCACCATACCATCGAAGCCAATTACAGCAGCCAATACGATATGCTGCTTCGAATATTATTGGACTACCCTTTAGGCAATACCGATGCTATCTTACCATCGGCCATTGTAAATATTATTGGAAGCGAAGGCCATTCAGGCCCTGTGCATTACGAAGGTTTGGAGGAAGTACTTAAAATGGACAATGTATTTGTACATATTTATGGTAAAACACAAACCAAGCCTGGACGAAAGATGGGCCATGTAACCATTATCAGTAGTGACTATCAGGATTTAACACATAAGGCCAACAAAATCAAACATACTTTAAAAGCCATCACTCAATAGCTTTTTCTTAGCTTAAATTTTGGGCTTTAAGACTAGTTTTTTTCCTTGTAAATTTTTAAAGTAGCCCACGCCAATGATGCTTTTCAATTGCAAGCCAGGCGAATTTTTATTAGGGCCGAAATTTTTAATTTTATCATCATAGATTAAATCCAAACTATAATTAGCGGAGAAGTTCTTGTTGATTTTAAAAGTAAAAAAATTGGTCATGTATAGGTTAATATTTTCTGGCTTATCGTAATAATTAGAGAAAAAATCGGCACGACCTTTATAGGTAATATTGGGCGCAATCAGATTATTGTAATTCACGGTCACAAACAAACCCGTTTCTTTATACACTTTTTCTCCCTTGGGTACCCCATAACTACCCAAATTTGAGAGTTTGGTATTCAACAATAAAGTAGTTCTTGAAGTAAATGGAGAAAAGAAAACTGAAAATATTTTATTGGGTTTAAAATCTAAACCCGCAGATAAGATAATGTAAGCAGGTGCAAAAAAGGAAGAGGTGAAAGTTGAATTGGTTCCACTAAAACTATAGCCATCAAAAAATTGAGAACGAAAATTAAATAAGGCAGATAAATACCAGACCCCAGTGGTGTCAATTCTATAGCCATACTTACTTAACAAGTCTACCCGATCATCATTTTTTCTACTGCCAATACTAGTGGATTGAACAAAGCCAAGATTGACATCAAAATTATTGTCCCAATTTTGTCTTGGTTTTTGGTAATAAGCGAAATAATTAAAATAGGTATTGATGGACATATTAAAATTGTCTCCACCTGCTGCCCAATTGCTTAATGAGCTTTGTGATAAATTTAAATTATACAAGCCCCCTTGCTTCCAATTAAAATAACCTGTATCTGAAACTCTGGTCACTGTTCGAGAAGTTTCGGACCTCAATTTAGTCACCGCTATATTTTGGGCATTTGACCAATGAAAAAGACATAGAAATAGTAAAATGGAAAACCCCTTTAGCATCACCCTTATTTTACTCAAATATAAGCAGGGATCACTAATTCATTGATTGTTAGTTATATATAAATAATTATCAACTGTTTCCCCATATTCTTAATAAGGGTTTCATTATCAAATAATTAGAAGAATTGGCTGACAAGTTGACACATTCTATTTTTTTAACTAAATTTGCGTTTCAAAACTAGATGAATGGACCTATTGACAACGGCGACCAAGGAGCACGATGAATCGAGACAGGGGGAAGCCTATGTATCTACTCAAAGCAAAGCCCCTTTTTCCAAATTTTTCATGATCGAA
>CANFXV010000029.1 GCA_947451115.1 Bacteroidota bacterium
ATTTTCTTTTTATCCATTCTTTTTATATTTAGTCAATGCACTGTTGTCAAAAAAGCTACAACTGAAACTGCTGTTTTTGGACTAAAGGATTACTATAAAGATTATTTTGACATTGGTGTAGCCGTCTCTGCCAATTTAATAAAAGATAAAAATGCTAGTTTAATCTTAAATGAATTTAATAGTCTTACTGCCGAGAATTCAATGAAGATGGGTCCTATCCACCCAGCTGAAAATAGTTACAATTGGAAGGATGCGGATAGTATTTTTGCATTTGCAATAAACAATAAGTTAAAAATTAGAGGGCATAATTTATGTTGGCATCAACAAGCGCCAAAATGGTTTTTTATTGATAGTTTGGGCAAACAAGTAACAAAGGAAGTTTTATTGGCAAGATTAAAGAAACATATCAATGAGGTGGTAGGTAGATACAAAGGCAAAATTTATGCATGGGACGTAGTGAATGAAGCTATTTCAGATGCGCCCAATGAGTATTTTAGAAATTCAGCCTGGTATCAAATAGCTGGGGATGAATACATTGCAAAAGCATTTGAATATGCACATGAAGCTGATCCAGCTGCTTTGTTATTTTACAATGATTACAACGAAATTAGCGCAATCAAAAGAGCCAAAATAATAAAACTTGTAAAAGACTTGAAAGAACAGGGTGTTCCCATCAATGGGGTTGGATTACAAGGCCATTGGGCCATTAATGAACCTTCGTATGCTCAATTGGACAGTACACTTAGTGATTTTAGTCAACTTGGCTTAATCCTACAAATAACTGAATTAGATATATCGGTCTATCCAAAGGAGCATTCGGCAAGAGAAAGGCAAACCATAGATTCAGCTACCTCTTTTACGCATGAAAAAGAAATTAAGCAGGCTGCAGTGTATAAAAATTGTTTTGATTTATTTCGTAAATACAAACAATACATAAGCAGTGTTACTTTCTGGAATATATCTGATGAACACAGTTGGCTTGATAATTTTCCGGTAAAAAACAGAAAAGATTACCCTCTTTTATTTGATGCCGATAATAAAAGAAAAAATGCCTATTGGGAAGTAGCTAAATGGGGAAAATAATACAATATGAATTCTACTGATACAAAAATTAAAACAGCTATCTGCATTATTGGTGCTGGCCCTGCAGGCGCTACTACTTCTTTGTTTTTATCAAAAATGAAGATACCGCATGTCATTATTGATGCGGCTGAATTCCCTCGTGATAAAGTTTGTGGGGATGGATTAGATCTTAAAGTGATGCGGGTATTGAATAATCTGGAACCGGGGTTGGTGGAACGAGAAATTTTAAATAACGAAAATTTTACACAAAGCAACAGTGTATGTATTCATATTAATGAAAAAAAGAAAGCGGTGTTAAAATATACACCAAAGCTCAATGAATCTATATTTCCATTTTTCTTCTTTAGTAAAAGAAACTACTTTGACAATTTTTTAGTCAAAAAAATCAATCCAACCTATGCTACTTTTTTACAGGGGACCAAGGCTGAAAAAATTACATGGAATGGATCAGAAAGTACCATTATTGCAAAAAACAATAACACCCAAATTGAAATACAAGCCCAATTATTAGTTGGCGCAGATGGGGATCATTCTGTTGTACTAAGAAGTTTGGGAGAAAGACAAATAAGCAGAGACAATTATGCAGGTGGATTAAGACAGTATTGGAAAGGTATCAGTGATATGGAGGACAATCATTTAGAAATTTATCTTCCCAAATCTTTACCCTTAGCTTATTTATGGATATTTCCCTTACCCAATGGGGAGGCAAACGTAGGTTGTGGTTTACAAAGTACTTTGATTAAAAAGAATCATATTAATTTAAAAGATTTACTGAATGATATTATCACAAATGATGCTGTTTTAAAAGATCGTTTTAAAAATGCAATTCCATTAGAAACACCCCAGGGCTGGGGATTACCACTAGCGTCCTTGAAAAGAAAAATAGCCGGTAATGGATGGTTATTAACTGGTGATGCAGGGTCCTTGATTTACCCAACTACTGGGGAGGGCATAGGCCCAGCAATGATGAGTGGTTATATTGCTGCGTATTTTATTAAAGAAGCAGTAGCAAAAAATAATTTTACTGAAGAGAGCTTTACAAATTATGAAAGGGAAATATATAAACGTTTAAATGACAGCATTAAAATTTATCGTTTCTTAAAAAACACTTCCCCCATATTGTATAATTTTTTCATTTCCTATATAGCGACACATCCATTTTGTAAGTATTATTTTAAGAAAAATGTAGCAAAGTGGATTGAGACAGCTTACACCAAAAAAATCGACGTAGCTATTAGTTAGGTTGTGAACAGGCTGGGGCCGACCTGTGGAAACTAAGGCTGTGCGTATCGCTGAATTAGATTGATAATCATGATTGTCAACCCAAAGAAGAGCTACATAGTATTAGTTTTTTATTTATACTATTTCTAATAATAACCCAGCATCTATTTTTAATACCTTGTGAATACCTTTTAAAAAAGAAATATCTGCTTTGCGTTTTCCTGTAAGTATTTCTGAGACTTTGGATTTAGCCAAGCCCATCTCATCGGCTAGTCTTGCTTGTGTCATTTTATACTCAAATAGCTTAAGTTCAACTAATTCAGGGATGTTTGCTGGTACTTTAAATGGCTTAAGTCCTAGTGCATTTTCTTCATATGATTCAGCAGCAATAGCCATTTGGGATAATTTAGTGGATTCTAATTTTGTAAGTTTACCTTCTCCCTTATTCATCAAGTTATAGATATCTACCATCATTTCGTGGTATTCTTTTTTTGATTTGATTGCTATTTTCATTTTACTATTTTTTATATTCAATTTTAGCTGCTATTATTTTATTATAAGCCTCATGTGTTCCAACATACAATATAAACAGCGTTCTAGTTTCAAAAATGATTAAAGCGATTAATCGATATTGATTCCCTTTGATGTTAAATACATATCTGTCATTCCCAACTGCATCTATTGAATTAAAACTATTTTTTAATTCATGAAAATTACGCCAATTTCCATTTTTAACTTGTAGATACCAGTTTAATAACGCCTCTTTACATTCTGGATTACCTTCGCCATACTTATTAAGTATGGACTTAGAGATTATTACCATCCCGCACTATTTACAAAATTAGAATATTATTCTGAATATTAGATTATTATTCTAATATTAGAATTTGTTACTTTTTCAATAGTAGCTGTTTTATGGATGGAGAATTAGCGTATTTATACTTGATTCAGGGATTTTCGACGCTATTTTATAGCTTGTTTTGCGTCTGCGCAACAAAAAAGCCCCCCGATTTCTCGGGGAGCTTTGTGAACTGGCTGGGACTCGAACCCAGGGCCCATACATTAAAAGTGTATTGCTCTACCAACTGAGCTACCAATTCTAACCGCCCTTTTTAGGGGAGTGCAAAAATAAGCATTAATGAAAACTATCCAAATAAAAGGGGGTATTTATTTTCCCCACTCAAAACCCCTCTAAGTCGTTCATCTTCAAATAAGAATTATATTTGTACAAACGCTAAAAGATGTCCAATTTTTCAGGTAAAATTATAGTCATTACTGGTGGATCTGATGGCATTGGAAAGGCCTTGGTACAGCAGTTTCTAGCATTGGGTGCTAAGGTAGCTACCTGTGGTAGAAACCAAAGCAAGTTGATTGCATTGGAACAAGAAAATCCAAATTCAAATTTATTGGCATTGCAAGTAGATGTGCGTAACTCTTTGGAAGTAGAGGCGTTCATGCAAGCAATTATCGCCAAATGGAACACCATTGATATATTGATCAATAATGCAGGCATCTCCATGAGAGCCTTGGTACAGGATACTTCCTTTGAAACACTGCATCAGGTGATGGACATTAATTTTTGGGGTACGGTGTATTGTACCAAAACCGCCCTGCCTTATATTCAGAAAAACAAGGGGGTCATTGTGGGGGTATCTTCCATTGCAGGCTATCGCGGTCTTCCGGGGCGTAGTGGCTATTCTGCCTCTAAATTTGCCTTAAATGGCTGGTTAGAAGCCCTAAAAACCGAATTGTACGGTTCTGGCACTCATGTGATGTGGGTTTGCCCTGGTTTTACAACCTCCAATATCAGAAATGCCGCTTTGGACAAGAATGCTCAAGCGCAGGGCGAATCACCTATGGATGAGGGGGCAATGATGAGTTCTGAGGCTTGTGCCACCCATATCATCCATTCCATTGACAAAAGAGAGCGTAGTTTGGTGCTTACTTTTACCGGGAAGCGCACTGTTTTCATGAACAAGTATTTCCCTGCTTGGGCCGATAAACTGGTGCATCATTTTTTCTTTAAAGACGGGGTTTTAGTGAAGTAGCCGGAGATCTAAATAAATACTGGTTTTTCTAAAATATAAAACTCGATTTTTCGTTATCAATAGATGCCCATCATTACTTTAACCTCCGATATTGGCCAAGAAGATTTTATCATTGGCGCTGTGAAGGGGCAGATATTGTCAACCATTCCGGGCATGGGTATTGCCGATATTACTCATTATTTATCCAGCAAGAACTACCAACAAGGGGCCTATATTTTTAACAATGCAGCCAAGCATTATCCTGCAGGCACGCTGCATTTTATCATGGTCAATTTTTTTCAATTTCCCAAAAGGCATGCACTTTTAACCAAGCACAACAATCAATATTTCATTACCCCCGACAATGGCTTTTTAACCATGATGTTAGGCGGGAAACCCAAAGAAATTATTAAAATTGATTTTAAAGAAGCACATACTTTTTTAGAAATTACACAAGAAATTTTTACTGCCATTGGGGCTTTTGTAAAAGCAAATTCTATTAGTGCTGCTGGTACTGCTTTTCAGGACATCGAAGAAATTTATCCAATGCAACCCACCTTGGGTCCGAATTGGATGGAAGGTCAAATTTTATTTATAGATCAGTTTGAGAATGTGGTGGTGAATATTCGCAAGGAAGATTTTGATTTGCAAGCCCAAGGCCGAACTTTTAAAATTGTGTTTACCCGCAATGAAACCATTACCGACTTAAGTCATCATTATGGTGAAGTGCCCATCGCCGATAAATTGGCTTGGTTTAACTCGGCAGGCTATTTGGAAATAGCAGTGAGAGGGGGCAATATGGCCGGTCTATTTGGACTAAGCAAGTTTGATGAAAATCAGCTAAATAAGCAGCGCCCCAACGACAATAAGTGGTTTTTCCAGATGGTTCGGGTTTTCTTTGAATAGTCACATTTTCGGGGTATTTTTGCACCCTCATTAATTTACTAAAATAAGTATACAATGGCATACGACGTTATCGTTATTGGCAGTGGTCCTGGTGGTTATCCAGCAGCTATTCGCGCCTCCCAATTAGGTTTAAAAGTAGCTATTATTGAAAAAGAAAGTTTAGGAGGGGTTTGTTTGAACTGGGGATGTATTCCAACCAAGGCCTTGTTAAAAAGTGCACAAGTGTATGAATATGTAAAACACAGTGCCAATTATGGTATTACCACTACCGGTTTTGCCCATGATTTTGGTGCAGTCATCAAACGCAGTCGTGGAGTGGCCGATAAAATGAGCAAGGGTGTTCAGTTCTTAATGAAGAAAAATAAGATTGAAGTAATTATGGGTTATGGTAAAGTGTTGTCCAGAGGAAAAGTAGAAGTGAAAGATGCAGAAGGAAAAACGCAAGTGGTAGATGGTAAATACATCATCATCGCAACGGGTGGTCGCACACGTGAATTACCAAATTTAAAACAAGATGGGAAAAAAGTAATTGGTTACCGCGAAGCCATGGTTTTACCAACGCAACCAAAGAGCATGATTATTGTAGGAAGTGGTGCGATAGGTGTGGAGTTTGCTTATGTATACAATAGCATGGGCACTAAAGTAACCATTGTAGAATTTTTACCAAGAGTGGTGCCTGTAGAAGATGAAGACATATCAAGAGAATTAGAAAAACAATACAGAAAGCAAGGCATAGAAATTATGACCAATGCTTCGGTGGAGTCGGTGGATACCTCGGGTGCTTTAGTTAAAGCAAAAGTGAAACAACAAGATGGTTCTTATGTAACCTTAGAAGCCGAAGTAGTTTTGAGCGCAGTCGGCGTGGTGGCAAATATTGAAAATATTGGCTTAGAACAAAACGGAATTAAAACAGATAAGGGACGCATTATTGTAGATAAATATCAACAATCAAGTATTGCAAGTATTTACGCCATTGGAGACTGTTCTCCTGGCCAAGCATTGGCGCATGTGGCTGCAAAAGAAGGAATTAATGCTGCAGAGCATATTGCTTATCAAGAAAAAAAATTGGCGCATTTGCCTGAAGGAATTGATTACAATAATATTCCTGGATGCACTTATTGCACTCCCGAAATTGCGAGTGTGGGTTACACTGAAAAAGCAGCCAAGGAAGCAGGCTATGAATTAAAGATTGGTAAGTTTCCATTTATGGCAAGTGGTAAGGCAAGTGCAGCAGGTGCCACAGAAGGTTTTGTAAAAGTTATTTTTGATGCAAAATATGGGGAGTTCTTAGGTTGTCATATGATTGGCACCAATGTTACTGAGATGATTGCTGAAGCAGTGGTGGCGCGTAAATTAGAAACTACCTCTCATGAATTATTAAACGCGATTCATCCGCACCCAACCATGAGTGAAGGATTAAAAGAAGCAGTAGCAGCTGCCTATGGCGAAGCAATCGATATCTAACTAGTTTAAACTAAAATACAGAATGGCTCGTGATTCAAATTATTTGAAGGCGAGCCATTTTTAACGATAATGAAGTACGAAAAAGAAATTAACCGACGAAAAACATTTGCCATTATCTCTCACCCAGATGCTGGTAAAACAACTTTGACAGAAAAGTTGTTGTTGTTTGGTGGTGCCATTCAAACAGCGGGTGCGGTAAAAAGTAATAAGATCAAAAAACATGCGACCAGTGACTTTATGGAAATTGAGCGTCAAAGAGGTATCTCGGTGGCCACATCAGTTATGTCGTTTGAATATAATAATATCTTAATTAATTTATTAGATACTCCTGGGCATAAGGATTTTGCGGAAGATACTTACCGTACTTTAACCGCAGTAGATAGTGTTATTTTGGTTATCGATAGCGTGAATGGAGTAGAGGCGCAAACCAGAAGATTAATGGAAGTGTGTAGTATGCGCGCCACACCGGTAATTGTATTTATTAATAAAATGGATCGTGATGGTAAGAATCGATTTGATTTATTAGAAGAAATAGAAAATGAATTAAAAATTTCCTTACACCCCATGACCTGGCCCATTAATAGTGGCAAGGAATTTAAAGGGGTGTATAATTTGCACGATAAAAATTTAAGATTATTTGCAGCAAGTACAAAGGCTACTGAAGAAGATACGGTAGCTATTGAAGATTTAGCAAGTACTGTATTAGAAGAAAAAATAGGAGAGAAAGATGCAGCTATTTTAAGAGAGGATGTTGAATTAATCGATGGTGTTTACGGAGCCTTAAATCCTGCCGATTATTTATCAGGAAAAATTGCGCCTGTGTTTTTTGGGTCGGCGGTGAATAATTTTGGCGTTAAAGAAATGCTAGATACTTTTATTCAAATAGCCCCTGTCCCAAGAGATAGAGAAACCAGTGTTAGAACTTTAGCGGTAGGAGAAGATAAATTCAGTGGCTTTATATTTAAAATACATGCCAACTTAGATCCTAAACACCGCGACCGTATTGCCTTTATGCGTGTATGTAGTGGAAAATTTGAACGCAATAAATATTATAAGCATGTTCGTTTAGAGAAGGATGTGCGTTTTAGTAACCCCTATAGTTTCTTGGCGCGCAGCAAGGATGTTATTGAAGACGCCTATGCAGGAGATGTGGTAGGTTTATTTGATACAGGAAATTTTAAAATAGGAGATACGCTTACCGAAGGGGAGAAGTTTTATTTCACAGGTATTCCTACTTTCTCACCAGAAATATTTAAGGAGCTAGTGAATAAGGATCCTTTAAAAACCAAACAACTTGAAAAAGGCATTACCCAATTAACCGATGAAGGGGTGGCGCAATTGTTTACGCAGTTTGGGGGTAATAAAAAAATTATTGGTTGTGTGGGCGATTTGCAATTTGAAGTAATTCAGTATCGTTTATTACAAGAATACGGTGCGGCCTGTGAATTTAGAACCCTGCCTTTTTATAAAGCATGTTGGTTAACTTCAAAAGATCAAAATAAACTACACGACTTTTTAAGGTTCAAGCAACAAAATGCAGCCTTAGATAAGGATGAAGCGCCGGTGTATCTAGCACAGAGCGAATGGTTCTTGAATACAGAAATTACCAATAACCCAGATATTACTTTTCACTTTACCAACGAAGTACACAAGTAAATTGCAATAATAAAATTTTATGAAGGCGAAAACCCTCAAACAAAACAAAGTAAATATTATCACCCTAGGTTGTAGTAAGAACTTAGTGGACAGTGAAATGCTGAGCGGGCAATTATTGGCCAATGAAATTGAAGTGGTGCATGAGAATAAAAAATTAGACCACAATATAGTGGTGGTGAATTCCTGTGGTTTTATTGATAAAGCCAAGGAGGAAAGTGTGAATACTATTTTGGATCAAGTGGCTTTAAAGAAAAAAGGAAAATTAGACAAGGTATATGTGACGGGTTGTTTAAGTGAGCGATATAGAACCGACCTAGCCTTGGAAATTCCAGAAGTAGATGCTTGGTTTGGCACCATGGAACTGCCTTTGATATTGAATCAGTTAAACGCCGATTACAAAGCCGAATTATTAGGCGAAAGATTATTAAGTACACCTTCGCATTATGCTTATTTAAAAATTAGTGAGGGTTGTAATAGAACCTGTTCTTTCTGCGCCATTCCACTCATGAGAGGCCAGCATGTAAGTAAAACCATAGAGCAATTAGTAGCTGAAGCAGAAGGTTTGGTGAAAAAAGGAGTAAAAGAAGTAATGTTGATTGCGCAAGAATTAACTTATTACGGATTAGATATTTATAAAAAAAGAGCACTTCCCGATTTATTAAATGCCCTAGCCGATGTAAAAGGCTTGGAGTGGATACGTTTACATTATGCCTATCCAAGTAAATTTCCACTAGAAGTATTGGATGTAATGAGAGAGCGGGACAATATTTGTAAGTACATAGATATTCCTTTGCAACATGCAAGTAATAATATGTTGGCTGCCATGAAACGTAATATTACAAGAGAGGAAATGGGTGAATTGATTCAAGAAATTCGCAAGCGCGTTCCTGGTATTGCCATTCGCACTACTTTAATTGCAGGTTTCCCTGGAGAGACATTAGAAGATATCGAAGAATTAAAAGAATTTTTAATAGAGCATCAATTTGATAGAGTAGGTATATTCACTTATAGCCACGAAGAAAATACTACTGCACATGATTTAGTAGACGACGTGCCCGCGGCAGAAAAGCAAAGACGCGCTGAAGAAATAATGGAAGTGCAACAAGAAATTAGTTTGGCCAGAAACCAGGCCAAAGAAGGTTTAGTATTAAAAGTTTTAGTAGATAAGAAAGAAGCTGGCAGGTATTTAGGCCGCACCGAATTTGATAGTGTAGAGGTAGACAACGAAGTGGTTATTAATACTAGCAAACGCTTAAAACCAGGTGATTTTGTTCTAGTTAAAATAACCAAGGCTTATGATTATGATTTAGAAGGGGAATTGGTGGACTAGGGCTTTGATATTCATTATTTTTCGTTAATTTGAAATCCTATTTTAATATAAAAACTACCTATTATGGCCATAGATTGGAAAGGCGTATTCCCAGCAGTAACCACAAAGTTTACTAGTGATGATCAATTAGATTTAGCCTTATTCACAAAAAATATTAATGCGCAAATCGCAGCAGGTGTGAATGGTATTATTTTAGGCGGCACTTTGGGAGAGTCGAGTGTGCTTACTAATGCAGAAAAAGAAATCTTAGTCAAAGAGACCGTTAAAATAGTTAATGGAAAAATTCCAGTAGTGATAAATATAGCAGAAGGTAGTACTTCAGTAGCCATTCAATGTGCGAAGGATGCAGAGAACTGGGGAGCGAAGGGTTTAATGTTGCTTCCTCCTATGCGTTATAAATCGGATCATCGTGAAACAGTGCAGTATTTTAAAGATATTGCTGCTAGTACATCACTTCCTATCATGATTTACAATAACCCTGTAGATTATAAAATTGAAGTCACCATTGACATGTTTGCTGAATTAGCAAGCGTGCCGAATATTCAAGCAGTAAAAGAATCTACCCGAGATATTACCAATGTCACTAGAATGCGTAATAAATTTGGCGATAGATTCAAGTTATTATGTGGAGTTGATACATTGGCCTTAGAAGAATTATTAGTTGGAGCCGATGGTTGGGTAGCAGGTTTAGTATGCGCCTTCCCTGCAGAAACAGTGGCTGTATATAAATTAGCTAAAGCAGGTAAGATTGCAGAAGCTACCGAAATATACAGATGGTTTATGCCTTTATTGGAATTAGACATTCATCCTAAGCTAGTTCAATACATCAAATTTGCCGAAGCCAAGGCAGGTATTGGTTCTGAAACAGTTAGAAAGCCAAGATTAATTTTAGAAGGGGAGGAAAGAAAAAGAATTGAATCCATTATTGATACAGGTTTAAAAAACAGACCTGCACTTCCTGAATTTCATAGTTTATAAATTATACCAATTACCCAATGAGCAATATTTCTGAAATCACTAAAAAGGCAGCACTTGCATTTGAGCAATATGCTTTTACAACGCCTTTACAAAGAGCCCATTTTTTAGAAACCATTGCAACTAATATTGAAGCATTGGGTGATGCTTTATTAGCGCAAGCCAATCAAGAAACCAATTTACCCCTACCACGTTTAACAGGTGAAAGAGGACGTACTTGTTTTCAATTACGCATGTTTGCCACTATGTTAAAGGAAGGTCATTATGTAGAAGCAAGTATTGATACAGCCATTCCTACTAAAACACCCCCTAAGCCAGACATTCGTAAAATGATGCATCCCATTGGGCCCGTAGTGGTTTTTGGTGCAAGTAATTTTCCCTTTGCCTATTCTACAGCAGGTGGCGATACGGCTAGTGCACTAGCGGTGGGTTGTCCAGTAATTGTAAAGGCACATCCCGCACATTTAGCAACATCGAATATGGTGGCAGAAGCCATTGTGCAAGCAGCAAAAGCAACTCAAATGCCTGAAAATGTTTTTCAGCATGTTACTGATACTAGTTTTGAAACAGGAAAGGCCTTGGTGCAAGATGAAAACATATATGCAGTTGGATTTACTGGCTCAAGAACTGGAGGGCGCGCTTTATTAGATTATGCAAGCAGTAGAAAAAATCCGATTCCAGTTTTTGCAGAAATGGGTTCGGTGAATCCAGTGCTTTTATTGCAAGATGCACTAGAAAAAAATACAGAAACCATTGCAAAAAATTATGCAGGCTCTATTACGTTAGGTATGGGGCAGTTTTGTACTAATCCTGGTATATTAATAGGTATTAAATCTGAGGCGCTAAATACTTTTGCAGAAGCCTTGGCTACTGAAATGAATGCCATTGCGCCTTCTGCTATGTTACACGCGGGTATTGAAGCTGCCTATTTAAAAAACAGTAGCCATGCGCTAGCGCAAAAAGGAATCAACTGCTTAACTAAAAATACACCAAGTGCTAATAATGGCTACCCGGTTTTAACTACCGTGGATGCCGACACTTTTTTAAGCAATCCTGATTTAGCAGAAGAAGTATTTGGTCCTTATTCCATATTAGTTCAATGTAATTCGGTGAAGGAGTTAAAAGAAGTTTGGAAAAATATTCAAGGACAAATTTCTACCACCATCATGGGTACGGATTTAGATTTTTCTAATACGCCCGAACTTTTACAAATGTCTTTACAAATTGCCGGCCGTGTTTTATTAAATGGAGTGCCTACTGGTGTGGAAGTTTGTGATAGTATGGTGCATGGTGGGCCTTATCCTGCAAGTACTGATAGCAGATTTACCGCAGTAGGCGTAAACGCCGCTAAAAGATGGTTAAGACCAATTTCTTTTCAAAATTGGTCCAATCATTTATTACCATTGGCATTGCAAAACAAAAATACTTTGGGTATTTGGCGAAATCTAAATGGAGCGCTTACTAAGGATGCGGTAGAATAGATTAGTCCTGAATAAATAATTTAGCGGTTGTACTTGCTTGCTTCATCTTCCCAGTTTTTTCAATAGTAGAAAAATAATACACTGCCACAGTGCTTGCTATAAAATAAACAATCGCAATTGGTGCAATGGAAGTTGATAATTGATTGGAGCCAAACCAATCTCCTTTGGAAACTATCCAATAAATACAAAACACATTTTTTAGGGCTTCTAATACCCAGGCATTTTTATTTCTATCCATCAATTCTGTAAGTGCGTATACTTGAACAAATATAAAAGCGCCATAAATAAAAATATTGGTATGTCCAATACTTGCGATATTCCCAAAAAAATAACTTACTAATAAAAGCATGCAAAATAATTGTATCCATAAATACAATTTCATAGCAGGAGAGGCTGGGGTATTGTACTTCTCAAAATGGTAAACATCTTTTATTTTAGCTACAGGGTATTGGTCAATCACATCTGCAGGGCGCCAACCTAATGGCTTAAACCAAATAGTAAATTTATCTTTCCAGTTTTGGGTATGCCATGCATCTTTTATGAGCAACCACATATGCATGAAATTAATTTTTATAGGATTCCATGTTTGAACCGGTCGGGTAATACCATATACAGCGGGTATGCTGTCTTGCTCTTTTACATAAGTGCCAAATAATTTATCCCAGAAAATAAATATCTGACCATAGTTTTTATCTAAATATTCCGGGTTAATGGCATGGTGCACTCTATGATGGGATGGTGTTACTATAATGTATTCCAACCAGCCCATGTTTTTGATATGTCTGGTATGGTACCAAAATTGTGCAAACAAATGTAAGGGGCCAACAACGGCAATCACATTGGCTGGCACACCAAAGATGGCAGCGGGTATTAATAAAAAGGCATAAATTCTAAAGAATACAGAAATGCTTTGTCTTAAAGCGCAGGCTAAATTGTACTCCTCACTGCTATGATGTACTATATGATTGTTCCAGAAAAAATTATAAGTATGAGCCAAGCGGTGCATCCAATACCCTGCAAAATCTAAGGCCAGAAAAGCAATCAAATACAACCAAAAACTTGATTGTACGTGCACAATAGCCAAATGATTTACAAACCAGTCATAGCTCAATATGGCAATACTTAAACCCAATACATCCTTGGTAGAATTGGTCACCCCCGAACTTAAACTGGAAATCATGTCCAGGGTATTTACGGTTTCAAAACCTTTCTTCCAGCCATACCATTTTTCAAATAAAACCAAGATTAAAAATGCAGGCATGGCAATCAATAAAATTTTACCGTAAGTTTCCATAGTACAAAAATTTGGTAGAGCAATTAAGCATTGCGTGCTCAAATGTATTAATTTTATCTCATGGCTACAACAAAACCCATTACAATAGAAAATTTTGGATCCTACGAACTAGGAGGATCCGTATTTGAATGTATAGACGCGCATACCTGTGGCAATCCAGTAAGGGTGGTGGTCAAAGGTGGCCCTGCTTTGGAAGGAAATACCATGAGTGAAAAACGTCAACATTTTTTAAAAGAATTTGATTGGATAAGAAAAGGATTGATGTTTGAACCCCGTGGCCATGACATGATGAGCGGAAGCATTTTGTATCCACCTCACGATCCTGCCAATGATGTAGCTGTTTTATTTATTGAAACCAGTGGTTGTTTGCCCATGTGTGGACATGGCACCATTGGTACCATTACCGTTGCCATTGAAGCTGGTTTAATTCAACCAAAGATTCCAGGCAAAATTAGAATGGAAGCACCTGCAGGACTGGTGCAAATAGAATACACCATGCAAGGTAAAAAAGTAAGTTCGGTGAAATTGACCAATGTAGCTTCTTTTATGGCAGCCGAAAACATACAAGTGGAATGCCCCGATTTAGGCACTTTAAATATTGATGTTTGTTATGGTGGAAATTATTATGCCATTGTGGAAGTACAAGAAAATTTTAAAGGCATTGAAAACTATACGGCCGGACAATTGATTGCATGGAGCCCAGTAGTAAGAAAACGCATCAACGAATTAAATAGTTTTGTACATCCTTTGGATCCTACCATTAATGGCTGTTCACATATATTATGGACAGGCAAGGTATTAGATGCAAAAAATACCGCACGCAATGCAGTCTTTTATGGAGAAAAGGCCATTGATAGATCTCCCTGCGGTACGGGCACTTCTGCAAGGTTAGCCCATTGGCATGCGAAGGGCAAACTGTTGGTAGGCCAACCCTTTTTACATGAAAGTATCATTGGTTCTGTATTTACTGGTAAAGTAGAAGCTACTACCACTATTGGGGATAAGCAAGCCATCATCCCCTCCATTGAGGGTTGGGCCAAAATAGTAGGATTTAATACCATATCAATTGATAAAAATGACGACCCTTATGCTGGGGGATTTCAAGTGGTTTAAATTATTTATTTGCTTAAAAATCCATCCACATTTAGTGTGATATGCGCCAATTTTTCACGAAATTTGCTTTTTAATTATTGCTATGGAAGTAGTTGTTATTGGCGGAGGTATTATTGGATTGAGCAGCGCTTATTTTTTACAAGAAGCGGGTCATCAGGTGACCATTATTGATCAATCCGATATGACCAATAATTGTTCTTATGGCAATTGTGGTTATGTATGCCCTAGTCATTTTGTTCCATTGGCCACTCCAGGCATAGTGAAGCAGGGCTTCAAATGGATGTTGAATTCAGAAAGTCCTTTTTATGTAAAACCAAGATTAAGTTTAAGTTTAATCAAATGGGGTTTACAGTTTATGAAAGAAGCAACTCCAGAAAAAGTAGAACGTGCCGCCATTCCATTAAGAGATTATTCTTTGTTTTCTAAAAAATTATATGCCGATTGGGATGCTTTGCCACAGTTTAAATTTGCCTATGAGCACAAAGGCTTATTGGAAATATTTCAAACAAAACAAGCTGCTGAACACGCAAAACATTTAGTGCATAAAGCGCATGAATTAGGCTTAACAGATACGAGGTTGTTAAATCAACAGGAATTATTTGCCATGGAGCCTAAGCATGAAATCAATGCCATTGGAGCCATTCACTTTGGATGTGATGGACATTTGTATCCCAATAAATTAATGCAACAATTGATTGCCGATTTAAAAACTAAAGGAGTGGTTATTAAAACCAATGAAGCCGTTCTAGATTTTGAAAAAACAGCAGGAAAAATAAATGCGGTCATCACTTCTACTAATAAATACAATGCTGATGCAGTGGTCTTGGCTACTGGTTCTTGGTCTAGGGAGATGGCTAAAAAATTAGACATAGATTTATTACTCATGCCTGGTCGCGGCTATTCCTTTACGGTCGAGGATACCCCTTACCAAACCATTTATCCATCGGTGTTAGTGGAAGGTAGAGTGGCGCTTACACCAATAGAAGGCAATAAGATGCGTTTTGGCGGCACTATGGAAATTACAAGTACCAATGAGCCGCCCAATTTAAAAAGGGTGGCAGGCATATTAAAAGCAGTCAAAAGCTATTATCCATCCTTTGAAATCTCCGTTCCTACCATTGATAAAGTTTGGTATGGTTACAGGCCTTGTTCTGCCGATGGATTGCCTTATCTTGGCAGGACAAATAAATGGAACAATTTAGTCATGGCTACTGGGCACGCAATGGTGGGTTTGAGTTTAGGTGCAGGTACCGGAAAATTAGTTTCAGAAATAATAGATGAAAAACCCACCAGTATTGACATTAGTATTTACCATCCAGACAGATTTAGCCACTAATGAAATTTAAAGCCACATCCATCCCATATCGTGCCACTGGATTGTTCAGCAATTTGGTCAATGATTATATGGAATCCAAGGGGGAGGCCGCTAGTTTTGTTAATTATGCACCTACTATTGATGGCTATAAAAAAGCCATCGAACAAAGAACATCTTTTCCTACGAATAGAAAAGTTTTAGTGGAAGTATTGCAAAGTCAATATACGCAATTAGCAAAAGACACCAATGCGTCTAGTCTGCTCAACAATCAACACGCATTCAAGTTGGTCAATGAAAATGTGAGTTTATTATTAAAAGAAAATACTTTCACTGTTACTACAGCGCATCAGCCTAATATTTTCACCGGGCCTCTTTATTTTATTTACAAAATAATTCATGCTATACAATTAGCGGCTGAGCTTAAAAAACTATTTCCTAAAAATAATTTTGTACCCGTGTATTATATGGGATCTGAGGATGCCGACTTGCAAGAAGTGGGTGCTTATACTTTAGCAGGAGAAGCGTATCAGTGGAACACAAAACAGAAAGGGGCCCTAGGTAGAATGAAGGTAGACGATGAATTAATTAAATTATTACAAAACCTAGAAGGCTATTGGTCTGTAAAGCCATTAGGTAAGGATACTTTAGAAGTGTTAAAGCAGGCTTATCTAAAAGGCAAAACCATATCGGAGGCTACTTTGGCACTAGTACATGCCTATTTTGGTCAGTACGGTTTAGTAGTTCTTCAGCCCGATAACACAGCACTTAAATCGCTTTTCGTTGAGGTGATGGAAAAGGAATTAAGAACAGGGTTTTCTCAAAAGGCCATTGGGCCTACTAAAGAAAAATTAGCAAGTACTTATCACGTGCAGTCAGATGGGCGTGATTTGAATTTATTTTATTTAAAAGAGAATAGTAGAACTAGAATAGAAAAGCAAGGAAGCGATTATATAGTAGTGGATACCGAAATTCGTTATACAGAAGAGGAGATTGTGCAAGAATTACATGCCCATCCCGAAAGATTTAGCCCGAATGTAATTTTAAGAGGGGTCTACCAAGAAACTATTTTACCAGGCATTGCCTTTATCGGCGGTGGAGGTGAACTTGCTTATTGGATGGAACTTAAAAATGTATTTAATGAAGTAAAAGTGCATTACCCTATTTTGCAATTGCGTAATTCTTTTATGTTCATGAATGAAAAGCAAACTGCGCATTGGAATAATTTAGGCTTTACATTAGCTGATTTATTTAAGCCTGTATTGGAATTGGAACTAGACTACATTAAAAGTCAAACCCAAGAAAATTTAGCACTCACCAATCATATCGCATCGCTTAATGAATTGTATGAGTCCATTCAGCAAGACGTTATAAAAATTGATACTTCTTTAGGAGATCACGCAAAAAACTTATCCATTCAAGCGCAAAAGAAATTAGCCTTACTAGAAAAGAAAATGATTCGTGCCGAAAAAAGAAAACAACAAACATCCATTGATCGTCTACAGGCTATTAAGGGGTCTTTATTTCCAAAAAATAGTTTGCAAGAAAGAATAGAAAATTTTGCTGAATGGGTGGGGGACTATGGATGGGATTGGGTGGAGGCGGTGATGCAACATTCCACTACTTTGAACCCTAGCTTTACCATCATTACCATCAACAAAGACTAGGATTTGCTTGCTAAATAATGTTTAACTAATTACTATTTCTTATCGAATTCGTTGTTCCAAGTACCTTTCAAATTTTCTACCTTGGTCATTACTTCTGACTCTAAATTTAATTTATAGGCGTCCATGGCAGCTCCAATTTGAGCATTGGTAGATCCTATAATTTGTGCAGCCAATAAGCCTGCGTTCTTAGCACCATTTAAAGCAACGGTGGCAACAGGCACACCCCCTGGCATTTGCAAAATAGACAATATACTGTCCCAGCCATCTGCAGAATTGGTTGATTTGATTGGTACGCCAATAACTGGTAAACTAGTTAAGGCGGCCACCATACCTGGTAAATGAGCTGCACCACCAGCACCTGCTATAATTACTTGCAAGCCTCTTTTGCGTGCTGTTTTAGCATAGTCCACCATTCTATCGGGTGTGCGATGCGCAGAAACCACGGTTAATTCAAAAGGAATATTGAAAGTCTTTAAAGTGTCTGCAGCTGCCTGCATAATAGGTAAATCACTATCGCTTCCCATGATGATGCCAACTTGTGCAGGTGTAGACATAATTGAATTTTGATGCAAGTTAAGTTAATTTTTTATAAAATACCCAGCCACGGCACCCATTACAGGGCTAGCCTTTGACTCTACTATTTTAACCTTGAAGCATTTTGCAGTAATTGTAGGAAATTGAATAATTTTCTTTCTACCAATGGTAGTACTAGCAGCAATTTTTTTCAAGTCCTGCTCTTTATCTCCTGCATATATTTCGAAGCGAATTACTCTTTGTCCAAATTTAATTTGCTCTTGTAGTTGTATCGAATTAAGGGTAACTGGGCTAGCTACACATATTTCTATTTCATTTTTGTTATGCTTAGTAGTAGCGTTTTTAAATAAGTTATTTTTAAAAGCAGTCTCTTTTATTTTTCTAAAATCCATTAAAGCAGCAGAATCTTCTGGAGCAATTAAGCCTTTTCTATTAGGCGGCACATTTAAGATCATATTGCCGCCATGCCCTACTGAATTTAAATATAAATTAAATAAGGTATTCCCCGATTTAACAGTAGCGTCTTCTTCTGCATGATAAAACCATCCCTTGCGAATAGACACATCTGCCTCTGCACCAATCCAATTCTTTCCATTAAAGTTTCCTCTATTCAAAGTATCGTTAGGGGGAGCGCCTTCGCCTCTTTTAAAACCTGCAGTATCTAATAAGTTCCAATTGGTTTCATTGATCAATCCATTCTCATTACCTACCCATCGAATATGCGGTCCAATATCACTGAAGATAACAATATTGGGTTGGTAAGACATCGCAGAATCTTTGAACCTTGTAAAATCATATACTTGCTTTTTACCATTAGGGCCTTCTCCATTCGCGCCATCCCACCATAGCTCTGTAAAATTGCCATAACCAGTAAGCAGTTCCTTCATAGTTTGAATATAGATATCGTTATAAGCTGCTGTTCCATATTGTGGGTGGTTTCTATCCCATGGTGAAATATATACACCCATTTCAATGCCCGCTCTCTTACAAGCTTCTGATAACATTTTAATGACATCTCCTTTTCCATCCATCCATTTAGATTCTCTTACAGTATGCTTGCTATACTTACTTGGCCATAAACAAAAACCATCGTGGTGTTTAGCGGTAATAATAATGCCTTTGGCGCCTGCTGCTTTAGCAATGCTTGCCCATTGATTACAATCTATTTGTGTGGGATTAAATACATTCGGGTCTTCGCTTCCTTTTCCCCATTCTAAATCGGTAAAGGTGTTGGGGCCAAAATGCATAAACAAATAAAATTCTTTTTCATGCCAAGCCAATTGTTGCTTGGTAGGCGTAGGTCCAAATTTTTCTTGGGCCATTAGATTTGTTAGATTGGCCATTATGAAAATAGCTACTGCAGTAAATGCAATTTTAGAGTATTTCATGTAAGATTTTTTAAGAATGTTCAAGCGCTCTTTTATACAATTGAATGGTGTTTTCTAAACCTAAATAAAGGGCATCACTAATTAAAGCATGGCCAATACTTACTTCATCAATACTTGGAATAGATTGTATTAAATAAGGTAGGTTGAATCTGTCTAAATCATGTCCTGCGTTAATGCCTAATCCTAATTTTTTAGCAAGCGCTGCTGCGCTTATATAAGGCTCTATGGCTTTTTCTTTATTGCCCGCTGCAAATTGCTTTGCATACAATTCAGTGTATAATTCTATTCTGTCTGTGCCAGTACTTGCAGCGGCTTCCACCATTTTTTCATTGGGATCTACAAAAATGGATACGCGTATGCCTTCCTTTTTAAATAATCCAATGATTTCTTTTAAATAGGCTTGTTCTTTAATGGTATCCCAACCATGGTCGCTGGTTAATTGTCCCAAGGTATCCGGAACTAAGGTTACTTGATGCGGCTTGTTGGCTAAAACCAATTCCACAAATTTGGTTTCTTTGGGATTGCCTTCTATGTTAAACTCTGTGCTTAAAATAGCGCTTAAATCATAAACATCTTGGTAGCGAATATGCCTTTCATCGGGTCTTGGGTGCACTGTAATACCCTCGGCCCCAAAACGCTCACAATCCTTGGCCACCTGCACTAAATTAGGATTATCCCCACCTCGGCTATTTCTTAAAGTGGCGATCTTATTTATGTTCACACTTAAACGAGTCATAGGCGAATTTAAGTTATTTTTGCATCTCAAATATAAGAGAATGGCTTATTCTAGTTTGGAGGCTTGTTTATTGGATTTGGAGCGTAGCGGGCAGCTTTTACGCATCAAGGAAGAGGTAGACCCATACTTAGAAATGGCCGCCATTCATTTGCGCATTTTTGAACAAAAAGGCCCAGCTATTTTATTTGAAAAAGTAAAGGGTTCTAAGTTTCGTGCAGCTTCCAATATTTTTGGTACACTAGAAAGAAGTGAATTTATTTTTAGAGATACACTTCCTTCCGTAAAGCAATTAATTGATATCAAAATTAATCCTTTAGCGGCTATTCAAAATCCATTAAAATCTTTGGCGGCTTTACCGGCAGCTATCAACGCACTTCCTTATAAAAATCCAATTTCAAAACCAATTTTATTTGAGGAGATTAATATTAGTGATTTACCCTTAATACATCATTGGCCCATGGATGGGGGTGCTTTTGTAACACTTCCACAAGTATATACAGAAGATGCTGATAAGCCAGGCATAGGGAATTCTAATTTAGGTATGTACCGTATTCAATTAAATGGAAACGATTATCTATTGAATAAAGAAATTGGTTTGCATTATCAATTACATCGTGGTATTGGTGTGCATCAAACCAAGGCTAATAATAAAGGACTTCCATTAAAAGTAAGTTGTTTTGTGGGCGGCCCACCTGCGCATAGTGTTGCTGCTGTAATGCCGCTTCCAGAAGGCATGAGTGAAATGAATTTTGCAGGGGTACTAGCAGGTAAGAGATTTGGTTATACTTATATAGATGGTTTTTGTGTAAGTACCGACGCCGATTTTGTAATTACAGGAGAAGTATTTCCTGGAGAGAATAAACCAGAAGGTCCTTTCGGAGATCACTTAGGATACTATAGTTTGCAACATCCTTTCCCTGTCATGAAAGTGCATAAAGTATATGCCAAAAAAAATGCCATCTGGGCATTCACGGTAGTAGGAAGACCACCTCAAGAGGATACTAGCTTTGGACAACTTATTCATCATATTACGGGGTCGGCTGTGTCTAATGAAATACCAGGATTAAAAGAAGTACATGCAGTAGATGCTGCTGGTGTGCATCCCTTATTATTAGCCATAGGTAGTGAAAGATATACGCCGTTTTTAGAAAATAAAAAACCTGCTGAAATTTTAACCATTGCCAATCATATTTTAGGCACAGGTCAATTAAGTTTGGCAAAATTTGTTTGGATAACTGCGGAGGCAAAAAAATCGAAAGAAGATAATTCAACAAGTGCATTAGATGTAAATAATGTTCCTGAGTTTTTACAGTACATGTTATCTAGAATGGACTTTTCAAATGACCTACATTTTTATACCAACACCACCATGGATACCTTGGATTATTCTGGGGATGGATTAAATACAGGATCTAAATTAGTCTTGGCTGCTTATGGCGACGTTCGAAGAAAATTAGCCGCAGCCATTCCTGAAAATATTAAAGCACTCAATGCCAATGCACAATTAGTGATGCCGGGTGTTATTGCATTAAATGCAAATGGAATTTCAATCGCATCACTGCAAGAAAATTTAAAGGGGAGTGGAGAAATGTTATTAGAAAAACAAGGCTTAACCATGATTGTTATTACTGAAGACGCTACTTGGATGGCTGCTGAATTTAATAATTTTATTTGGGCCACTTTTACAAGAACCAATCCTGCCAAAGATATTGATGGGTTAGATAGCTATACAATTAATAAACATTGGGGTTGCAAGGGGCCATTAATTTTTGATGCGACAATTAAAAAGCATCATGCGCCTGCTGTGGTGAAAGATACAGAAGTAGAGAAAAAGGTTACAGCGCTACTGAGTAAGTATGGGTATTAAACCTCAATCCAAGTATGATCGGCTAATAATTTCACTGTAGCCACAAATCCTGCAAAAGGGCCCGAACCGCCGCCCCATTCACTAGGTGCTACTAATGAAAGTACATGGGTGCCATCTGTTTTTTCATAGACATGATAGACTTGGCCTATTTGTGGCTTAAAAGTAATTTTAGCTTCGTAAATCATTAAACTTAATTCCTTGCGCTTTCTAATTTCTTGCGCTTGTCTTGCAAGTAATTCAATTTGCTCTTTAATTTGATTTAACTGCATATTGGTTTGATCCTCCATGGCAGATAAAGCCTTATGTTTTATCACCCCTTCTTTAGTAGGTCGAATGGCCACACTGCCAGCTGATGAAGCATAAGGTAGTACGCTTAATTGTTTATGGTATACTTCTATATTTTTGAAAGCCTCTCCATTTTCTTTGAAACCATAATGCGTTACTTTTAAAAAGCCATTAGATAAAATTTCATGTACAACTTTAAGTACCTCTTTATTGTCTTTGCTAAATTGAACAGTTAGACAAGAACCATTATTGATTTCAGCAAGCACTTCATTACCTAATAAATGGTTTTCGAATGTTTGTGCTAAACCATTAGGTATAACACTATACTGTGCGTAAAAAGCCTCATTTTCTATATTCACCCAATTGTGACTAAAACTAAGGGCATGGCCATTTTGAACGCTTTCGATTTTATAATTCCCTGATTTGGGTACTAATTGATATTCGAATTCACTTTTTTCTGGGAACAATTGCCAGCTTGCTAAAAAATTATACGCTTGAACCATATTTTATATAACAATAAAAAGTACTAAAAGTTTAAGTAGGCCTGGTTAAAAGCTTAGTTTATTTGAACAAAATCGGGCTTATTGATGATGCTTGAATTGTATTTATACCTGATATTGGTCAACAAACTTAAATTCCAGGGACTAATCTGCAAAATGGTTCTTGGAAAATAAAACGCTTTAAGCTCAATGGTACCGAAAATAAGGTTTTCATTTCTGACCCGCATGCCCGATCCTATAGAGGAATAAATATCTCCATTACCAATAGGTTGGCCCACCGTTCTCAAATAGGTGATATTGCCAAAGGCAAATGGGGAGGTTCTAAAACCAAAAAAAGACCTTGAATTGTACCAAACCGATTCCCAGTTGGCTGTGATACGGGTACCCCCATAAATTCGTTCTTTATTTAATTGCGGTATACCATAACTGCTGCTAATGAGTAAAGCCTCGTTGAACTTATTTTTTAATGTTTGCGTAAAGCTAAAATTAAGGATAGACCTGTATTTGTAACCACTTTCTAAATAACGTAAAGGACTAATTTGCTCAATACTAGCTAAGAAACGTACATCTTGCAATTGATTGTTTTCATAACTGGTTCCACTGCTAATATTAATATGCCTAAAGCTTTCATTAGGCATCATTTTATAGGTTTCTAATTGTATGCCCAAATAGGGGAGCTGTGATTGTTCTCTTTTGTAGCTACCCGCTGTGATGATCAGTGATTTACCTGTGGGTAAATCTTCGTTTCTTCCAAATCCATACAAGTATTGTGTCCTAATAATTTTTTGTTTGAATAAAGTGAAAGAACTTAAATAGGCTTCAATGTTTTGATAATTTTTATCTATTTGAGCTAAATAATCTAAGGGTCTATTTTTAAATATATTTTCTAGATAACGTAATTGAATAAAATAATGCGGGTTGTTGCTTCCAAAGGAATGATTACTACTAAATATTTGATACCCAACGGACGCATCAAAATGCTTTAAGTCGTAATTAAAAGTAGCAGTGTATAATGAATCTGACCATTTTTTAGGAAAAACATTTTTATTGCTGGTATTGTTCCAGTCAAAATTCCAGGTCCATTTGCTTTTAGGGTTAAGCAAACGTCTATTTCCTTTTACATAAATGCTAGAGGCAGATAAATCTCCATTGGCTTCGTTGGGGCTAAATGTTTTCGCGCCAACAGTAATGTCTGTAAAGCTACCTTCCACATTCCTGCTGGTATAATCAAAGCCCCATCCTGTTTTAGTTGATCGGTTTTGATCAAAATTGTGACTTAGTTTAAACCCATTACCTCCATCATTGGCGTTTTCTGTACTAAAGGAGGCGGCATAGGAATTAGCATTTCTCAAATCAAAACTTCCGCCAAAAGGGAAGATGTCTTTGACAATAATATATAAATCTACTTGATTGGAATCGGCAACAGCAACAGAAGCTAAAATTCTAGCATCTTGAATATAGGGTAAATCTCTGAGCCATTTTTCATTGTAAGCAATGGTTAATGGATCTAGTATTTCATTTTCATGTACAAATAAATTTTTTCGTATTGTCTTTTCATTGGTCTTATCATGTAGCTGGTCTGCTAAAGAAGTGAGTACATCTTTTTTTATTTTATTGGGATTGTTGATGCTCGCACCAAAATGTTTTTGCTCAATATGAATGGAATTTATTGTTTTGCCCTCGAAACTGGCTATTGTTTTGATGTATTTTCCAATGGCTATATTGGTGGAATCGATGAAGGGGTTTGGCCTTCCTTTAAATAGTTTGATAATTTTTTGAAAATTACCACTGTCTTTGGATAAGGCAATATTTTGCTCAATCCCTCTTAATTGAGCATTCGCCCATGTAGTGAAGCATAAAAACAGGGGGGCTAGTAAAATTGTATAGAGCCATTGTTTCATTGTGGAAATCTACAAAATATATACAATATAAAACCCAATAGTCATCAGTACTTATGATGCCTATTGGGTTTTAACAATATCCTTTATAATAAGCTTCTAGCTTACTTGATTACAATACTTTAGTGGCTCTTTTTTTCAATGATTCCATAGGAATATTTAAATACTTCCCAATGGGCTTGCCATCCCTGTAACTTATTACTCTTAAAGAAAATACATCCTCTGGGATTAAAAAAGGAGCCGTGTATTTTGAACTATAATTATCTGGCATTTGATCGTTCAAGGTATAATAGATATCTAAACCCTCTATTTCACCTTCCATCATACCCATCAATTCTCCTTTTGTATTTTGTTGCGTTGTAACAATAGGGTCGTAGATGCTTTTTGCATAGCGCACGCCCGCTGCGTCTAATTTTTCGAAATGTTTTTCTACTTTATTTGTAAAGCGCTTCCAATCCTTTTTTTCTTTTGGAGACCAGCTAGTTTCTGCAACAGCCATACCTCTAGGCCAGGTCATGTATTGTGCATACCTCATATCAAATATTTGTTCTGACCATAGATTTGCTTGATTGCCTAATACTAAACTAGGATCAATACCTTCTGGAATAGGCTCGTAACTATAGGTGGTTTTCATTCTTAAGCCACGGTAAACTTTTCCTTCTGCGGTAATTTCTCCTTGATAGAAGTCAGTATAATTATAATCATTAGGAGACATCACTACTTTGTGATTTTGCTTTGCTGCTTCAATGCCACCTTTTACACCTCTCCAGCTCATGACTGCTGCATCACCGGATAAGCCGCCTTCTAAAATTTCATCCCAGCCCATTAATTTCTTTCCTTTATTATTAACAATTTTTTGAACGCGTCTAACAAAATAACTTTGCACTTCGTTCTGATTTTTTAATCCTTCTTTTTTCATTAAGGCTTGCACATTGGCCGATTTCTCCCAATTGTTTTTTGCGTTTTCATCACCACCTGTATGGATGTATTCAAAAGGGAATAGCGCTGCCACTTCGGTAAATATTTTATCTAAGTTGTTGTAGACTTCTTCATTGGAAGGATCTAAAGAATTGTCGAACTGAGCAGTGACATGTCCATTCAATCCATCCCAGTCCATAAACTCATTACCCGCATTTACTTGAAATGGATAATTGGGCATGGTGCTCATATTAGGATAGGCAGTATTAAAAGCCAAGCTATGACCTGGGATGTCTATTTCTGGAATAACTTCTATGAATTTTGATTTGGCATAAGCAACCACTTCTTTAATATCTTCCTGTGTATAAAATCCTCCATAAGTTTTTGGTTCGTCATTGGCGGGTGCTGTAATGTTTGCCCATTTGCCTTTTCTTTCTGGTCTCCAAGCACCTACTGTTGTTAATCTAGGTAACGCTTTGATTTCTATTCTCCAACCTTGGTCATCGGTTAAATGCCAATGAAAACGATTGAATTTGTAACGCGCCATATCATCAATAAATGTCATCACATCTGCCTTGCTGAAAAAATGTCTACTCACATCTAGCATCATCCCTCTCCAACCAAATCTTGGTTTGTCAATGATAGAAACATAAGGTAAGGTCCAATTGGTATTGACCTGTAAAGCATTGGTATAAATTGCAGCAGGCAGCAATTGCATCACTGTTTGCCAACCATAAAATAAACCTGCATTGCCGTTGGCCTTTATTTGAATGCCTTTTTCATTAATGTCCAAGCTATATCCCTCTGAACCTAAGTTGGCATCATTCACTACTTGCAAATCAATGCTTGGTTTATTTTTGGTGAAATAAACTACACGTCCTGTGGTGGTTCTTAATTTTCCTGCCATCAGATCGGAAATAGCATTTGCTGAACTTGGAGCATTAATCGCAATAGTTTTTGGAAGGGTATAATTACCTGATCCCTTAGTCATTTGATATGGCTCAGGGATAATGCTTAAGTTTTGTGCTTTAGTAATGAAAGCAGCACTTAACCCTACTAAAATGAGCAATAATTTTATTGGTTTCATAAACAATCGTTTTGGCATTCTTTTTGAATGCGATGGTTAAAAAGAGTTACTAAAGATACTAAAAAATAAGAAGCATAAAAAAGCCGTTCCTGATTACTCGGGAACGGCTAGGGGAAATTTGAATCTATGGTAGAAACTAGATAGAACTAGTCACTAAATTTACTTTCAACTAAAGATTAGTATCTGTATGCGTCAGATTTAAATGGACCTGCTTTAGGTATACCTAAATAAGCTGCTTGCTCAGTAGTTAATTCATCTAATTCAGCACCTACTTTCGCTAAGTGTAAACGAGCTACTTTCTCATCTAAATGCTTAGGTAACACATACACTTTGTTCTCGTAGTTTTTATGGTTGGTCCATAATTCTATTTGAGCTAATGTTTGGTTAGAGAAAGAGTTACTCATTACAAAGCTAGGGTGACCAGTCGCACAACCTAAGTTCACTAAACGGCCTTCTGCTAAGATGATCACATCTTTACCTTCGATATTGTACAAGTCAACTTGTGGTTTGATGGTATCTTTTGTATGACCATAGTTTTTATTTAACCAAGCCATATCAATTTCAATATCAAAGTGACCAATATTACAAACAATCGCTTTATCCTTCATCACTCTAAAATGTTTTTCGTTGATCAAATCACGACAACCAGATGCAGTCACAATAATGTCTGCTTCTTTAACGGCGTCAATCATTTTTCTTACTTCAAAACCATCCATAGCAGCTTGCAATGCGCAAATTGGATCGATTTCAGTTACCATAACACGGCAACCAGCACCACGTAAAGAAGCAGCAGAACCTTTTCCTACGTCACCGTAAGAACCTACTACTGCAACCTTACCAGCCATCATTACATCAGTCGCACGACGAATCGCATCTACCAATGATTCTTGACAACCATATTTATTATCGAATTTAGATTTAGTCACAGAATCGTTTACGTTAATCGCTGGCATTGGTAAAGTACCTTTCGCCATACGCTCATATAAACGGTGAACACCTGTAGTGGTTTCTTCGCTCAAGCCTTTAATGCCTGCAACGAATTGAGGATATTTATCTAAAACCATATTGGTTAAATCACCACCATCATCTAAGATCATATTCAAAGGGCGGTCTGCACCACCAAAGAATAAAGTTTGTTCAATACACCAGTCACCTTCTTCAATAGATTGACCTTTCCAAGCAAATACACCCACACCTGTTGCAGCAATGGCAGCAGCGGCTTGGTCTTGTGTAGAGAAGATATTACAAGAGCTCCATTTAACTTCAGCGCCTAAAGCAGTTAAAGTTTCAATTAATACAGCTGTTTGAATAGTCATGTGTAAGCAACCCGCAATACGCGCACCTTTTAAGGGTTGACTTGGTCCGTATTCAGCACGGATACTCATTAAACCTGGCATTTCTGCTTCGGCTAAACGAATCTCTTTACGACCCCAATCTGCTAATGTGATATCGGCTACTTTATAAGGTAGGCTAAAATCG
>CANFXV010000030.1 GCA_947451115.1 Bacteroidota bacterium
GCGAATTCAAGAATTAAAGAAATAACATTTTATAACAAAAATTATTCGACATGCCTTGTGGTAAAAAAAGAAAGCGTCATAAAATTGCGACGCACAAAAGAAAAAAACGTTTAAGAAAGAATCGTCATAAGAAAAAGAACAAATAGTTCTCTTCATAGATAGACAAACGTATTTGTTTTAATAAATACGTTTGTCTTTTTTTCAAACTGCACACCACTTATCTACTTAGCAACTTTACCTTACCTTTTCCTTCCTTTGTAAAGTGGTCGTGATTCAAAAAACATAAAGCAGCTGCTCGCTATTTTGCTGGCTACCTGTTTTTAAAAAGTTGCGCTACCGTGAATAAAGAATTAATAATTAATAGCTCGGCTGATGGGGTTGAAATTGCCTTGTTGGAAGAGAAAAAGTTGGTAGAAATACACAACGAAAAGATGGATGCCCGTTGGTCTGTGGGCGATTTATACCTAGGGAAAGTAAAAAAAATTATCCCTGGTTTGAATGCTGCTTTTATAGACGTTGGCTTCGAAAAAGATGCTTTTTTGCATTACACTGATTTAAGCCCCTATGTTAAATCCCTGATCAAGTTTACCCAGTTGGCTGTGAATGATGAAAACCATCAATTTGATTTTTCAAAATTTCAATCGGCACCTGAAATTGTAAAGACAGGAAAAATTTCTGAAGTATTGAATGGCAAGCCCACTGTCTTGGTGCAAATTTTAAAAGAACCCATTGCCGCCAAGGGCCCCCGCCTAACTTGTGAAATTTCTTTGGCTGGAAGATTTGTAGTACTCACCCCTTTCAATGAAATGGTGGCGGTATCTAAAAAAATTCATTCAGGCGATGAACGTAAAAGATTACAAAAAATATTAGAGGCAGTAAGACCTAAAAATTTTGGCATCATTGTACGTACTGCTGCAGAAGGCAAAACCACTGCAGAATTGCACGAAGATTTATTGACCCTCACCCATAACTGGAAAAACATTCAATCTAATTTGAGAGGTGCCCTGCCTCCTGCTAGAATCATGAATGAGGAAAGTAAAACCAATAGTATCTTAAGAGATTTATTGAGTGAGGATTTTAATAAGATCGTCGTCAACGATAAAAAGATTTATGATGTAACGCTTACATATCTTCAAAGAATTGCGCCACATAAAACAAATATTTTAAGCTTGTACACAGGTGATCAAGAAATATTTGATCAATATGGTATTACCAAACAAGTAAAATCTAGTTTTGGCAAAACGGTCAATTTAAACTCTGGTGCTTATTTAATTATAGAGCATACCGAGGCCTTACATGTGATAGATGTGAACAGTGGATTCAAGAGCGTGGGCAATAACCAAGAGGAAAATGCATTGCAAACCAATTTGGAAGCAGCCGAGGAAATTGCCAGACAATTAAGACTAAGAGATATTGGAGGCATTATCGTGGTAGATTTTATTGATATGAAACTACCGGACAACCGCAAAAAAGTACAAGAGGCTTTAGAGGAACACATGAAAACCGACCGAGCCAGGCATTCTATCTTGTCTATCTCTAAATTTGGTTTATTACAGGCTACCCGTCAAAGAATTAGACCCGAAGTGAATATTAATACTTCCGAAGATTGTCCAGCCTGTGCTGGAACAGGCAAAATAAGTTCTGCCTTGTTATTGGAGGATGAAATGGAGAAGAAACTGGCATATTTGGCCACTCACGGGCATAAATCCTTGGTTTTGGTCGTACACCCTATTATTCATTCCCATTTAACCAAGGGCATCTTTACAAGCATTGTAAAGCGCTGGAAAAAGAAATACAAAATTAAACTGAAATCACAGGCGTCCAATGCCAGCCATTTGGTGAAATACCAATTCTTAGACGACCAACAAGAAGAAATAGTTATTTAAATAGTCCAACTCGATATTAAAAAGCCCTCCCCTGAATTACAGCGGAGGGCTTTTTATTTGAGGTAAACCAGGGGCCAACAAAAAGGCCTTCCCAAAAATCGGGAAGGCCTTTTATATATTCGCTTAAATTAGGCTAGCCTAAATTATTGCTTTTGTAAAACCAAGTTGTTGTTACCGTATGGTCCTAGTGTAACAGTCATTTTTAATTGACCAGTACAAGCAAATGCATATCCAGAGATAGCAGTTGCAGACACTTGAGTAGCACCATATGCAGCAAATACTGTTTTGGTAGTACCAGTGATTGCACCTGTAGCAGGATCAATAGTGATAATCCAAGGATTCACCACAGTACCATAATCAGGGTTAGGCCAAACAGCACTCATATCAAGTGTATTGGCAGCAGTACCCGCTTTTACAGTAACGATGTCACCTGGAGACCAGTCAGCCCAGTCATCAGTGATTACCTTGTAAGTACCAGCCATATTAGTATATCCACATACAATAAATGCTCCAAAATTGAACATGGTATTGTAAGTTGGACCACCTAATATACCAGAACCACCATTGGTACCTGTATTGTTTACATCATATCTAGCACCAGACTTAGTGAAAACTCTGATATAGAAAGAGTAACCAGAACCTGCTTTAAAAGCACTAGCTGAAATTCCTAAGGCCTTGGCTAAATCACCACCTGTGGCAGATATTTCAATAGTAGGAGCTGTATAAGTAATTGATTTTACAAATTTCCACTTAGTGGTATCGTAAGTATTACCAGCAGCAGCATACAAATCTACGTGATCCACTGGATCAATCGCACCTTCGTAAGCATGTGCAATAACACCTACTTTAGAACTAGCCGCTGTTTCGTATACTAAACTTGTATTGATTACTTTATCTAAAACTAGATATGAACCAATGCCAAAGTTAGACAAGGACGAAAGCGGATTAATTTCTCCATCTGTTTTTTTACAAGAACTCACTGCAAACAGGAGGCTGCAAAAAAAGATAGAATATAATATTTTTTTCATTTTCTTCTTTGTTTAAATTTTATTTAATGAAGTTAGCTGGGTTATTGTCCCAGAAAACTTTATTTGCAGCTGTACCAATTGCTTTTTGTGCAGGCGCATTTGAGTTTCTGTCAACAAACACAGAAGGGTAATAGAAAGAATAACCAAAAATACCTGGCGTTGCTGTAGCTACTGCCAACTGAGCGTTTTTAGGGCTACCAGTACGTCTAATATTATTGTATGCTTCTAATCCATTTCCATAAAGTGCAATATGGTATTCAGAGATGATAACATCTAATTTATCAGCAGGTGTTGCAGCAGCACTGTATAAACCATCTACTAAAGTTTTGTAGTTGGCAATTTGAGTAGCATTTGCATAAGCTCCAGATGGAACACTTGCATTAGAGTAAGCAATGGCCGTTGGGAAACCAACTACTTTAGTAATTGATTGTGCAACACCACTCGCTAACAATGTAGCAGCATCTCCTTCTTTAGCTGTTACCCCTAAGGTAAGTACTGCTTCTGCTTTTAAGAAAGCAGTGAAAGAAGATAACCATATTGGGCTAATTCCATTACCACCAGCACCTAAACCTAAACTAAGTTGTTTGCTTTGGCTGTAATCAAATTCACCACCAGCAGGGTAAATACCATGTTGTGTTTTGTAAGCTCCATCTGGGGGTCCACCACTATTATCACCATGGTCTCTTCCCATATAACCTTTACCACCTACTACGCAGAATGGAGTCTTATCTGGAACAGATGGATACCATATTGGGTAAGTTGCATTGTAATATTGAGAATTCAAGATACAAGGGCAAGATGATGCATCAGCCCAAGCATAACTTGTTGTTTGGCGATAGAAATAATAACGCAATCTTGGGTCACCAGTGGTTGCTGGAACAGATGTTGAAGTAACACCAGTTACCACACCATTGTATTTCTCAGAAGCTACTTTCCACATGAAGTAGTTGGACAAATATCCACCACCACCATTGTTATTGTAGTCACCAGCATAGTCTGGATGTCTGCTGTCTGGAGACAATGATTTACCATATTGGAATTGGAAATCATTCGCAGAACTATTGATTAAGTTATTCTCTGTCAATAAAGCTTGGATAGCTGCAGTTGAAGCTGCTTTGTCCACCAAACGCGTGTTCATGTAAAACTTCAATTTTAAAGTTTTAGCTAAAGTAATCCACTTGGCTTTACTACCTGCGTAATAAAGATCCACTTTAGGAGCACTTGCTGCACTTGTATTGTTTAAATCAATAATCGCGCTATCTAAGATTTTTTGAACTTCTGCATAAACTTTAGCACCACCATCCACTGCTGGAGTAGTGTTGTCAGTTCCTTTTACAGCTTCGCTGTAAGGTACATCACCAAATAAATCCACCATGGTTCCTAAAGTATAGGCCTTCATTACACGAGCCATACCTGATTGGATGAATTTCTTTTGTGATTGTGCCAAAGGAATCATCGCATCTACGTTAGAGAAGATGCTAGAATACGCAGTGTACCATAAGCCATCATAACTTGCTGGAGAAGCACCATTTCTATAGAAAGGGCCACCCCATGCATAGTTGATACGAGCTAAAGGTCCAGCAGCGCCGGATGCACCATTGAAGAATCCGTTAAAATCCAATTGGATTTTATTTAAGTACAAGTCAACATCAGCTGTTGCTGTACTTGGATAGTTAGGGTTTGTTAATAGGCTATCAAGCTCTTTGTTACAAGCAGTAAAGCTCGTAGCAACTAGCAACAACCCAAAAACAATTTTTTTATATTTCATAATATATTATTTTTTAATTTTTAGAATGTTACTCTAATGCTTGCACCAAAACGGCGGGCTGAAGGACCACTCATCGCTTCAAAACCTCTACCATTACCTACCCCTGTTGAAGACGCTTCTGGATCGAAGTGAACGTGTTCAGGGAAGTTAGGAGCAAGATACCATAAATTAGTTCCTGATAAGCTAAGAGACAATGATCCAAAAGGAGTTGAACTTAACAAGTTAGCAGGGATGCTGTAAGACAAAGAAGCTTCTCTTAACTTGATGAAAGTTGCATCATAGATAGCACTTTCATAAGGAGCTCCGTTGGTAATACTGTTTCCATAATAAGCTTGAGAAGAAGAAATTTGGATATTGTTCTTTTGGCCATTCTCTAATACACCTGGTAAAATCAAAGGTAAGAAACGGTCAAATTGCGTATCGGCTGTTACACCACGACCAATCAAACCACCTGCAGTACCAGAGAACATTGAACCACCTACAGAGTAATCCCATTGCATTCTAAAGCTAAATGCTTTATAAGAAATAGTGTTGATGTTGGTTAAACGGTATAAAGCATTTGGATCTCCAATTACTTTAATATCGTTCGCAGTGATATAGCTACCATCTGGTCCAACTTTTCTTTGTCCTTCTGCATTTCTTTCAAAATAGCTACCAATGATTACACCATAAGGTTGACCATTTTTAGCAAAAGTACCTAGGTTAGAATAACCAGAGATATTGATTTGAGCAATATCATCAGGAATTCCAGAAACCATACTCTTATTTAAGGTATATAAGAAGTTGGTATTCCATTTCCAGTTTTTGTTTTTGATGATGTCATAACCTAAAGCCAACTCAATACCCTTATTCTCTACATTACCTGCGTTAATTTGAGTAGCAGTGAATCCTGTAGCAGGATCTAAGTCACGTCTTAAGATTTGATCGTTCGCTACTTTTTGGTAGAAAGTCAAGTCTAAGTTTAAACGGTTGTTTAAGAACTTACCCTCCATACCAATTTCTTTTTCATCCAATAACTCTGGCTTCAAATTTGGATTTGGCAAGAAGCTTGACAAAGCGTTGTAGTTTACGTTTGTACCACCGTTTGTTTGGAAAGCTTTTGTTCCAATAACCAAAGCACTACGAGTAGAATAAGGATCTGGGAAATTCGCACTTGTTGAATAACCTACTCTTAATTTTAAGTAATTAATGTATTTGTTATTTTTCAAAGCCTCAATCACTGAAGTAGGAATGTAAGACAAACTTACTGAAGGATAGAAGATGCTTCTGTTATCCGCTTCTACTGTAGAAGACCAGCTATTACGACCACCTACTGTTAAGTAAGCGTAATCCTTATAACCTAAGTTAGCTTGTGCGAAAGCACCTAAACTTAAGTTTTGAGATTTGTAGTTCAATTCAGATCCGTCTTCACTACCTGTTGTATGAGATACGAAGTTACCATGAGTAAACAAACCATATACTAATTGTTCTGTGCTCTTCATACCATTTTGATCAAACATTCTTCTTCTTGAGTTAACACCCGCATCCACATTTAATGTGAAGTCTTCGTTTAAACGTTTGTCATAGTTTAAGATCGCACTGTGATCCCAAATCATATTGGTTGAAGTAGTTGTACGCATAATACCCAAGGCTTGGAATACACCACCCTTGTTTTGGTTGTAGAAACTAAATTCAGAATAGTTATCAAAACCAGTTCTGTAAGTTAAGTTCAAACCTTTAGCGATTTCATATCTAGCAGATACTTGACCGTAAGTTCTGTTGGTTTTATCACCAGTGAAGGCGTTGTATAAAGTCCAACGAGGGTTTTGAATGTCATTACCATTTCTATAGTAAATAGAAGAGTGGTTAGAAGGCAATTCATAAGGTAAGCCCATCAAATCCACTGCAGTTGGTGTAAACATAATGTTACCAAATACAGATGAGTTAGAAGGGTTGTTACCGTAACCATCAGAAGTTGGAGGAGAAACTTGATCAGTCAAAGCAAAGTTAATGGTACCACTAATGGTTACTTTGTTTGAAAGTTTAGAGCTTCCACCCATTCCAAATACGTTCTTTCTCAAACCGTTGTTAATGACAAAACCTTGATCATCTGTGTAACTATAACTGATGTTGTAGTTGGCATTAGGGGTAGAACCCGCTAAGTTCACAGAAGTATTTTGCATGGTTCCTTGCTTAAAGAAAGGAGCAACACTATTATAATACTTGTACTCATATGGAGCGCCTTTGAATTGAGGATATTCCAAAGCCCAAGGTTGAGCAGCAGTAGTTCTATCATAAGGATGTTTTACTATTTGACCTGTCATACGACCACCCCAGTTAGAGAAGAAAGCAATACCAACACTTAAGTCGAAACCACCACCCCATTGAGTGTTATAGTCAGGTAAAATAGGATCTGTATTAAAGTAAGATTGAGCAACAGTAATTTCTGTTTTCTTCTTAGCTTTTTGAGTTGAACCATTTTTAGTAGTAATCAAGATTACACCATTACGTCCAGCCTCACCATACAATGTTGTCGCACTCAAACCTTTCAATACGTTTAAGTTTTCAATAGTGTTTGGATCTAAGTCTAAGAAACGACTTGGTGTTTGAGTACCATAAGTAAAGTTAGATTGAGTATTGGTACCTGCATCGAAAGGAACCCCATCCACGATAAACAATGGTTGAGAACCTCCAGTGATGGTACTGATACCTCTAATATTGATGTTTGTTCCTGATCCACTTAAACCACTAGTGTTTACGATATTCAAACCAGGTGCTTTACCATTTAAGATTCTAGCTACATCCGCTTCAGGTCTCATTTCTAAGTCCTCTTTGGATACTGATGATACAGCATAACCTAATGCTTTCTTTTCACGCTTGATACCAAGTGCGGTTACAACCACCTCACCTAATTCTTGGCTTAGATTTTTTAGTGAAAAGTTAGTTACTGACTTTGCAGGAGCTTCGATTTTAGCAAAACCTACGCTTGAAACTTGCAAAACAGCACCACTTTTAACACTGATCTTGTACACGCCATTTGCGTCTGTAAGTGTTTTGTTTTTTGTCGAACCTTTCTCAGTTACAAGAGCACCTTCAACTGCGGTACCTTTGTCATCAGACACTTTACCGGTTACAGTTGTGTTTTGTGCAATTGCAGCCTTAAAAGAGAAAAATGCAACAAACAAACACCATAGTAGTTTTTTTCTCATGTTGTTGTTTTAAATTTAATGTTAAGAAAATCCTAAACCGAGGTTTAAGATTTACGAAAATATTAACAATTTGTTAAACTAAAAAATTAAAATCACATATAATTTCTGCTAATATGTGATTCTTGCAATAAGTTCTTGAAAAAAAATGGAGAAAAAGTAAATTTTTATAACATTATATAATTTTATAATATTTAAAATAAAGAAAGCTACTGCAAATACGCTTTTAAAAAATCTTCTTTCTAGCTATATTTACAATATGAGCAAGTCAAAATCAGCCTTTTTTTGCAATAATTGCGGGTATGAGTCTACCAAATGGGCGGGAAAATGCCCTTCCTGTAATGAATGGAACACGTTTACCGAAGAACTCATCGATAGCGGCAAGGAAAAAGAGGACAGTTGGGAAGGTTACCACAACAACCAAAAAGGCACCCAAGTTATTTCCATCAACGAAGTAAACAGCTTATCAGAGAAAAGAATTGATAGTTCTGATCCAGAATTGAACCGTGTTTTAGGAGGTGGAATTGTTCTTGGTTCGATCGTATTAGTTGCAGGGGAACCAGGTATTGGAAAAAGTACTTTGTTCTTGCAACAAGGCTTGATGATGAAAGACCAAGTAGTCTTATACATCAGTGGAGAAGAAAGTATTCAGCAAATAAAAATGCGTGCAGATAGATTGAATTTAAAAAATGAAAATTTTTTCTTACTTACTGAAACCCATACTGCGCCTATCTTTAAAGCCATCAAGAAATTAAAACCAACAGTTGTCATTGTAGATAGTATACAAACTTTAGAATCTAATTTAATTGAAGCCGCTGCAGGAAGTGTTTCACAAATAAAACAAACTGCCGCAGAATTTCAACGCTTTGCCAAAGAAACAGGCACCCCTGTTTTTTTAATTGGACATATCACCAAAGAAGGGACCATTGCAGGTCCAAAAATTTTGGAACATATGGTGGATACAGTATTGCAATTTGAAGGAGATCGACACTATGCCTATCGCATGTTGCGTACTTTAAAAAATCGTTTTGGCGGGACCAGCGAATTAGGTATTTATGAAATGACTAGTGAGGGCATGAAAGTAGTGACCAACCCTTCTGCTTTTTTAATCGCCCAAAGAAACGAGTCTTTAAGTGGCAGTACCATTGCCGCTTCTATGGAAGGTATGCGCCCTTTATTGATTGAAGTCCAAGCCTTGGTCACCCAAAGTGTCTATGGCACACCTCAAAGAACTGTCACTGGTTTTGATTTAAGAAGATTGCAATTGTTATTGGCTGTTTTGGAAAAACGCGGTGGCTTTGCTTTTGGCATGAAGGATGTTTTTGTAAATATTGCAGGTGGATTAAAAATCGAAGACCCTTCTTTGGACTTGGCCATTATTTTATCCTTGCTATCTTCCTATGAAGACATTCCATTACCTCAAGGTATTTGTTTTGCAGGTGAAGTAGGATTGAATGGAGAAATAAGAGCAGTGAATAGAATTCAACAAAGAATCGCAGAAGCAGAAAAATTAGGTTTTGAAAAAATTTATATCGCTGGATTTAATGGAAAAGGTTTGGATACCAAAAAACACAGCATCCAAATTATTCCTATCGAAAGAGTAGACGAAGCCTATCAATTGTTTTTCTAGTGGTACTTGATTTGTATCCTAAAGCCCAGGCTTATTTACAATCTTTTGTACATTTATTTTTTCCACACCTTTGCTTAGCATGTGGCACAGACTTAGTTTCAATCAATACGGTTTTATGTACTCATTGTGAAAAAAATTTACCCTTTACCGATTTATTTAACATTGAAAATAATAGAATAGAAAAAATATTTTGGGGAAGAGTACCTTTAAATGCAGTGAGTGCTGTTTTATTTTTCACCAAAGATTCCATCGTGCAAACTTTAATTTTTGAATTAAAGTACCATCAAAATAAAAAAGCAGGTTGGCTATTAGGAAGATTGATTGGCGCTTCCATCATAGAGGCAGATCGTTTTAATCCTATCGATTTTTTAGTGCCCATTCCTATTTCGAAAAAAAAGCAAAGGCAAAGAGGTTTCAATCAAGCCATGATTATTTGCGAAGGCATTTTGCAAGTTTTACCTGCCTTAAAAATTTTACCTGCCTTAATAAAACAAAAATCATCCCGCAGTCAAACCCATAAAGACCGAATTCAAAGAGGCGATCAAATGGCGCAACTATTTGAATTGGATAAGTCCTTTAATTTAGGCAGCGCCAAGCTTTTGTTGGTTGATGATGTCATCACCACTGGCGCCACCCTGGAAGCTGCAGCAGCCTGCCTTTGTCAGGCCCAACCCAAGGCCATTTCCATTGCAGCAGCTGCTTATACCCTTTAGTTTGCCTTCCAATCAACCTTTTATTCAAATATTTGTTACATTTAAATACAAAATCAACTTATGAAATCAATATTAACTAGTTTATTATTTGTCATGACCCTAAGCTTATCTGCTCAAAGCATTCATTCTTTCAATGTAAAAAGCATCGATGGTAGCGCTTTAAATTTAGCCAAGTTCAAAGGCAAAAAAATATTAATCGTGAATACTGCTTCTAAATGTGGTTATACCCCACAGTACGAAGCCTTAGAAAAAGTATACGAGCAGTACAAAGACAAATTAGTCATTCTTGGATTTCCTTGCAATCAATTTGGTGGACAAGAACCTGGTACCAACGAAGAAATTGTTGCTTTTTGTAAAAAAAATTATGGCGTAAGTTTCCCATTAGCGGATAAGATTGATGTGAAAGGCGAGAACACTGCACCCATCTATCAATGGTTAACTCAAAAAGCAAAAAATGGTGTATTAGATGCGAGCATTAGTTGGAATTTTAATAAATTTTTACTGGATGAAAATGGTAAAATGATTGCTTATTTTCCAAGCAATGTAAAACCAGACAGCGACGCTATTTTATCCTATCTGAAATAATTTTACCGGCCGGCCTTTATCAACTATCCACTATCTTCGTTGCATGTTATTCAGCGAAGTCATTGGACAAGAACCTTTAAAAAAACAATTGGTTCAAATGGTGCAACAGCAAAGGCTAAGTCATGCCTTATTGTTTGTTGGACCAGAAGGATCCGGCGCATTGCCTTTAGCCATTGCTTTTGCTCAGTACATAGTAAGCTTGCCTAATGCCAAAGGGTCCGATGCTGGAGATTTATTTGGTACTGCCACTGCTCCATCAAGCCCTGCGCCCGTCTATGGCCCAGAAGAAATTGCTACACTGCCTGCTTACCATCGGGCCAATAGTTTGATGCATCCCGATTTGCATTTTTCTTTTCCATCAATTACAGAAAAACCAGGTCAAAAAAATATCTCTGCCAACTTTATAGAAGAATGGAGAGAGTTCATTAACCTTTATCCTTATGGCAATGCTTTTGATTGGCTTCAATTGATCAAAGCAGAAAACAAACAAGGAAATATTAGCGCAGACGAATGCGCTGAAATTATCAAAAAACTTTCTTTTAAAAGTTTTGAAAGTGCCTATAAAGTATTGGTACTATGGATGCCCGAATATTTAGGTAAAGAAGGAAATAAATTATTAAAGCTTATAGAAGAGCCGCCAGACAATACCATTTTTTTATTGGTGGCTGCCAATGAAGAAAATATATTGCCTACTATTTTAAGCAGGTGTCAATACATTAAAGTGCCTAGGCTTTCCAAAGTAGAAATTGAAGAAGCCTTAATTGCTAAAGGAAAAATTGAGCCTGAAAAAGCAGCTCAAATCGCCTTGATGTCCGATGGCAATTACAGAGAAGCCTTGCACCTTTTACAACACAGTGATGCAGACTTTTTAAGTCAAATTAGAGAATGGCTCAATGCCCTATTAAAAAATGGACCCCTGGCACAAATGAAATGGGTGGAGGAAATAAGCAAAATGGGTAGAGAGCCCCAAAAGCAATTTTTAAAGTACTTTAACCACTTATTGGAACAAAGTATTCGCCTGAAAGTATTGGGTAATGAACTGCCCTTGGACCCTGCTTTAAAGGATTTTGCCTTAAGAATCAATAAAATAGCAGGCGTTGGGCAATTGGAGGCCATTGTACAAGAAATAGACAAAGCCACTTATTATATAGAGCGCAATGCCAATGCTAAAATGCTATTTATGGCCTTGGGCATCAAGTTCTATCACATCATTCAGAACAAAACCTTAATTTTGACAGAAGCATAGGTAGTGAAAGCGAATTGTAGACGATAGAACCCATGCAAGGTATTTTAATCATTAACAGTAGAATTTAGAATATATGGGATGTGGATCATGTGGAACAGGAACCCCTAATGGCTGTAAAAGCAATGGTGGTTGTAGTACTGGTGGCTGTAACAGACTAAACGTACACGATTGGCTTCGTGATTTGCCCATTGATGATATTGCTACTCAATGCAAAGTAGTAGAAGTAAGCTTTAAACAAGGAAGCCGAAAAGAATTTTTCAGAAACACTACCTTACAACATTTTGAAAAAGGCGACTACGTTACGGTAGAAGGCGTCAATGGTTTTGACCTTGGCGAAATTTCCTTAACAGGAGAATTGGTGCGTATACAATTAAAGAAAAGAGGGACAGATGAATTCAGCCCTGAGATGAAAAAAATTCTAAGACCAAGCAACGAGAGAGATTTAGAAACTTACCATATCAGCAAAAGCAGAGAAGCGGCCATGTTGGCTCGAAGTCGTGCCGCTGCTAGAGACCTTAGGTTGGAAATGAAATTAAGTGAAGTGGAGTTACAGGCCGATGGCAAAAAAGGTACTTTCTTTTATACCGCTGATGACCGTATTGACTTTAGAGAATTGATTAGAACTTTTGCTGGTGAGTTTAAAGTGAAAGTAGAAATGCGTCAAATTGGAATCAGACAAGAGGCTGCCAAAGTGGGTGGTATTGGTAGTTGTGGAAGAGAATTATGTTGCAGTACTTGGTTGCATGATTTTAAAAGTGTCAATACTACAGCTGCGCGTTACCAAAATTTATCCATCAATCAAACCAAATTAAGCGGACAATGTGGTCGTTTAAAATGTTGCTTGAATTTTGAATTAGATACCTACTTAGATGCTTTGCAAGCTTTTCCGGATTATGCCGATACTTTGCAAACTGCTATGGGTACTGCCTTTTTAATTAAGAAAGATATTTTCAAAAATTTAATGTGGTATACTTTACCAAATAATACCAAGCATTATCCTTTGACCATTGATCGTGTGGTAGAAATAAAAAAATTAAACAAGCAAGGCATTGCGGTGGAAGAATTGGAAGCAGTAGAAATCACTAGTAAAAATAAAGAGGTAGAGCCAGAATTTGTAGAATTAGTAGGTCAGATAAGTTTACGTTCATTGGAAAAAAATGATCGACGTAGAAGAGATCAACAAAGAAGTTTCAATGATCGTCGTCCTAACAACGACAGACCAAACAACGATAGGAACCAAGATAGAAACAACAATCGCCCTAATTTCAACAATGGCCCTAGACCTAACAACGGTCCTAATAACGGACCTCGTCCGAACAATAACCAAGGACCTAGGCCTAGCAATGGCCCAAGACCAAATAATGGACCAAGAACCAACAATCGTCCAGCCAATCCTAACTCAGCCAATTAAAGGGAAAATTATTTTTTAGCCTTTTTTAGTTTCACTATTACAATGCCGTGTTTGTATTTAGCCCCAAACTTAGCAATGGCTTCTGGCCCTTTATATACACTCATAGATTCTATCAAAGTGGTATTTAATTTGATCACTTTAGCATAAGGCATTTCTACGCCGTTGACCAAATAGGTAGGCAAGCTTGGGTCGCTACTAGCATCGTTGGCATGGCTAGGCGCTTGCGCACTAACTAATAAAATTTGAAAACTAAAGGCCAATAATAAAAATAGTTTTTTCATAGTCAATTTATTTAAACGTATAATTTTTCTAATTCGTTATTCGTAAAATCCATTAATTTTTTTACATAATTAGGAGAGAAATTAAATTCAATACCTGCTGCTTCATATAATGCTGGCAAGGTTTTAGTACCCCCCAAACTTAAAGCGTTCATGTAATTTTCTAAAGCAGTGCTAGGATTTTTTTGGTATTGCATCCACATGCCAATGGCCCCTAATTGCGCAATGCCATATTCAATATAATAAAAAGGCACTTCAAATAAGTGTAATTGTCTTTGCCAACCAATGGCTCTAAATGCATCTAGGCCACTGTAATCAATGCTATCCGTAGAAAATTCTTTGACTATTTCCTTCCATGTATGGGTTCTTTGTTCAATGGTATGATTTGGATTTTCATACACCCAATGTTGGAACTTATCAATGATGGCAATCCAAGGAAATATGGTAATGGTGCGTTCCAATTGATGTTCTTTGGCACGATTTAAATCTTCTTCATTGTCAAAAAAAGATTGCCAATGATTCATTGTAAATAATTCCATCGACATACTAGCCACTTCTGCTATCTCCATAGGATACTCTTTAAATGCGCTAAGTGCTAAGGGATGTGCTAAGAAGGAATGAATGGCATGGCCGCCCTCATGCACCATGGTAGTCACATCTCCCATCTGTCCTGCTGCATTCATAAATATAAAAGGCGCCCCCGATTCGGCTAGTGGACAATTGTAGCCCCCTGGTGCTTTTCCTTTTCTACTTTCTAAATCAAAATGTTTTAAATCATTCATTTTTTTCAAACAAGAAGCAAAAAAAGGATTGAGCTGTTCAAAACATGTGACTGATTTTTCAAACAAATCTTTTCCATCTGTGAAAGGCCTTAAAGGCTTAGTACCAGCAGGCTCTGCCTCGGTATCCCAAGGCTTTAAAACAGCTAACCCCAATTTCTTTTTCTTGCGTGCATAAATTTTATCAATCAGGGGTAGCACATGCAATTTAATGGCTTCATGAAATTGAAAACAATCTTCTTTGGTATAATCAAATCTGCCTAGTTCCACAAATTTGTAATCTCGATAATTGGCAAAGCCTGCATTCAAGGCCATTTGATTTCTTTTTTGAATCAAACTGCTAAATAAATCATGCATACTTTCTTTATCTTGCAAACGACGTTCTTGCACTTTACGGTATACTTCTTCTCTTACCAATCTATCTTCATCTTCTAAAAATTTAGCGGCTTGTTGTAAAGTGTATTCTTGTTCTCTAAAATTAATCGTCATTTTCCCTGCAATGGTGCCGTACTGTTGTTGAAGCACACTTAATTCAGCTTGAATGGGAATATTTTCTTCTCTAAATAATTCAATATTTTTCTTTACCGATCTTAAGTAAGTAAAATATAAATCCTGATTTAATTCTTTGGTATAAGGGCTTTGGATTAATTTTTTATTGAGCGCATCTGCATAGGGCTGCATCTTGGGTTGAATTTCCATGCAGAAATAATTAAATGCCTCTTCCAAAGATTTATCGGTGGTATCACAGGTCATTTTGATTTGCCTCCAACAAGCATCTTCACTGATAAAGGCCTCCAATTCACTTAAATCCAATAACCATTTTTCAAGTGCTGAAACATGGTCAATTGGCCTATCTAACAATTCTTTGAAAAAGGATTCAATACTGGCCCAATCGGTTAAAACATAGTCCTTAGGTAAGTAATGATGGGGCAATTTTTGAATGTCGGCCGTTCTTGGCATAAGATGAAATTTTAAGAGGCAAATTTACTACTTTTACACAGTTCAAAAGCGATTAAAGTGTCCGATACCATTCACTTACTTCCAGACCACATTGCCAACCAAATTGCTGCCGGGGAGGTCATTCAAAGACCTGCCAGTGCAGTCAAGGAATTATTGGAAAATGCAGTAGATGCAGGCGCCACCGAAATACGCTTACTCGTGAATGATTCGGGAAAAGCCTTGGTGCAAGTGATAGACAATGGCAAGGGCATGAGCCCAAAAGATGCCCAAAATGCCTTTGCCCGACATGCCACCAGTAAAATAAGTACCATTGAAGACTTATTTCAAATCAGGACCATGGGTTTTCGCGGGGAAGCATTGGCTTCAATTGCAGCCGTTGCCCAAGTAAGTTTAAAAACCAGAAGGGAAGCGGATGAATTGGGCACCAGCGTAGAAATCGAAAATAGTAAAGTAACTGAAACTACTGCTATTTCTTGCGCTGTGGGTACCAGTATCAGCATGAAGAATTTATTTTTTAATGTTCCTGCGCGTCGAAATTTTTTAAAAAGCAATAGTGCAGAATTAAAACACATCATAGAAGAATATACAAGGGTCGCCTTGGCCTTTCCTGAAGTTTATTTTAGTTTAAGCAGCAATGGACAAGATGTGTATCATTGGGAGGGAGGAAGTTTTAAACAAAGGGCCATACAGGTATTAGGTAATAGTTATCAAACCAAATTGGTCGCAGTGGGTGAACAAACCGACTATTTAACCATTACCGGGTTTGTAGGTAAACCAGAGACTGCTAAAAAAACAAGGAGCGACCAATACTTTTTTGTGAACCGTCGTTTTATCAAGAGTGCTTATTTGCATCATGCGGTGGCCAATGCCTTTGATGGATTAATTGCCAAAGAAAATTTTCCTAGTTATATTTTATACATAGATGTAGACCCTACGCAAGTGGACATCAATGTGCACCCTACCAAGCAAGAAATAAAATTCGAAGACGATAAAATTATTTACGCCTTCGTTCAAGCGGCCGTAAAACATGCCTTGGCGCAGTTTAGTATTGCCCCGTCATTAGACTTTTCATTAGACGCATCTATTCAACAATTAGATGCCATACAGCAACCCTTCACCACAGAGAAAGCAAATACAGCGGCCAGTCAATCTTTGTATGAAGGTTTTACAAAAAAAAATCAAGCGCATTTTATTGCCAAGTCTGACTCCGCTTCCAAACAGGATTGGAAAAATTTTTTCACTACCCTCCCAAGCACGGATAATGACCAAACAGTTCATGAAAGCGAATCCTATATTGTAAAGTCTTCTTCGATGGGCTTATATAAAGATGGCAGCCCCTTACAAGTGAATGAAGAAGCGGTACTCATGCAATTGCACCAAACCTTTATTGTGGCCCCTAGCCATAGTGGATGCATCATGATTCATCAGCAATTGGCTCATGAAAGAGTCTTATATGAGAAATTTCAAAAAGCAAGTGCACATCCACATGCCACTCAGAAAAGTTTATTCCCAGTGGTATTGGAATTAAGTGTGAGTGATGCCATTTTATTAGAAGAAATCATTGAGGACTTAGCATTGATTGGATACGAGATTGAAGCCTTTGGCCCCAACAGCTTTATCATTCAAGGCATTCCTGCAGATGTAAATGCAGGCAATGAAAAAAATGCGATTGAATTATTGTTGGAACAATTCAAACATTTTAGTGGCGATATTAAGTTTAGTAAAAGAGAAAAATTAATACGTTGTATGGCTCGTCAAATGGCCATCAAGGCAGGACAAGCTTTAACACAAAAAGAAATGCATGCGTTAATCGAAGCCTTGGGAGAATGCGATATTCCAAATATTACCGCTTCTGGCGCGCCTACTTTTGTAGAATTCAAAGAAGATTATTTAAACGGCTTATTTAGCAAATAATACTTTATTAATATTTGCTGATCAGGGTAGTTAAATATTTTTCAACGGCCCTCCTTACTCCTGTTGAAGAAGGGTTTGGATGGTTGGCCACCAATACAGAAAATATAAGTTGATTTCCTTTATTGGTAATAACGTATCCGCTCAAGGCTACTTGATTACCCAGTGTGCCTGTTTTGGCATATAAGACACCAGGAATATTTTTATAGTAAGCCGCTAAGGTACCTTTGCCTCCTTGGGCAAATATATTTTTGATTCTTTCAAAACCAAATTCTCCTTGCATCTTTTGTAGTAAAGCAATATAATTTTCAGGCGTATTTAAATTGAACCTGCTTAAGCCACTGCCATCTGCCCACTGCATTTTTTGTGGGAAAAAATTAAACTCAGTTTTTAATAAGGTATCTATGATGGCTTGTTCATCTAACTTATTTAAAAGCTGTGCACTAGTCATCAATAAAATTTGTTCTGCATAGAAGTTGTCACTTCTGTTCATCATGATTTTTAAGAACTCATCGGTGGGCACTGTTTTAAGCAAATGAGCGGAGGCCGTATTAAATCCTTTTTGAATGACTAATGGATATTTAGGATGCAGGCTGTCTTCAATCAATGTTTTGACAAGGCTATAATTGGTATCAGTAATAAAAGGGATTTGTTGAACCTGCGCCTTAGTAGATTTTCCAGTGGGATAAAAGTGATTACTATGAAGCGCTCTTGTCCAAACACTGTAAATGGCTGCTAGGTCTTGTCCTTGAGCCAATGAACTAGGCTGAACGTTTACTCCATTTTTAGTTTTGGCCACAGTGAATACATTGCCATAAATTGGCAACCTATTTCTTTCTGGTTGATAGTCCTGGTCATAATCATCCCAGGCCCAACCTAGGCCATACATGGCAAAAGCATCAGGCGTATTGGGCAAACAAAGCACTACTTGCTTGTTGGTGTTTTTAATTAAATCAGCTACGGGTTGATAAGCAAAATCGGGATGCAAGAAACTAGGATCGCCCATGGGCAATAAAAAAATACTGTCAGCATTTTCATTGATTTGCCATCCTGGAAGTGAATCTTTCAGGAACTTCATACCTAAGTAACTAGATACAATTTTAGTATTGCTGGCAGGCGTAAAATACAAACTGCTTTGATAGCGATCTACCCAGCTTTGACTAGTCTGATTGTATACGGCTGTTCCAATATGGGCCCCTTTCAAAATAGGGTCTTGTAGTAAAGCATGTTGTGCTTGACGAATCGAACAAGCGCTCATGACAGAACAAAAAATAACCAACTTAAATAAACTAGAAATATTTATTCTCTTTCTAAAGCTCTTAACCATCTTTCTGGAATTTCGTTATTGGAAGCTACTAAATAATCTTTGTAACTGCAAGGAGCCCATTCATTATTGTGTGTTTGCATCCACCATCTTCCAGTACTTTTGCTTTGTAAAAAATTAGTTTCAATATCTGCAAAGGCAATATGAAATTCTTTAAAGCGCTCGGTATCCGCCAAAGGGGATTCTTTTTTCCCTTTTTGAATGCCATCCAATACATACCATATCATTTGTGCCATTTGTATCGCAGTAAGATGATTGTTGTCTAGCTCGGCCTGATAACCAAAAAGCCCAATGGTACTAGTTTTCCAACTCATGCCTGCATATTGCATCAACACGCAAGCCTCTTCTCCATTGAACCCATTGGGGGTAATGGTATTGGCAGGTGCTTGTGCATTTTGAATAGCGCTGATGTCAAAACTCATCATATGGCTGTCTCTAATCACAGGCTCCATTTCCTCCATATCCTCTCTTACTTTGCCCAATCTAAAACAATCAAACCTTAATTTATCTATGGTTTCCAGCATTTGCGGATGCATAAAATAACTTTGAAATCCTATATGCGCATAATGGTTTAAATGATTAGGCAAACCCGTAAACAATTCTTCTAAAAAATGATCCGAGGGTAATCTTGCTTCCAAATCTAAGTCTATCTTGGCATCTACCAACACGGCATTCACCAAGGTAGGAATGGAGGTATAAGCATGGTATTGGGCAAGCGTTAAATCGTGTGAACCGCCAATGATCACTATTTTCTTATGCTGTAAAAGCAATTCAGAAATTACTGTTCTTAAAGCAGCATAACTGTCTTGAATGGACTGTCCTAATTTTACATTTCCAATATCTACAATACGCACTTGGCTATGCCAATAATACAATGAATACAAAGCGGATCGAATGGCATCGGCGGAGGCAAAACCATTCAAAGCATGGCCTCCACCTCTAGATTCTCCAGCCCCAATAATGACTAAATCTGCCAAAGCAATGTCTGGAATCTCTCCTTCATTCACTTTGATGTGTTTACCCAATTGGGTATCTCTATAGCCCTCGTCATTGGATATCATATCCAAATTAATGGGTTCAAGGTAATCTTTGATAGAACTTAAGGACATGTAGGTATATTAACTACTAGAATTAACGCTTAAACCCACAAAAGATTGTATAAAATAGGGCTAATCTTGAAATTTATAACCCACCCCTCGGATGGAAATAAAATGAATGGGGTTTTTGGGATCCAACTCGAAGTATTTTCTAAAACTTAAGATAAAATTATCGATGGTTCTGGTATTAGGAAAAACCTGGTAGCCCCATACAGTTTGTAATATTCGCTCCCTGGTGACTACATTGTTTTTATTCTCTATCAATAACTTTAATAACATGGCTTCTTTTTTGGTTAAAGTTATTTTTTCGCCAGCACTATTGATTGCTTCTAAGGATTTGAATTGAATACTGTTACCCGCAAAAAGATAGGCTTCAATGGCTGCAGGTTGATGAATGGCTGTGGCTTTTTGAATCAACTTAGCTACTCTTAACAAAAGCTCTTCTAAATTAAATGGCTTGGTTAAATAATCATCTGCCCCTAATTTCAACCCTTGCACGCGATTGGCACTGGTATTTTTGGCACTCAATATTAAAATAGGTGTGGTAATATTATTTAAGCGTACTGTTTCTGTAATGGCAAAGCCATCCAATTCAGGCAACATTACATCTAAAATAATCAAATCAAAATGTGCTTGTTGGATTTGTTTTAAAGCAGCAGGACCTTCAAAAGCTGAGCTCACCCTATAGCCTTCCATTTCTAAATTTAACTTTAAGGCATCGTGTAAATGCTCTTCATCTTCTACCAATAAAATTTCAAGTTGTGACATTCTTAATGGTTTGCAAAGGTTACGGTAAAAATACTTCCCTGCCCTTCATTCGGTTTTACTTGCAAACTAGCATGGTGAAAGGCAGTTATTTTTTTACACAAATAAAGTCCAAGGCCGGTCCCCTTACTTGTTCGGGTACTTTCGGCACCCACTCTATAAAATTTTTCAAATATTTTTTCTCTATCATTCACGGGAATACCAATGCCTAAATCTTTGACGGTTAAAATTAGCTGCTGTTGCTCGCGTTGCAAATGAACCGCAATGGGTGTATGCGCGGGGGAATATTTATGTGCATTGTCCAATAAATTGTTGACCAGCATTTGAATCAACAAAGCTTCACCTTGAATGAAAATGGAGGCTTCAATAAAAGTATTCAATAAACGAAGTGGAAATCGTTCTTGAAAAGATTGACAGGCCTCTGTTACCAATTTAGATAAATCTAATTCTTGTTGATTGGTTTCATACTGTCCCATATCCAATTGAGAAGCCAATAAAATATTATTGGATAAAGCATCTAATCTTTTAGTTTCCTTAAGGGTGGCTTCTAACAATTTATTTTGTTGCGCACTATCCAGGTCTCTTTTTAAAAGGGTTTCTATATTTAAATGAGAAATTGCTATAGGCGTTTTTAGTTCATGCGTCACCGCCATCATGAAATTTTGTTGCTGATTGGAATAGCGCAATTGTTTGAGCAATGATCGGTATACATAAATGGCCCCCAATAAAAAAAGAAATAAAAAGGTAAGCCCTTCTCCAATAAACTGTTTGGTTTTTCTAAGCTGAAAATTTTGAATCTGTTTTACTTTTTGCTTAAGCGCAGGATCGCTCAATTGAATGGATTGAAATTTAACAGCAGCAATTTCATCGTTTTGTTTTTCTAAGGAAACATACCACCATACGAAAGCAGCAATCATATAGGTTAGAAAAACCCAATAAATAAAACTTACCAGTCTGAGTTTATTGATTTTTACAAATGGCCATTTCATGGTTTCAACTTTTCAACTCTAATGCCAGTGGATAAAATATTCTGCAGCGGATCCTCGCGCATGGTATGTTGCAGGGTAAAACTAGTTGTTCCTAAAGCAAAATGCATGGGCGCATTGCTAATGGGAATTCTTTGATCAAAAATATCATCCATGCCAGTGCCTAACCAGCCCTTGGCCTCGTCGGCCATATTTAAATTAAGATGCTGTGTAGCAATAGTATCCTTCGGGCTTTTAATGGTCAGCTGCAACCAAATATTTTTATAATGATAGGCATTGTGGTGTCGGATGACAAAATACACCTTGTACAAAGCGCTGGTATCAGTAATATTGAATTGATAGGTATTGGCTTTAGTAGAGGCCCAACTATGCTCAGGAAAAATGGTCGTTTGTTCGAACAAAGGAATGGTTTGACAGCTTGCAAAAAACAAGGTCAATGAAATAAATAAACCCATTTGTTTATTTTTCAAACCCATCATATTACAATACGTTTAAAATTTGTTCTTTCGCTTTTTCTAATTCGTCTTTCATTAGAATTACTGCTTTCTGAATGTCTACATCATTGGCTTTTGAGCCGGTGGTATTTATTTCCCTGCCCATTTCTTGCAAAATAAAGGAAAGTTTTTTACCCTTGGAAGGTTCCGATTCTTTCAAAATTGTTTTAAAATAAACGCAGTGATTGGTGAGCCTAACCCTTTCTTCTGATATATCAATTTTTTCAATGTAATAAATAAGCTCCTGCTCTAATCTATTGGTGTCATATTTATCGGTGCCCACATATTGTTCTAACAATTTAACCAAGCCTTCTTTTATTTTAGTGCGTCGATTAGGCTCGAATATAGCTATTTGTGCTTGTTGCTGCTCAATGGCTGCCACACGCTCAAGCAAATCCTTTTCAATGCTCTTGCCTTCTTCCAAACGGTGTTGAACCATATGCTTGATGGCTTCTTGAACTAAGTCGTTTAAAGCCTTCCATTCTTCATCGGTTAAAACTTCATTGCTAGAAGAAACTACATCAGGTAATTTTAATAAGGTACTTAAGATGTTTTCCTTTTCAATGCCCAGCTCATTGGCCAATTCGATAATGGGTTGATAATAAGATTTAGCCAACTCTTTGTTGATACTTACTGGCTTGGCCACCCCATTAGATTTGATAGAAATACTGCACTCCACGCTTCCTCTGAACAAAGATTCATTGAGCTTATTTCTAAGCTCAACTTCAAAAGGCTTTAGCAAAGAAGGAATATTTAGTCTTAAATCAAATTGCTTGCCATTCAAAGACTTGACTTCAACTAAAAATGTTTTGTCTTTAAAAGTAGCTTCTGAACGACCATATCCGGTCATGGAATATAACATAGTAATACCTGTTTAAATAGTGAATAAAGGTATTAAATAATAGGCAAGCAAAAGCATTTTTTAGAAATCGATGCCTACCCCATTCTTTTTACGAAGTTGGTATTGGGCATAATCAAAGCTATACAACTTGCCTGGTCGGTGGGTGACATTCACTTCCATCTCATGGGTATCAATCAATAAGCCCATGCTGGCAAATTTTTTCCTAAAATTTCGACGATCTAATTTGGTGTCTAAAATAGCTTCATACACATGTTGCAATTGCCTCAAGGAAAATTTCTCAGGCAATAAATTTAAAGCCAAAGGATGTTCTTGAATACGCTTTTGGAGCCATGCATAGCAACAATCTAGGATTTCCTTATGGTCAAATGCCATTTCCTTAAGTAGATGAATAGGATGCCAGTTTAATTCATTGTCTGTGATTTCCAAAGAATGATCTTGGATGTTTAAAAGCGAAGCGTAAACGGAAGTGACTACCCTGCCCCCCGGATGCCTATTAGGTTGACTAAAAGTATGCACTTGTTCCAAATACACTTGCTTCATCCCTGTTCTTTCCAATAAAATTCTATTGGCTGCAGTATCTAAATCCTCATTGGCATTTACTTTATCGCCCAACAAGGACAGTTTTCCATAAAATTGAGCCAAATCGCTCTTAATTAAGAGCACTTTTAAAGAGTTCTCATCAAAGCCAAAAATGACACAATCCACCGTCAAAGGCACTGTAGGATAGCTCACCACCAATTGAATGGCATCTATATTTTCTTTAAGAATGGGAACAATGTTTGATTTAAGGGTTTCAGGCATAGTATTTTGCGCACTTAATAAGCTAAACGTTGCAATCGTTAGGGAAAATAAAATTTTCTGCACCCAAAATACGAAATAAAAGAATAAAACAATTTGTATTTTAGCAGACCCTTAAGCACATGTACAATAATTCACAAATACAGGATTTCCAAAAAGTCAGCAAAGATTACTTAATCAATCCACAGACCATCGAATTGAGTAAATTGAAAAATTTGCTAAAATTTCATGAGTATCAATATTATGTAGCCAACGAGCCTTTCATAAGCGATTATGAATACGACCAACTGTATCAACAATTGATTGCATTGGAATTAGCCAATCCATCCCTTATCACAGCCGATTCGCCCAGTCAAAGAGTAGGCAATAGTTTAAATAATACTTTTGAAACAGTGGCACATTTGGTGCCCATGTTAAGTTTAGAGAATAGCTATAATGCCGAAGACTTAATTGACTTTGATCGCAAAGCCAAAGAAGGAGCCGGCCTAGAGGAGATTACTTATTGTGTAGAACCCAAATTTGACGGGGCCAGTATTTCACTACTCTATGAAAATGATTTATTAGTTCGCGCTTGTACCAGAGGCGATGGTGTTGCAGGAGAAGACATTACTAATAACATCAAACAAATAAGATCTATTCCTTTAAGTATTCCTTTACTTGAAAACGGCATTCAACAAATGGAAATTCGTGGCGAAGTAATCATGAGTAAAAAAGCCTTTGCCAATTTTAATGAAAAATTAAAAGAAAAACAAATAGCCACCTTGGCTAATCCACGCAACGCTGCTTCAGGTAGTTTGCGCATGAAGGACCCCAAAGAAGTGGGGGAAAGAAATTTAGATGCCTTCATTTATCATATCAGTTATTTTTTAGCAGCTCCTGGAAAAAAAACAAGTCCACTACTTGCTACGCATAGTGGCTCTTTGGAATTGCTTTGGAATATGGGATTCAGGTCTCCTCAAAAAGAGAAAAAATTAATCAAAGGAGTGGAGCAGGTAATCGCATTTTGTAGCGAATTTGAAGCAGCGCGCGATACACTTCCTTATGAAATAGACGGCTTAGTTATTAAAGTAAACGATTTTGCTTTACAAGAAAAATTAGGCATGACCTCCCACCATCCAAGATGGGCCATTGCTTATAAATTTAAAGCTAGACAGGCCACTACCATTTTAGAATTGGTAGAATTTCAAGTGGGCCGAACTGGGGCAGTGACGCCAGTGGCCAAATTAAAAGCAGTTGCACTAGGGGGCGTAACGGTATCTAGTATTTCGATGCACAATCAAGAATACATTAAAGAAAAAGATTTAAGGTTAGGCGATACGGTGCTCATTGAAAGAGCAGGTGATGTGATTCCACAAATTGTACAATCCATTCCCAAATTAAGAACGGGCAAAGAAAAAATTATTCAATTCCCAACGCAATGCCCTGTTTGTAATGCTTTATTAGAAAAGGAAGAGACAGAAGCCGTTTGGAGATGCAATAGTCCTTTATGCACCGCACAAATCATTGAGCGCATTATTCATTTTGTGAGTAAAGATGCCATGGATATTAAAAGTTTTGGAGAAGCCAATATTAGAAAGTTTTATGAACTAGGCTTACTCACTACAATCCCTTCCCTCTACCAATTGGACTTTAGTAAAATAACTGGCCTAGAAGGTTTTGGTAAAAAAAGCATCGATAATTTAAATGCAGCTATTGAGGTTTCAAAAACACAACCCTTGTATAGACTCATCTATGCTTTGGGTATTCGCTTTGTGGGAGAAACCACCGCCAAAACCATTGCTAGTCATATTCAGCATATTTTAGACTTAAAAGATTTTACAGAAGAGCAACTACAAAATTTTGAGGATGTGGGTATAAAAGTGGCCACCAGTATTTATCAATTTTTCCATGAACCTAAAAACATTGAACTCATTGAAAGTTTAGAAAAATTGGGATTGAATATGATTCAAACCAACGATACCGCTGTAGATGGAAATTTAGTAGGACTTAATTTTTTATTTACAGGCACGCTTACTCAATTAAAACGCTCCGACGCAGAAGCCATGGTAGAAGCAAGAGGTGGGCACATACTAGGTGGCGTGAGTAGTAAATTAAATTACTTAGTCGTCGGCGAAGACGCTGGTAGTAAATTAGAAAAAGCCAAAAAAATAGCTTCGATTAAAATTATAACCGAAGCTGATTTCATTGAACTAATAAATATCCATTCGAAATACTAATTTTTCGCTCTCAATCGCTGTGCTCAAATGTTCACTCAAAATTGTATTTACTCATTCCTATTTATTAA
>CANFXV010000031.1 GCA_947451115.1 Bacteroidota bacterium
TTCAATTGATCTTCTGTAGCATCTAAATTGAAAAACAATTCAAATACTGCATCATGCACTTCATCCGGACGACAGTTTTCTTTATCTACCTTATTGATAATTACAATGGGCTTTAAATTTAATTGTAAAGCTTTTTGTAAAACGAAACGCGTTTGAGGCATTGGCCCTTCAAAAGCATCTACCAATAAACAAACACCGTCTGCCATTTTCAACACACGTTCTACTTCACCACCAAAGTCAGAGTGACCTGGTGTGTCAATGACGTTAATTTTAACGTCTTTATAAGTTACTGAAGCGTTCTTACTTAAAATGGTAATTCCTCTTTCACGTTCTAGCTCGTTGCTATCCATGATTAAGTCCCCAGTTTCCTGGTTGTCTCTGAATACTTTTGTAGCGTGTAAAATACGGTCTACCAAGGTGGTTTTACCGTGGTCAACGTGAGCGATAATAGCGATGTTTCTTATTTCCATGTACTGTTTTGAGGCTGCAAAGGTACATCGTTTAAGCTCCTAAAAAAAACAAATGGGAAAAAATGGACTAATAAGATTTACACTCGAATATATATTTTATATTTATTTAATATATAACCCAATAGCCAGCAAACCAACATAAAAGAAATCGCAAAAGCCAAAGAGGCCCAATAAGTGGCTAAATGAGCAAAGCTATTTTGATAAATCCATGCAAATAAGGATTGATCCCCCACTTTAAAGAGGTAAAGCACAGAGACCATCAGCTCAGAAAATAGATAAATAATCAAGGGGTTTTTGCCAAAAATTTCAAAAAAGCTGGCAAATTGATGTTGGTGGTGTAATTCAATTCGATAGATGATGGTGGCGATAATGATCATGTCCAAACCCACCGTTAACAAGACAAATGAACTTGACCATAATTTTTTATTGATGGGAAACTGGTAATTCCACATAAATGCAAGAAACACAAAACCAGCACCCCACATTAATAGATGGGTCAGGCCTTCATAGGTCTTCCCTTTTTCCTGAATAAATTTTCCAACGATAAAACCAATTAATACATTCACAATGGCTGGTAAGGTACTCACCCAGCCTTCTGGGTCAAAAGCAAAACCTTCTCCATGGTACATATGGCTTTCTCCCATGAACCACTTGTCAAATGCAATACCCACATTGCCTGTAATGCTTAAAGGGTCGGCAGGTGAACCATAAGCCATACTCAGGTACCAATAGGTAATTAAAAGTAGTGCAGCTAAAATCATCACTACTCGCTCATGCATATAAAAAGCAATAAGGGAGGCAAATCCATAACATAATGCAATTCTTTGAAGTACCCCTAAAATACGCGTATCGCTTATTGGATGAGTAAAAGGAAACCAATACATTAAGTAACCTAATAAAAATATAAGGGCTGTTCTTTTTAGAATTCTAAAAAGAACAGTGGCACTACTTAACTTTTCCCATTTAGGTAAAACAAAACTCATGGCATTACCTACTGCAAATAAAAAGGAAGGAAACACTAAATCTGTAGGCGTAAACCCATCCCATTTGGCATGCAAGAAAGGTGCGAAAGTGGCAGCACCATCCCCAGGGGTATTTACTATAATCATAAGGCAAATGGTCATCCCTCTAAATACATCTAGAGAAAGAAATCGTTGGTTGGACATAAGCGCAATTTAGACTTTAAGTTACAAAAAAATAAATTTTTAACCAAAGCAATCCTGCTTAAGGCTGAGCGATGGCCATGGCAATTTTTGAATCGGCTGTGCCATAATACAAAAGCCATCTATTTTTGAAATACACAAGACCTTCTACAAAACAAACATTATTTACTTCTCCAACAAGTTCATAATCTTTATCAGGATGAATAAAATAATTCTGAGCTCGGTCAATTAATTTATAAGGGCTGCTCGTATCAAACAAAGCCTGGCCAGCAGCATAAGTAAATTTAGGCAAATGGACATCGTTGTTGTTGGCAGCATTGCTGCTGTTGTAGATTAAAACAATTCCTTGACTGGTATACAATGCATAAGGACCGGGTTCCACCAAACGACTGTCAAAAAAGCCTGCTCTTGGTGCTAAAACAGTAACTAATTTTTTTGATTCGCTATTTTCTAAAGCTTCCCAATGCAATAAATCAGAAGAAGAAGCCATGAATAAATCGGTATCGCCAAAATACATCCAATACTTTCCATTAATTTTTTTAGCTACCATATTTTCTCCTATTCTTTCCACTACTACAGCCCCCGATTTTGACCAGGCATTGATGTATTTTTCTGAGGTTAAAACAGGTCCTCTTTTTTCCCAATGCATTAAATCCAAACTAGTCGCAAAACACAAGCGGGCCGTTTTGCCATCATAAGAAGTATAAGTTAAAAAATAACCACCTCCAGGCATACTAACAATGCGCGGATCTTCTACCCCACCTTTCCATTCATATTTATTAAAGGAATCCTTGGCGGGATAAAATATAGGTGCGCCTGTTTTTGTAAAATGAATGCCGTCCTCACTAATGGCCAGGCCCAAACGAGAGGTCATGGCACTGTCCTGTGCTCTATATATTAAATACACTTTACCGTCTTTGACCAAGGCCGTTGGATTCAAGACGTTTTTTGATTCCCATTTTGTATTCGAATTTTGAATGGGACATAAAAAAATGCTAGCACTATTGGGACTTAAGATTGGATTGGCCGTATCTACTTTTGTAAAATCATTGAATGCCCATTTTGAAATTCTTGAAGCGCTGGGTCCCGAAAAATTACAAGCAGTTAAACTTAAAAGAATGCCTAAAAGAAAATACCAAGAATTTATTTTATGTCGCATGCTTAAAGATAAACTTCTATTCCCTATTCTACGCCTGTTCTACATGATCTTTCTTACCTGATAAGTAGGTGTATACCGCAGGAATCACGAACAAAGTAAGTATTAGCGAAAAGATAAGCCCGCCTACCACTACTGTACCCAAAGGTTTACGGCTTGTAGCAGCAGCACCTAAACTAATGGCAATGGGCAATGCCCCTAAGGCGGTGGCCAAACTGGTCATCAAGATAGGTCTGAAACGTTGTGCAGCGGCTTCTAAAACGGCGTCTTTTAAACTTAATCCTGTTGCTCTTTTCTTATTGGCAAATTCAACAATCAAAATACCATTCTTAGTAACTAGGCCAATCAACATAATGATACCAATTTCTGAGAATATATTTAGAGTTTGTCCAAAGATCCACAAGCACAACAAGGCACCTGCAATGGCCAAAGGAACTGTCAACATAATGATTAATGGATCTTTAAAACTTTCAAATTGTGCAGCCAATACCAAGTAAATTAAAATAAGTGCCAACAATAATGCATAAGAAATATTAGAAGAACTTTCTGCAAAATCTCTTGAAGGACCACTTAAAGCGGTCTGAAAACTTTCATCTAATAAATCCTTAGCAATTTTATTCATTGCATTCACGCCATCACCAATGGTCTTGCCTTCTGCTAAAGAAGCAGAAATAGTGGCAGCATTAAATCTATTGTAATGGTATAAGTTAGGAGGATTGCTATTCTCCACCACTTTCAATACACTTGAAATAGGAATACTTTCTCCTTTGTTATTTCTTAAATAAATTTTATTGATGTCTGTAGGTGTACTTCGATCCCCTCTCACCACTTGCGTGATTACTTGGTATTGACGATCGTTCATAATAAAATAAGCAGAACGAGCCCCACTAAAAGCAGACTGTAGCGCCTGAGAAATATCGTAGGTAGTTAAACCCAAATCTCTTGCACGCATTCTGTCAATGTTTAAATCAAATTCAGGTTTATTGAACTTTAAGTTAACATCCACATTTTGAAATGTCTTATCTTTTCTTGCCGCCTCTAAAAATTTAGGAATGACTGATTGAATTTTTGCAAAGTCCAAATTTTCAATAATAAACTGAACTGGCAAGGAGCCCCTTGACATCATGCCCACAGAAATGGTTTGCTCTTCAATGGAGAAAATCCTAACGTCTTTATATTGCTTGAACCTCTTATTTAAATCGGCAACAATTTCCGATTGTGATCTTTTTCTATTTCCAATTGGCACAAAACCAATCCTGCCAGATGCAGAGCTATTACCACTATTGCCGCCATAACCAGGCACACTACCCCAGGTGAAAGCTTGCTCAGGAATTGAATCCTGCATCATTCGAATGTTTCTCAACAAATTACCTTTCATGTCCTCGTAACTGGTTCCCTCTTGTGCAGTTAATGTATACCTTACCATACCCTTGTCTTCAAGCGGGGCCAATTCGCTTTGTATGTTCTTGCCAATAATAAAGATCAATCCAATACAAACAACAATAATCACCCATGCCATCCAACGTAAATTTAAAAATTTATTTAACGCATTTTTATAGCCCTGTTCTAAGCCTTTGAAAAAAGGCTCTGTACGTTCGTAAAATTTACCATGTTTGCCATCTTTACGATTTAAGTATACATTCAATACTGGAGTAATTGTTAATGATACAAAGGCAGAAACTAACACAGCACTCGCTACTACTACACCAAATTCTTTAAATAAGGAACCTACGAATCCCTGTAAAAAGATTACAGGCATAAATACCACCGCCAATGTGATAGAGGTGGAAATGACCGCAAAGAAAATTTCTTTACTTCCTTCTCTTGCCGCCTCTTTTAAGGGCAAGCCTTCTTCTATTTTTCTGAAGATATTTTCAGTCACAACTATTCCATCATCCACCACCAAGCCTGTGGCGAGTACGATGGCCAATAAAGTCAATACATTCACAGAAAATCCTGCAATGTACATGATAAAGAAAGTAGCAATCAAGGAAATAGGAATATCAATCAAAGGTCTAATGGCGATCAACCAGTTTCTGAAAAAGAAAAAGATAACTAATACCACTAATGCAAAGGATATAAAGATAGTCTCTCTCACTTCCTGCAATGCTTGTCTTACACTTTTGGTATTGTCGATAGGTACCGCAAATTCAATGTCAGATTTATTACTCTTTTTAACCTCTTCTAATCGCTTGTAAAATTCATCCGCAATTTTTATGTAATTGGCACCGGGCTGTGGAGATAAAGAAATCATCACCGCAGGTACCCCATTAAAATAGACGCCTTGATCTTCTTGTTCTGGACCTAATTCAATTTTTGCAACATCCCCCAATCTAACAATTCCAGTAGCATCTTGTTTTAAAATGATGTTCCTAAAATCAGACTCGGTGGTTAATCTACCCAAGGTTCGAATAATAAATTCTGCTTTTTGACCATAAATTTTTCCTGCTGGCAATTCAACATTTTCTTTGTTCAAAGCAGTTTGTATATCATTAAAAGCAATGCCATAAGCATTCAATAAATCTGGGTCTGGAAAAATACGCATCGAAAAACGCTTGCCTCTTACACCCACTGTACTTACTTCATCAATGGTTTGAAACCTTTGTTGTAAAACATTTTCCGCGTACTCTGTTAATTCCAAAGCACTCTTTGTTTTACTTCTTAAAGTCATCATTAAAATAAAATCGGCATTGGCATCTGCTTTAGAGACAATGGGAGGCGCATCAATGTCCTGAGGTAAGTTTCTTAATGCCTGACTTACTTTGTCTCTAACATCATTGGTAGCGGTTTCTAAATTCACCCCTAAATTAAATTCAACGGTAATATTGGAAGAACCTACTGAACTAGAAGAGTTGATGGTTCTAATACCAGGAATTCCATTGATTGATTTTTCTAGTGGTTCTGTTATCTGACTTTGAATGACTTCAGAGTTGGCTCCCGTATATGCAGTCATTACATTCACAATAGGAGGATCAATGGCAGGATATTCTCTTAAAGCCAAAAAGGAGAAACCTACTAATCCAAAAATTACAATAGCAATATTCATTACTGTTGCAAGTACAGGACGCTTCAAAGAAAGTTCAGATATATTCATCTAGTAATACTATTTAATGGGACTATTTTGCAATGTCTAAAATAGAAATGGTTTTGCCTATTTTAATTTTATTGCCATTTCTTACAAACAACATACCGGCTACTACAATGGTATCCCCTACGTTGACTCCCTTTGTAATTTCAACAGCACTAGCGGTTCTATAACCAGTCTCTACTTCTACTAAATTTGCTATGCCATTTTTAACCAACACAATTTGTTTGCTTTTGGATTCAGGAATAAGCACATTGGCAGGTACTAGAATAGAAGGTTTTTGAACATTGTCACTTAAATAAACTTTAACATAAGCCCCTGGCAATAATTTGCCTTGCAAGGAAGCACGTACTTTTATATTTCTAGAAGCAGCAATAATTTGTGGTTCAATGGCAAAAATTTGAGCAGTTAATTTTTGATTGGTTTCTGTGATGCCAACTAAATTAACTTTCTTTCCCACTTTTACATAACGACCATACATTTCAGGCAAAGTAAAATCAACATTTAAATGGTCTGTTTTTTGCAAGGTAACAATGGTAGAACTGGTATTGATAAATGCACCTAAACTAATTTGTCTCAACCCCAATTGACCAGTAAAAGGCGCACGTACAATGGTCTTGTCAATTAAAGATTGCGTATAGGCTAAATCTGATTTATAACTTTTTACTTGTTGGAGTGAGATATCGTAATCGCTTTGGTTGATGCCTTTGACTTTTAACAATTGTAAATTTCTTTGCTCATTGATATTGGCCAATTCTAATTGCACCTTAATTTTTTCCAATTGGGCTTGCAAATCTGCATCGTTTAATTTAGCCAACACGGTTCCCGCTTGAACTATTTTTCCCTCTGGAATTTGTAAGAAAACTACACGGCCATTGGTTTCAGGACGTAGTTCCACATAATCAGCTGCAGCCACTGACCCATTCACCTCCACCTGTTTGTCCACTTGTTGATTGGCAGCAATGGCAACATCCACCGTCACCGGGGCATTGGCATTAAACTTATCGAAAGCTTTTGACTTTTCCTTACAGCCAAAGGCTGTAAAAATGCAAGCAATAGCAATAATGGATATCTTTCTCAAAACGCTTAATTTTAGTGGCTAAAGATAACCAAAATATGCTTTTTGGGGAAATAATATAGATGAGCGGCCATCAGCTTAAAAGCACCTTAACGTTCCGCTTTAAATGCTTGGTACTTTTTTTCAATATAGTAGCCTAATTCTAAGTCATTGAGCAAGCCAAGTACTTCATACGAAGGCCTGCAATATTCCATGAAGCGATCCAATTCAGCACCTTCTAAATGAGTTAATTTAATTACAAAACGCTTGGTAAAACGATATTGTACATATTTTTCTTGCTCTTGTTTCAAAAGTCTAGCTTGTAAAAATTGTAAATTTCTATTGCGCTTTACTCTAAACATGTTGATGATTTCATCCAAGTCCAATCCAATGGTTAATCCACTAGGACCAAATAATTGTTGATTGCCTCCCCCTAAACGAATACCTGGGGCCCTGTAATTGAAAAACTGAGCATAATCTTTTCTATTTTGGATAGAATCTAGTTTGTAATAACTATTCCTTACGCGTACTTCAGGTAAATCAAAGCCTGTTACATGAATCATGACATTAAAATTACGCAAGTCTTCTACTGTATCTAGCGGGTACTTATGTGTGTTCTTACCAAACAAAGAAAACCAAATAGAATCTTTTGTTTTAACCGTAATGCTATACCTGCCAAGCGAATCTGTAAAAGCATGATTGTTGTTGCTATAAACAATTACCGATTCAATGGGTCTTCTTCCTGAAATATCATAAACAATACCACTGACTGTTAAATTTTGTGCTTCTGTTTTGGAAAACAAAACAACCAATAAAAATAAAAATAGATAACGCTTTAAGTTCATGTCGAATGCAATATTAAGAAAGCTGCCTTTAAATTCAGCCTAAGTAGCTACAATTAACAGGTTTTTACCTTTTAATTACCCTAAATTAAAGTAGTTAAATAACCTAAGCCAATAGTGAGCAGTACAATCCATTGGGAAGCCAATTTATGCCGATAGATAAGATAAGTGCTAGTAACAAAAACAAATACATAACCTATTAAATTGATCGTAGAAAATTGATCTACCTCCACTACAATGTCTTTAATGAAATAGAGCGTAGCACCAAGCATAATGCCTACTACTGCTGCATATATCCCCTCCAGAGATCTATAAAAAATGGCATACTTTTTAAAGTTTTGCCAAATGGGAAAGAAAAATAAAACAATAAAAAAGCTGGGTAAAAAAATGCCAATGCTGCCAATAAAAGCTCCTGCTATTTGCCAAGCCAAACCCTTATCTTTTAACAAAAATGCGCCAGTAAAACTAGCCACTGAAAATACAGGACCAGGCATGGCCCTAACAATACCAGAACCAGTTAAAAAAGCTTCTTTAGAAATTTTCAATACTTCTCTTTTAGTTTTTTTAACGTGCTCAGAATTAGGTCTTGCTACATATTGCTCATACATCATGGGCATGAGTACATCGCCACCTCCAAACACCATCGACCCAAATCGGTAATTATTTTCAAATAAATTAAAGGCTTTGCGGTAGGTCCAGTTTTGCCTAGAGGCCTCCTCGGAAATAAATCCAGCAATGATAAAAAGAACAGTAAAAATAATGAAGCTACTCCATCTGATTTGCTTGGGCGCAGTACCATCAGTCGGAATTCTTTTTTGACTAAAATTAGTGGCCACCCCTGCCAACACAAGCACGATGGGAATGGTCCATGGATTTTTAAAGCTGAGTAGAATAAGCAAGCTAGTACAAATAAAAATAATCTTAGTAATCGGGCTATTGATTGCTTTCTTATACAATACAATCGTAGCGCTGGCAATAAAACCAATGGCCATGGGTGGAAGCAAGCTTAAACTTTTTAGCTCTTGCTTAAAATCAAAATAATTGTACAAAATTGCTGCCAACCCCATTAAAATAGTAGCCGGTAAAATCCAAACCAATAAAGTAAGTAAGGCCAACCAAATGCCTCCTCTTTTGAACCCAATCAATACAATGGTTTGAGTAGAAGAAGCCCCAGGCAATAGTTGACAAAAGGCATTGTATTCCATTAGTTCTTCAGCACTTAGATCCTTGCGTTGGTCAACAAAACGATATTGCAACAAGCCTAAATGCCCCTGAGGCCCCCCAAAAGCAGTGATGCTGTGTTTAAAAACAGCAGTTAAAAATGGTATATGACGTAATAATTTCAATTTTGTCTACGGATTCTACCTAAAAATATTAATTTTTAGGGTAGGAAGCATAATTATAATTAAACAAAATGAGCTTTGGTCTGTCCTATTTAAGAACATACTATACCTTTGCCCTCACCTTAAGAAAATTTAAACCCAATGCGTACTTTTTTAGCACTTAGTATTATCCTTCTTCTGAGTAGTTGTGCTCAAAGCAATATAAAAAAATTAGAAGCAGTTTACGCTCAAGAAAAATACCAAGAAGTGCCTGATTATAGCAATTTGCAATATTGGGCAGCGCATCCAGATAAAAAAGATCCTTCGGACAGCGTGCCTGCACCGCTTAGAGCCAGCTACCACCCTAATTCCAATGTAGATGTATTTTTTGTGCATCCTACCACCTATCTAGATACAACAAGGCCCTATGGCTGGTCTGCTACTTTAAATGATTATAAAGTCAATTATACAACAGATAATTATGTAGTTCTTAATCAAGCATCTATATTCAATGATGCAGGTAGAATTTTTGCACCAAGGTATCGTCAAGCAAATATTAAATCTTATACACCCAATAATAAAGTAGATACCGGTTATGCATTGGCTGCTTTTGACACAGCCTATCAAGATGTAAAAAAATCTTTTGAATATTATATGGCGCATTACAATAATGGAAGACCTATTATTATTGCTTCGCATAGTCAAGGTTCCACCCATGCCATTCGATTATTGAAAGAATTTTTTGATGAAAAACCATTAAGCAAAAAATTAGTAGTGGCTTATTTAGTGGGTATGCCGGTTGACCCTGCTATTTATACTTCAATCAAAGCCTGCGAAAAGCCCAATGAAACAGGATGTATTTGTTCTTGGAGAACTTTTCATGAAGGATTTGTAACTGAATTTGTAAAGAAAGAAAAATATACAGCCATTGTCACCAACCCGCTGTCCTGGACGAATCATGTTACTAAAGTGGATAGATATCAAAACGCAGGTGCTATATTGTATAACTTTAATAAAATAATTCCCAATGTGGTAGGTGCCACCAACCATGAAGGTGTCTTATGGACAGAGAAGCCTCATTTTTTTGGTAGCTTTTTATATAAAACGGAAAATTACCACATTGTAGATTACAACTTTTATTATATGAGTGTAAGAAAAAATGTGGCGGAAAGGGTACATGCTTATTTAAGTGCTAACAACAGCTACACCAAATAATTAATTACCTACTACACTTAAAAACTTAATGCGCATTATTTTTAACTGCTCCCAGGAATAGTTATTTTCACTTAATTCTTCTTGTGCAATTTGCAAAGAGGAAGTTTCGCAATTTTTGAAATATTCTAAAATTTCTGCCTGGTCATACTCGTCTAGCCATTCATCAATGGCATAGTCTAAATTTAATTTAGTTCCACTGGCGGCAATGGTTTCCATTTCTTCTAATAATGCTTCTAATTTTAAATCTTTATTTTTAGCAATGGTTTCTAATGGAATTTTCTTATCTACGTTTTGAATGATGTAAATTTTATGATTGAATTTATTGGCCACCGACTTCATCACAAAGTCATCTGGCTTTTCAATGTTATTTTCTTCTACATATTGTTCAATCATTTTAACAAAGGGCCTACCATACTTAATGGCCTTCCCTTTACTTACGCCTTGACATCTTTCTAATTCTTCTAAGGTGGTAGGATACAAGGTAGCCATGTCTTGCAGAGAAGTTTCTAAAAAAATAACAAAGGGTGGCAAGGCTATTTTCTTGGCTTCTTTTTGTCTAAGTTCCTTAAGCATTTCAAACAATACATCATCGGTGGTGCCTGCGCCATCCGGCCCCTCTTGTTCATCATCTTCAACATTGGCATCATCAAAAACATTGTTCAATACCATTTTAAAGCTAGATGGTTTTTTTAAAAACTTATGCCCCTTTGCCGTAATTTTTAACAAGCCATATTCTTCAATATCTTTTTCTATCATGGTATCCAACATGGCTTGACGTACCATGCTATTCCAAAATAATTTATCGTAGGCCTTGCCAATTCCAAATACAGGCAATTGCTCATGTCTATACAAACTTAGTTGTGGCGTATATTCTCCTTCTATGACTTGTACTACATAATCCGCAACAAAGCGCTCATTCAAGGCCTCAATCACTTTTAACAATTGTACCAATTGATCCTTGGCTTCAATTTTTTCTTTTGGATTCAAACAATTGTCGCAATGGCCGCAATTGGTGTCTTCCCAACTTTCTCCAAAATAATGCAATAGACTTCTTCTTCGGCATGCCCCACTTTCTGCAAAAGCCACCGTTTCATCAATTAACTGTGCACCAACTTCTCTTTCATTGAGTGGCTTATCTCTTAAAAAATGTTCAAGCTTAGAAACGTCTTTATGGGAATAATACAAAATGCAATTCCCTTCTAAGCCATCTCTACCTGCACGACCTGTTTCTTGATAATAATTTTCTATAGATTTAGGAATATTGTAATGAATGACGAATCTAATGTCTGGTTTATCAATCCCCATTCCAAAAGCAATGGTCGCCACAATCACTTGCACATCTTCATTCAAAAATTGATCCTGTCTGTCTGCTCTTAATTTTTGATCTAAGCCCGCATGGTAAGCCACTGCTTTTATTTTATTGGCTTTTAATAGATCGGCCAATTCTTCGGTGGTCTTTCTATTCAAGGTGTAAATAATTCCACTTTTCCCTTTGTGTTGAGAGATATAACGAACAATGCTTTTAACAGTGACTTCTTTTTTTACTTTAGGCTGTACCTCATAATATAAATTAGCTCTGTTAAAAGAAGAAATTAAAACTTCCGGATCACGCAATGCTAAGTTTTTTAAAATATCACTTTGTACTTTAGGTGTTGCCGTAGCCGTTAATGCAACAATGGGAACATTGGCATTGATTTCCTCCATCATTTCTTTTAACCTTCTATATTCAGGTCTAAAATCATGGCCCCATTCAGAAATGCAATGGGCTTCATCTACAGCAAAAAAAGAAACATTTAAATCACTAAAAAAATCAAGATTTTCTTGCTTGGTTAAAGTTTCGGGCGCTACATACAAAAGTTTTGTTTTGCCGCTTAATAAATCGGCTTTCACTTCTTTAATCTGTCCTTTGTTTAAAGAAGAATTTAGAAAGTGCGCAACTTCATCATTTTCACTGTAGCCTCTAACTAGGTCTACTTGATTTTTCATTAAAGCAATCAAGGGAGAAACAACAATGGCACAACCAGGCAGCATCAAAGCGGGCAATTGGTAGCACAAGCTTTTGCCCCCACCGGTGGGCATAATCACAAAAGTATCTCTGCCACTCAATAATGCATCGATGGCTTTTTCTTGTGTTCCTTTAAAATTGGTAAACCCAAAATATTGCTCCAAAGCCTTTAAAATGGCTGCTTTACTAAAAGGATTCACCTTAGTAGCAGTTGAGGAGGCTTTTTTTGAGGGTTTTTTAGGGGCAGGCATTTCTAATTATCTTAAAATCAACTGATTCTGTCTAAGTTGGTATATAAGTTAACGAAAATAATTCAGTATTGTTTAATCTAGCCCAAATTTTTGGAAAAAAACAAAGCTTTTTGAAAAATAGGGTATCAATGTGGATGAAACATTAACTTTGCTGCTTCTTATACCGCCTATGGACCAGAGAATTATTTCAATTGCAAAAAGAACCCTTGACATTGAAGCAGCCGCAGTAAATGCATTACATGCAAATATTGACACTGCATTTGTGGAAGTAGTCAAAGCCATATATGCTTCCAAGGGCAGATTAGTCATAAGTGGTATTGGCAAAACTGCCATCATCGCTCAAAAGATAGTGGCCACTTTAAACTCTACTGGAACTGCTGCCTTGTATTTACATGCAGCCGATGCCATACATGGTGATTCAGGCATGATTCATCCTTCAGACATTGTTTTGATTATTAGCAAAAGCGGAGAGAGCCCTGAAATAAAAAATTTAGTACAATTGGTTCAAAAATTTGGGAATACATTGGTGGGAATGGTAGGCAATATGGATAGTTATTTAGCCAAGCAAGCGCATTGGGTTTTGAATACAACAGTCGCCAAAGAAGCCTGCATGCATAATTTAGCTCCCACTTCTTCTACTACAGTTCAAATGGTGATGGGAGACTTGTTGGCCATGTGCTTAATGGAAATCAAAGAATTTAAAGCAATTGATTTTGCCAAATTTCATCCTGGTGGAAACTTAGGAAAAAGACTGACTTTGACTACTGGTCAAATTGCACAAGTGAATCCAAAGCCATCAGTACTAAAAACAACCTCATTGAAAGAAGTGATTGTCACGATTTCAAAAAATAGATTGGGAGCGGCTGTATTGATTGATGAAAATGAAAATGTCAAAGGCATCATTACCGATGGAGACATTCGTCGTATGTTAGAACAACACAATAGCTTGACCCATTTAACTGCCGCAGAAATTGCACATGCAGCCCCTATCACCATTCATCCAAATGCTTTGGCGGTAGAAGCCTTGGCCATTATGGAAAAACACGATATCAGTCAATTGATTGTGGCAGCCGAAAATAAATATATGGGCATGATACATATCCACGATTTAATGAAAGAAGGAATTTTATAAACAACATTGCGCATGCAAAACAAACATCATTATGTAGCCATCATGGCAGGCGGAATTGGAAGTAGGTTTTGGCCCATGAGCAGAACAGCATTTCCTAAACAATTTTTAGACGTTTTAAATACAGGCAAAACTTTAATTCAATGGACTTATGAAAGGTACCTACCTTTTATACCTGCAGAAAATATTTTCATTGTTACTTCAGAAGAATATGTAGAGATTGTAAAAAAACAATTGCCTGATCTGCCAGTGGAAAATATATTAGCTGAGCCTAGTAAGAAAAATACAGCTGCTTGCATTGCTTACATCTCGTTCAAATTAGCACAAAAAGACCCTCAAGCTACTTTCATTGTAGCGCCTAGTGACCACTTAATTTTAGAGCCAACTAATTTTCAAAAAGTGGTAGAAAAAGCACTTGATTTTGTGGCCAACATCAATGCACTCGCAACCCTTGGTATAAAGCCAAGCAACCCTAATACTGGCTATGGTTATATTCAATTCGAAGGTTTGGAAGTAAGTAACGGAGTTTATAAAGTAAAAACATTTACCGAAAAACCTACCCTGGAAATTGCGGAATCATTTTTAGCCAGTGGAGACTTTTTATGGAATGCAGGTATTTTTGCTTGGAGAGCAAGTACCATATTAAAAGCTTTTGAAAAATACCAGCCTGAAATGTTTGAATTGTTCGACCAGGAAAAGGAAAACTTCAATACCTCCAAAGAAAAAAAATCAATAGAAAAAATTTATCCTCAATGCGTCAATATTTCTATAGACATTGCCATTATGGAAAAAGCCGATAATGTGTATGTATTGCCTTCCTCCTTTGGCTGGAGTGACTTAGGCACTTGGAATAGTGCTTATGACAATATGGAAAAAGATTATTTTGGCAATGCAGTAGCTTCTGACAATGTGATTGTAATTGATGCCACCAAGTGTATGATAAATGCGCCTAAAGATAAATTGGTAGTAGTGCAAGGTGTGGATGATTTTATTATTGTGGACACCAAGGATGTTTTACTCATTTGCAGCAAAGAAAAAGAACAATCTATCAAAGAATATGTGGCAGAAGTGAAACGTCACAAAGGGGACAAATACCTTTAGAATCATTTTAAATACTTATCTTAGTTTTAAGAACCATTGCTCAACTATAACCAATATTATAAATGGCTACAATAATTACTGGAACAGGCAGTTATATACCTGGTGTGGTCATCTCCAATGACTCTTTTAATGCCCATAGTTTTTATGGTGAGGATGGCGTAAAAATAAATACCCCCAATGCAGAAATATTTGAAAAATTTAAAGACATCACAGGTATTTATGAAAGAAGGTATGCAGAAAATAATGTAAATACTTCCGACTTAGCTACTAAGGCCGCTGAATTGGCGATCCAAGATGCAGGCATAGATCCAGAAACTATTGATCAAATTATAGTCGCCCATAATTTTGGCAACGTTATAGCAGGCACCATTCAATCTGATACCATTCCAGCCATTGCTTCAAGGGTTAAAAATTTATTGGGTATTCGCAATCCAAGCTGTGTGGCCTATGATATCTTATTTGGTTGTCCAGGTTGGATACAAGGGGTGATTCAAGCCGATTCCTTTATTAAATCTGGTTTAGCCAAAAGATGTTTGGTGATTGGTGCTGAAACCTTGAGTCGTGTGGTGGATCCACATGATAGAGACAGCATGATTTTTAGTGATGGTGCCGGTGCCTGTATTGTAGAAAATTCAACCGATGCCACTAGTGGTATTTTAGCAAGCAGTGTACAAAGCCATTGCATGGATGAAACCTATTTCTTATACCTAGGCAAGTCTTACCATCCAGAAGGAGAAGAAGCCACAAGGTATATAAAGATGAAGGGGCGCAAGGTATATGAGTATGCCATTAAAAATGTACCTATTGCCATGAAAGAGTGCATTGAAAAAGCAGGTGTGGATATTCATGATGTGAAAAAATTCTTTTTGCACCAAGCCAATGAAAAAATGGACGAAGGTTTTATTAAAGCCTTATTTAAATTATATGGCATCAAAGACATTCCAGCAAATGTCATGCCCATGAGCATTCATGACTTAGGCAACAGCTCGGTGGCCACCATTCCTACTTTATACGACATGGTCAAACATGGCAAATACAAAGAACATCAATTAAACAAAGGCGATGTTGTAATTTTTGCATCCGTGGGTGCTGGTATGAATATTAACGCTATTTGTTATAGAGTATAACTAGTAGCCTCTAACATTTTTTCCTTCGATGTAATTTTTAAATGCTTTATTGCAAACTTTATTACCTCCTGGTGTTGGATAGTTGCCTGTGAAATACCAGTCTCCGGTATTGGTGGGGCAACAGTCATGCAAGTCTTCGATGGTTTGATAAATCACCTCAATAGGTATTTTAATATTTTCAGGCGTAATTAACTGTGCAATCTTATCCGAAATATCCTCCGGGGTAAATGGCTTGTACAATTGGCGCACCACATTCTCTGTATGTAATTCATTAGAAGCCTCTAAGGCTATAATTTTTTGATACGTATCATCAATTACATTCGTCATGCCCTTTTCATTCAATAAGGCAATCACCGCTCTAAAGGCAATGAAATCGCCCATTTTACTCATGTCAATGCCATAACAATCGGGATACCTAATTTGAGGGGCAGAAGAAACCACAATAATTTTTTTAGGGCCCAAGCGAGACAGCATCCTGATAATACTTTCTTTTAAAGTAGTACCTCTTACAATGCTATCGTCAATAATCACCAAGGTATCTTCATCTTTTCGCAAGGTACCATAGGTAATGTCATACACGTGTTGTACCATTTCATTTCTATTGGTATCCTCGGTAATGAAAGTGCGTAATTTTACATCTTTAATCGCGATTTTTTCTTGTCTAATTTTACGATTAATCATGGCCTCCAATTTTTCAGGATCCACTTCGCTACCCCAACTTAAAATTCTTTCAACTTTAATTTTATTGAGGTAGGTTTCCATACCTTTTACTAATCCATAAAAAGCCACTTCCGCCGTATTGGGGATATAAGAGAAAATAGTATTTTTTAAATCGTTGTCGATGCGTTCAAGTACAATCTTACTTAAATGATTGCCCAAGGCAATACGTTCTCTGTATATTTTTTCATCGCTACCTCTGGAAAAATAAATTCTTTCAAAAGAACAGGCACGTCTTTCTTTGGGCGCTATGATTTGTTCAATTTTGTAATTGCCTTCATCGTCCACTAGTAAGGCTTGGCCAGGCATTAATTCTAATACTTCATTTTCAGCCACATTAAAAGTAGTTCTAATTGCCGCTCGCTCACTGGCTGCTACAATCACTTCGTCGTCTATATAATAATAAGCTGGTCTAATGCCATGCGCATCTCTTAAAATAAAGCTATGGCCATTTCCTACTAAGCCCCCCACTGTAAAACCTCCGTCAAATAAGGGAACCGCCTTCTTTAAAACATCTGCAATATTGGGATTATTAGGATTGATGGATTCCTCATTGGTTAAGAAATGATGAATCACTTCCATCATCGCCGCCAAATCACTTTGCTTTTCGAATGGACCAGGATCCATTTTGATCTGTTCAAAAAGCTCATCGGTATTGACCAAATTAAAATTTCCTGCAAGGGCTAAATTTTTTCCTGGCACTAAATTACGCTTGATAAAAGGATGACAAAATTCAAGATTGTTTTTGCCTTGTGTTCCGTAACGTAAATGACCCAATAAAATTTCACCCATAAAAGGTAAATGACCTTTCATTAAGCCTGGATGTTTTGAAATGTCTGGTTGGAATTTTTCTAATTCTTGAATTTCAAGTCCAATTTTATAAAACAAATCTGCAATGGGCTGTTGTGCATTACTGCGCAATCGGTATAAAAAAGGATTACCTGGTTCTATGTTTAATTTAAGGGTAGCCAAACCTGCACCATCTTGTCCACGATTGTGCTGTTTTTCCATCAAAAGGTAAAGCTTATTTAATCCGTAGGTAACCGACCCTCTTTTTTGAAGATAATAAGAAAGTGGTTTTCTAAGTCGAATGAAGGCTAGCCCACACTCGTGTTTGATTTCGTCGCTCATGATGGAGTTTAAAGAGCTACAAATTTACATCAGTTCGCTATTGTATACCCATATGAGGCTAAAAACTTTTCAACTAAAATTAGGAAGTAAAATAAGGGACCTCAATGAGCAAAAGATCGGACCCTGGGGCTGCTTCAATGCTTACCTTGTCTACCCCACTAATCCCAACCGCATCCCTACGCCCAAGGGATTGGCCACCAATGGTACAATTGCCTTCGATGCACATAGCATACAATCCTTGTCCAGCCTGATGAAAGGAATATGCTGAAGAAAATGGCTTTATAAAATGCCCAAGTGATAACCAAGCATCCTGATTGATGAATAAGGTTTGGGGGTCATTGGGAGAAACCACGGTCAACAACTGATCTTCTCTGTCCTGGGGAAGAAAGGACCTTTGATCATACCTAGGGGTAATATTGCGCTCTTTAGGGAAAATCCAAATCTGGAACAATTCCACGCGCTTATCTCTATTGGGGTTTACTTCACTGTGCTGTATGCCACTACCCGCACTCATAATTTGTACATCATGCTCCTTGATGATACAATCACGACCTGTGCTGTCTCGGTGGTGCAAGTCGCCATATAAAGGAATAGTAATGATTTCCATATTGTCATGAGGGTGCGTTCCAAAACCCATGCCCTCATCAATTTTGTCATCGTTCAGCACGCGAAGCGCTCCATAATGTATTTTTTTGGGATCATGGTAACTACCAAAACTAAAACTGTGGTAGGTGTCTAGCCAATCAAACTGAACATGCCCTCTTTCATTATTTGGGAAACTAACAATATGCATAAAAAATTAATGAAAATATTAATATACTTTTTCTGTGGCCATTTCTGTAGCCACTCTATTCCAATCTTTTAATTCAGGGCAAGCCTGATATTCTGGATCGATATAAATAAAAAAATTAGGCACATGCATTTTAAACCAGGTTTCTAAAGCTTTCGCTTTTTTAATTTCCAAAGCTCTTTGTGCTACTTTATTATAATCTTCTTTTAAGTTCTCTCTGTGGGGCTCAGACCTTTCTTTGAAATAAACTAACCTTACTGCCTTTCTGCCACGGTCATCTGAATAAATTTGAGGTTGTGAAATATCTCCTGGCTTCATATTTTTAATCAAGACTACCATTTCTTTATCCAATTGATCAATGTTCACATAAGTAGACCCATCACGACCAGTCACTGCTCCACCACTAAATTTACTTCCGTCGTCATCACTATTTTTGTTCACTGCTTCTCCAAAGGTTGTTTTACCAGCAATAATTTCTTTTCTAATACTATCTAAAATCGTTTTGGTTTCTTTGATCTCATCGTTGGTAATGGGCGGAATGCGTAAGATGTGTTTGACCACCGCATCATCCCCAGATCTAGAAAGTAATTGAATGATATGGTATCCAAATTTAGATTTAATAGGTGCAGAAATTTGCCCCTCTTTTAATCTGAAAGAACCAGCCATAAATGCCGGATCAAAATTTTTCTCGTTGCGGTTCAAATTAAATAAACCCAAGTTTTCTTTGGCACTAGGATCTTCAGAATACAATTTAACCAATTGATCAAAGGTATTGATGCCAGACTCTATTTGTTTTCTATAACCAAGCATTTGTTGAATCACATATTCTTCTACATCTCTATTGGCCTTAGGATGCATCACTAAGCTAATTATTTGAACTTCACTTTCATATAAAGGCAAGCTGTCTGCATTGATGCTGTTGTAAAAGGCCTTTACTTCATTGGGGGTGATTTTAATTTTATCAACAATCTTTTCTTGCATTTGATCGGACAATCTTTGTTCTTTAATTTGACTGCGAAAATCCTCTTTCATTTGCATGATGGAACGTCCAGCTATTTCCTCCAAAGATTCTTTTGAACCAAATTGTTGTATATAATTTCTTATGCGGCTATCAATAGCGTTTTCTACTTCTTCCTCGGTTACATTGAGTGAATCTTTCTGTGCTTGCAAAACCAAGGCTTTACGAATCAAATTTCCTTCAATAATTGCACAATTAGAAGGCGGTGTAAGATTTTCTTGCCCTTGATACTGTCTTCTATAATCGGCAGCAGCATTTTCTACATCAGACTTTAAAATAAATTTATCGCCCACTGTTGCAATAATTTTATCTGCCAATACTTTTTTTATTTGCGCTTTGGATGGTAGAGCGCATACTAAAAAAACAAAAGAAAATACAAGCTTAAATAATTTCATCAATATGTTTATTAATATTCAAAGTTCTACTAGTAGAAACTGGGTTCCAAAAAGTAAATCCTAAATTTTTTATAAAGTACGTTTTACCTCTTCTTCTTCAAAGGCTTCCACAATATCACCCACTTTCAAGTCCGTGAAGTTTTTGATGGTCAATCCACATTCCATATTCGACACCACTTCTTTAGCATCGTCTTTGAAACGCTTCAAGCTACCTAATTCAGCACTTTGGCCTTCTCCCTTAGGATATTCCACAATACCATCACGTATAATTCTAATCTTGCTGTTTCTACTTAATTTACCATCAAGTACAAAACAACCAGCAACGGTCGCTTTATCAAATTTGTATACTTCTCTTACTTCTACGTTGGCCACAATTTTCTCTTGGATTTTTGGTTCCAACATACCTTCCATCGCGCTCTTAATTTCGTCAATGGCATTGTAGATAATTGAATACAATTTAATTTCCACTCCTTCCACTTCTGCCAATTTATTGGCTTGCATAGAAGGTCTTACATTAAATCCAATGATGATGGCATCGGAAGCCGCAGAAAGCAATACATCTGATTCAGAAATTTGACCTACTCCTTTTAAAATAACTCTAATCGCAATTTCTTCGGTAGATAATTTTTGTAAGGAATCGCTCAAGGCTTCTACAGAACCATCCACATCACCTTTAATGATGATGTTTAATTCTTTAAAGTTACCCAAGGCCAAACGACGACCAATTTCATCCAATGTAATATGTTTTCTAGTTCTTAAACCTTGCTCTCTTAATAATTGAGCACGTTTAGTGGCTAATTCTTTTGCTTCTGCTTCATCTTCATACACTTTGAATTTCTCACCCGCTTGTGGTGCACCATTCAATCCTAAGATGACTACTGGTGTAGAAGGAGGCGCTACTTCGATACGTTGATTACGCTCGTTAAACATGGCCTTTACTCTACCATAGAACTGACCAGATAAAATTAAATCGCCTTGTCTTAAAGTTCCATTTTGAACTAAGATGGTGGCAACATATCCACGTCCTTTATCCAAAGAGGCTTCAATGATACTACCCGAACCTTCTCTGTTTGGATTGGCTTTTAAATCTAATAAATCAGACTCTAAAATTACCTTCTCCAATAAAGCATCCACATTTAAACCTTGTTTAGCAGACAATTCTTGGTTTTGGAATTTACCACCCCAAGCTTCTACTAAAATATTCATTTGAGATAATTGCTCATATATTTTCTGGGCATTCGCACCATCTTTATCTATTTTATTCACCGCAAAAATCATCGGTACATTCGCAGCTTGTGCGTGACTTATGGCTTCCTTGGTTTGAGGCATCACCGCATCATCTGCAGCGACCACAATAATAGCAATATCGGTTACTTTAGCACCACGCGCACGCATGGCCGTAAAGGCTTCGTGACCCGGTGTATCTAAGAAAGTAATGGCTTTACCATTGGGCAAAGTCACTTCATAAGCACCAATATGTTGTGTAATACCTCCTGCCTCACCAGCTACTACATTGGCATTACGGATATAATCTAGTAAAGATGTTTTACCATGGTCAACGTGACCCATAATAGTTACAATCGGAGGACGTTCTACTAAATTCGCTAAATCATCTGCTTCTTCTTCCTCATCCATTTCTTCCGCTTCTTCTAATCCAACAAATTCTACTTCAAATCCAAATTCACTGGCCACCAATTCTATTACCTCCGCATCTAAACGTTGGTTGATAGAAACCATGATGCCCAAGTTCATACATTTGCTAATGATGTCTGCAAAACTTACGTCCATCAAACTTGACAATTCACTTACGGTAACAAATTCAGTTACTTGTAATTTGTTGTCTGTGATTTCATTGTTATCATTTTCTGCGGCTTCCTCTCTTTTAGCACGACGGTATTTAGATTTCAAACTTTTTCCTCTTCCGCCGGCACCCGCTAATTTTGCTTGGGTTTCTTTAATCTTATCTTGAATGGCTTTTTGACCAATTTCTTTTTGTTCCGCAGTTTGAGGTGCATTTCTATTTCCACCACGCGCTCCCCCTTGACCTGGTCTTGCACCACCACCTGGTCTGTTTCCACCCCCTTGTCCTTGATAACCACCTGGTCTTGCGCCACCGCCCTGACCTTGGTAACCGCCGCCTGGTCTAGCACCTGCTGCGCCACCTTGTTGAGGTTGATTAGGATTGCCGCCTTGAGAAGGAATTCGTTTACGTTTACGCTTTTCCTCTTGACTCATTGGTTTAGGACGTGTATCGCTATTGATAGGCAAATCAATTTTGCCCATAATTTTTGGACCTTCTAATTTTTTTGATTGAATGTTTTCAATTTTTCCATGCACATTTTCAGGCGCAACGGAATGATCTACTGGTGCAGCCTTGGCTTTCTTTTCTTCAGCAGCTTTGGCATCGTCTTCTTTTTTAGTAGATTTTTTTGCAGCCGGTTCTTTCGGAGCTGTCGCAGCTGGTTCTTCTGTTTTTTTAGCAGCTTTTTTAGGTCTTGTAGAAGAATCAATTAAAGAAAGGTCTATCTTATCTATCACTTTAGGCGCTTCCACTTCGGGACTAGCCACCTTGGTTTTCTTTGGCTTCTCTTCTTCTTTTACTTCTGGCTTTGCTTCTTCTGCAGGAGGCCATGCTTTTGTTTCAGCAGGCTTTGCAGCTTCCACTTTAGGCGCTTCTACTTCAGCCACAACAGGTTTTTTCGCCTTGTCTTTATCGGCCACAGCATTCTTTGGTAATTCTACATGGTCCGCTTTGTTTCTAGCTACTTTATCACTTTGAAACTCTGCTTGCAAAGAATAATACTGATCCTCCGTTAATTTAGCAGTGGGCTTAAGGTCGTCTTTAGGAAAACCTTTTTTCACTAAGAATTCAATCAAGGTATCTTGACCGATGTTGAACTCTTTAGCAGCTGCTAACAATCTTGGTAATTTCAATTCTGACATTCTGTTGTTTTTTGTTCCGATTACTCGGGACGATTCGCCTAATACAAATATATTCAATAATCAAAGGTTATTCCCCTTTGTCAAACTCTTCTTGTAAGATTCGACGCACATCTGCAATCGTTTCTTTTTCTAAATCTGTTCTTTTTTCTAATTCTTCTGCGCCTAAATTCAATACGCTTCTTGCCGTATCGCAACCCACACGCTTAAATTCATCGATGATCCAAGTTTCGATTTCATCGCTAAA
>CANFXV010000032.1 GCA_947451115.1 Bacteroidota bacterium
TAAGCATCTAGTACTTTATCATATTCCGAAATCTCTAATACATTGGCTGAAAATATAGTGTATTCTACCAAGGCCTCCTTTTCATTTAAGGGTAATTGATACATAAAGGCTGTAGCTCCTTGTTGAGGCACATTAAAATCCATCAGCTTAGCAATACTTTTATTAAATACGGGTGTCTCAAATTGTACTACCCTTCCTTTAAAATGTTGCCATAAAAAAGGGGCTTTATTTTTTGAATCCGTACTTGAATCTAAGGAGTTTGAATAAGCAGCAGCGGTCGCTAATTGATTCATTTGAAAAGGGAGTAAACTTGAAAAAACATAGTCCCCAGTGATTTCGCCACCCTCCCATTTTACACACGCCCCTTTATTTTCATTAGAAGTATCCAACACCTCAATGCTAAGTATGGTGGCCTCCCTAAAATGAATATTAGATTTAGATTTTGCTTTACTTAGTATGGAATTGTAAAAATCAATTCCCTGTATCATCTTATACGAAAAAGGCGCAGCAGGTAATTCTTTATCAAACCCTTCTGCATGAATAGAAATGGTATCCCAATGATGTTGCACTAAATTTTCAAAAGTAGATATCTTATTGTCCCAAAAACACCAAGTTCGATCATTGGTTTTATTAAAAGACCTATCTATCACCAAAATTGATTTGGTGGCTAAATTTGGCGCATCCATTAAATAATGTAATAAAGATAAACCTGCGGCCCCTGCTCCTGCTATGATATAATCGTAGCTGGATAAATAATTATTAGAAGTTTGGGCATTATTCATTGTTCTGTAAAGCTTCGTCTCGACGCACTTTATCCCAATATTTTTTGGCAACGATTAACATACCAAAACTCTCTCCTTCTTCTTTGTACAAATGTTTGTGGTGCATCTTGTGTGCCCATCGTATGGCTTTGATATAACGACTATTAGACTTGGTAAACCACTTAATTCTTTGGTGTATAATAACTTCATGGACTAAAAAATAAGCAAATCCATACATCGCCACCCCAGTACCTATACCCGCTACCCATAAAGGACCTACAAAATTACCATAGAATATACAAGCCATACTAGGAATGGCAAATATTAAAAAGAAGGCATCGTTCTTTTCAAAAAAATGTCCTGTGGGTTGGTGATGGTCTTCATGTAAATACCATAAAAAACCATGCATCACAAAACGATGCGTTAACCAGGTTATACCTTCCATAATGCAAAAAGTAAGCAACATCACTAATATAAATACCATAATTACTATTTTATTAAATTTTGAACAAAATTACTACAACAAATTCAACTGACTACGCAATGCCGCCTTGGCTACAATAAATATTTTTCCAGGAGTAGGAATTCTAATTCTGGTTTTTAAAATAGCATCGGGCTGTGTTTTCTTTATTTTTTTAAATAAAGAATAATAATATTTAAATGCGACATACACCCCAAACCTAGCTTTCAAAGGCAGCATTTTAATGCCTTTTAAGGCTTCTTCAAAATCGGCCTGTATATCCGCTTCAATTATTGCTTTATCTGATAAAGTAAAATTAGAAAAATCACAGTTAGGAAAATACATTCTGTCTAAGCCTTCAAAATCTGCCTTAATGTCCCTTAAGAAATTAACTTTTTGAAAAGCAGCACCTAGATGTTTTGCCGATGGTTTTAATTTTTCAAATTGATCCATATCCCCCTCACAAAATATATGTAAACACATCAAACCAACCACCTCCGCACTACCATAGATATAAGTCTGATACGTATTGATATCGTATTTTTGTTTACTTAAATCCATTTCCATACTCACTAAAAATGCTTCTAATAAGGCAGGATCAATTTTATACTTTGAATAGGTTAGTTGAAAACGGTGTAAAATGGGATTCAAACTAATACCCTGTGCTAAAGCCACATAAGTATCTTTTTTAAATTGTGCAAATAGACTTTCTTTATCATAATCATGAAAAGTATCCACTATTTCATCTGCAAAACGCACAAACCCATAAATATCATAAATAGGCTGACGCAAATCGTCATGCAACAATTTAATGGCAGAAGAAAAACTAGAGCTATACAATAGCGTTGTAGTTTTACTGCTTAAGCCGGTGACTTCATTGTATAGTTTTAAATCAGACATGTGTAGGCTGTAAATTTATATATTTTTTGTCAATCAATTCCGCCACTACTTCCCCACTTATTAAACTTGGTGGCACCCCAGGACCTGGCACTGTTAATTGACCTGTATAATATAAGTTATTCACCTTTTTGCTTTTGCAAGAAGGCTTTAAGATTGCTGTCTGTAATAGTGTATTGGCAAGGCCATAGGCATTCCCCTTAAAAGAATGGTAATCACTTATAAAATCGGAGACGGCATAAGACCTTTTATAGACAATATGGTCTGCAATAGATTGGCCCCATCTTTGCTCTAAACGTGCAATGAGTTCCTGAAAATATTTTTCTCGAACTTCCTCAGTATCTCCTTCTAAGCCCGCCGCTACCGGAATTAATAAAAATAAATTTTCACTTCCTATGGGCGCCACCGTAGGATCGGTAACTGATGGTACTGATGCATAAAACAAAGGCTTGGTGGGCCAACTAGGCTCCGTATAAATTTCTTTACCATGAAGGCCAAAGTCGGTATCAAAAAATAAAGAATGATGGGTCACACCCGTTAATTTTTTATTCAAGCCTACATAATACAATATTGAACTTGGTGCCATCGTACGCGTTTCCCAATAGCTGGTAGTATAAGACTGATATTTGCTCGTTAATAATTTTGTTTCTATATGATGATAATCTCCAGCGCCAATGATTACATCAAATTCGTAATGCTTTTGCTCCCCTGTGACACTTGATTTAGTTAAACAAGATTTTGCGATTCCATTGACTACCTCGATTTGCAAAGCTTCTTCATTAAAGTAAAATTGAACACCCTGAGCTATAGCGGTGTCATACATTGCCTGCACAATACTATACATGCCAAATTCTGGATACCAAGTGCCTCCTTTGATATCAGCATAGTTCATTAAACTATATAAAGCAGGTGTATTTTGTGGAAGGGCTCCTAAAAATAAAACAGGAAACTCCATTAAGGTTTGAATGTAAGGATGTTTGAAAAAACGAGCCACATGTTTCTTCATCGATTGAAATACATCTAATTTAAAAACACCTTTGATTAAATCAATGTCTATAAACTCTTTTAAAGAAATGCCTGGCTGATGTACTAGTTTACCTACCCCAATATCATACTTGTATTTGGCTTCTTCCATAAATTGATCCAAAGCTTTGGCAGCACCGGGTTCTACGCTTTCTAATAATGCAGCTAATTCAGTATAATTAGCGGGCATATCCCAATGCGTTTGATCAAAATAAACGCGGTAAGAGGGGTCTAATCTTTTTAATTGATAAAAGTCGGAAACCTTTTTTCCAAAAGCTGCAAAATAACGTTCAAATACATCGGGCATCCAGTACCAACTTGGACCCATATCAAAAGTAAAACCCTGGGCTTCAAATTTTCTGGCACGGCCTCCAGGTAAATTATGTTTTTCAATAATAGTTACTGACCACCCCTTCTTTGCTAAAAAAGTGGCTACAGATAGGCCAGCAAAGCCAGCACCAATCACCAATGCTTTTTTAGAAGGGGTGGACATCATTTAGTATCGTTGAATTTTCTGTTTTAATATTTTTCTAGCAAAGTGAATACGACTTTTGATGGTGCCCAATGGTTCATTTAACGCCTCTGAAATTTCATTGTATTTATAGCCTTCAAAATATAAATTAAAAGGAGTTCTAAACAATTCTGGCAAGTCGTAAATCATCTGCTTAACTTCTCTCAAATTTAAGTTAGTCACCCCATCATTCAAAACCTTTGTTCTAGTTTGATCAATTAAAAAATCATTGGGTGAGTTGTCCAAAACCACCGATTGTTTCGCTTTTTTACGGTAATCATTAATAAAAATATTACGCATAATGGTATACAACCAAGCCTTGATATTGGTTCCTACATTGTACTTGTCTTTATTAGACAAGGCTCTATACAAGGTTTCCTGAAATAGATCTTTAGCAGATTCATGGTCTTTGGTCAAATTAATGGCAAAGGGCTTTAAAAAATCAGCATTTTCTGTAAGTAATAGGGTGAATTCTGCGGTTGACATATAATATTGTTTAACTTTAAGACAATAAAGCTAAACATAATTGATCTAATAAAACAAGTTTTTGTTTAATTTTTTTTAAAATTAATTAAACATTTTATAGCGTAAACAGCAAAATTTTGTCAATAAACTAGTCAATTTATTAGCAAATATTAACTTATATATTTTAATTAAATATAATATTTACAAGGAAGGGAATCGTTAGTGCAGTTAAAGAATAAGACCAGCCTGGGAGGAGGCTAAAGAGAACGTAATAACTGAAGGGTATCCGCTAAGTTTCTTTTAATTTGAATATTGGATGCTACCGGCCCTTCAAAATTCTGTATAAGTTGTCCAGATAAAATAAGACTTATGTCTTTGTCAATGGTTGACAATTGATCTAAAAATCTATCTAATTTAAACCCTTTGGCAGGTGAAGTAATATGACAAAAAGCATAGTCTGGTTTTTTTATAGATATGAAATATTTAAAATCAGCCACCGGTAAATTGGCCCCTAAATAATCTACATAGATGCCATTTTGTTTCAATAAAAAATGTATGAATAATAAACCAATTTCATGATGCTCTCCTTCTGGCATAAATAAAACAATTCTTTTAGTGAATTGTTTTACAGGAGCCAATCGTTCAATGCCAAGTATAATCTTTTGCCTAACTACATTAAAGACCAAATGCTCTTGTGCAGGGTTGATATGATTGGTCATCCATAATATACCCACCCTTTCTAAATAGGAAAATATGATTTCAGTGATGGTTTTTTCAATGCCTTTTTGGGCGATGTATAAATCTAACTGCTGCTCAAAACCATGCATGTTCAATGAAATGGTTTCTTTAATTAGATGGTTGACTACCCTTTCTTTAATGGCATCCAATTGGTTTAGAGAAAGAATTTTCTCCTCCATTTGTTCTGGACTCAACTTATCAATATGGGATACTTTAAAACCATATTTATTCAATAAGGAAACGTTGAGTATCATCTTTAATTCATTGGCAGAATAAGTCCTGATATTCGTTTCGGTACGTGAGGGCTGTAAAAAACTATAACGTTGTTCCCAAATACGTATGGTATGGGCCTTAATGCCTGAAATTTGCTCTAAATCTTTGATTGAATAAGTTGACATACCATAAGAACAACCAATTAATAAAATTGTTCAGATTTTGTTTAAGAAAATGGGATATGTCTAGCACAAACTAGGAAAAACCTACTTTTTGAGCTGTCTGAGGTATTCCCCATAGCCACTTTTGGCGTATTTATCGGCCAAAACCAATAATTGAGCCTTGTCAATAAAGCCCATTCTATAGGCAACTTCCTCTATACAGCCTATTTTTTGACTTTGTCTTTTCTCTATCACACGTACAAACTCGCAAGCATCAGCCAAGGACTCAAAAGTGCCTGTATCTAACCAGGCAGTTCCACGATTCATGATGCCCACCTGTAATTGCTTTTTTTGCAAGTATACTTTATTGACGTCCGTGATTTCATATTCCCCTCTTGGAGAGGCGGGTATATTTTTTGCAATCTCCACCACTTGGTTGTCATAAAAATATAAACCAGGCACTGCATAATTTGATTGGGGTGCACTAGGTTTTTCTTCTAATGAAATGGCATTGTTATTGGCATCAAACGCTACCACCCCATAACGCTCAGGATCATTTACTTCATAAGCAAACACGGCCGCCCCATTCACATCATTGAAAGATTGTACTAACTTACTAAAGCCGGCTCCATAAAAAATATTGTCTCCTAAAACTAAGGCTACTTTATCTTTTCCTATAAAATCGGCACCAATGACAAAGGCTTGCGCCAAACCATTGGGCACTGCTTGTACTGCATAATGAAACGAACAACCAATTTCTGAGCCGTCTCCTAATAATCTTTTGAATTGATCGCTATCCTCAGGTGTGGTAATAATTAATACCTCTTTAATACCGGCTAATAATAAAACAGAAAGCGGATAATAAATCATCGGCTTATCATAAATAGGCATTAATTGCTTGCTAATACCCTTGGTAATAGGATACAACCTAGTACCTGATCCGCCTGCTAATATGATTCCCTTCATGAGTAAACTATTTAAAATATTTATAAACTTGCCGCATAGGCTGCAAAGCTTCCTAATGTTTTATCTTTTTCAGAAAATAGGAGTTCGCTGCTATCTAATTTCCAATCTATGTTTAAATCCTTGTCATTATACATGATGCCCACTTCATTGCCGGGTTGATAAAATTTATCTACTTTATAAAAGAAGGTGGCTGTTTCACTTAAGACCACAAAACCATGGGCAAAACCTGCAGGTACAAAAAATTGTTTGTGGTTATCTGCGGTTAATTCAATGGCAAAATGCTGACCGAAACTTGGTGACCCTTTTCTTAAATCTACAGCTACATCTAAAACTGCTCCCTCTAAAACCCTTACTAGCTTGGCTTGAGCAGCATCGCCCGACTGCATATGCAAACCTCTTAGCACTCCTTTACTTGACTTAGATTGATTGTCTTGTACAAAAGAAATGTCTAAACCACTTGCCGCTTTAAAATCTTTTTGATTAAAAGTTTCTATAAAATAACCACGTGCATCTCCATGCACGGTATCGTGTATAATAAAACAATCTTTTAAAGGGGTGGCTTCTATTTTCATTAATCTAATTATAGTTAGTCATTATCTATTGTCGTACATGGAATTGTAATACTGTTGGTAAGCACCACTGGTAACATTGTCTAACCAAGGACCATTACTCAAATACCAGTCAATGGTGGCAGCCAAGCCTTGCTCAAAAGTAACGGAGGGGCTCCAGCCTAATTCCTTGTTTAATTTAGTAGCATCAATGGCATACCTGCGGTCATGACCTGGTCGGTCTTTCACATAAGTAATTAAAGATTCACTTTCGCCTTTTGCTCTGCCTAATTTAACATCCATTTGCGCACACATCACTTTCACTAAATCAATATTGGTCCATTCATTAAAGCCGCCAATATTGTAAGTGTCTCCATTTTTTCCTTGATGAAAAATTAGATCAATGGCACGCGCATGATCTATCACATACAACCAATCACGAGTATACAAGCCATCGCCATAAACAGGTAATGCTTTTTTATGAATGATATTATGGATAAATAAAGGAATTAATTTTTCTGGAAAATGATTAGGTCCATAATTGTTAGAACAATTAGAAACTACATAAGGCAGATGATAGGTTTCGCCATACGCACGCACAAAATGATCACTAGCAGCTTTACTGGCAGAATAAGGAGAGTTAGGATCATAAGCAGTAGTTTCTTTAAATAAACCTTCCTTGCCTAAACTTCCATACACTTCATCGGTAGAAATATGGTAAAAAATATGATCGCGGTTTTTTGTCCATGATCCATCATGTGCTTTTTCATAACTTAAATCGCCCTTCCAATATTCTTTGGCGGTATTTAATAAGTTCACGGTGCCAATCACATTGGTATACACAAAATCTAATGGGGAAACTATGGATCTATCTACATGCGATTCTGCCGCTAAATGAATTACATCTGTGATACTATGCTTTTCAAAAATGGCTTTTAAAGCATCGGCCTCTAAAATATTGGCTTTTACAAAATGGTAATTAGGTAATTTTTCAATGTCCTTTAAGTTTTCCAAATTACCTGCATAGGTCAAGGCATCTAAATTAAAAATTTGATACTGAGGATATTTGGTGACCATTAAACGCACCACATGTGAGCCTATAAAGCCCGCTCCGCCTGTAATTAATATGTTTTTTCCCATCTGATTTTGTATCTTACAAAGATATTAAAATACTGCTATTTATCGTTAAGAAATTTATAATATAAGCAATCATGAATCAGCAAAGATATTATTCCTTAGATGTATTTAGAGGGGCTACCGTTGCCTTAATGATTTTAGTGAATAACCCTGGTTCTTGGGCCCATATTTATAGCCCATTGGAACATGCCAATTGGCATGGATGCACCCCCACCGATTTAGTTTTTCCTTTCTTTCTATTTGCAGTGGGTAATGCCCTCTCCTTTGTGATGCCTAAATTACAAAATGCGGGCGCTGCTGAATTTTGGACCAAGGTAATGAAGCGAACCATTTTGATTTTTGGTATTGGCTTATTTTTAAACTGGAGTCCTTTTGTAAAATGGTCCGATGGGGTTTTGGTTTTTAAACCTTGGGAAACAGTGCGCATTTTTGGCGTCTTACAACGCATCGCCCTTTGTTATTTTTTCGCTTCTGTTATAATTTATTATGGAAAATCTCGCATAGCGCTTTTTATAGGCATGATGATATTGGTTATTTATTGGGTGCTTGCATATGCACTAGGTGCAGCAGGACATCCCTTTAGTTTGTCAGGTTATTTTGGCAATGCAGTGGATCAATCTGTATTAGGCATTACCCATTTGTATAAAGGAGAAGGTGTTCCCTTTGATCCAGAAGGATTAACAAGCACATTACCTGCCATCGTACAAGTGATACTGGGTTTTTTAGTGGGTGAATACATTCAGTTAAAAGGTAAGAATTATGAAATGTTAGCGCAATTAATTTTAACAGGTGTGGTACTAGTGGTGGCAGGCTATATTTGGGATTTTAGTTTTCCCATCAATAAAAAAATATGGACCAGTAGTTATGTATTGTATACTTCGGGCTTGGCCATCATCACCTTAAGCATGTTAATTTATTTACTTGAATTTAAAAATACAAAAGGCGCTTGGAGTAAATTCTTTGATGTATTTGGAAAGAACCCCTTATTTGTGTTTGTATTGAGTGGATTCTTACCACGTGTTTTAAGTTTATTAAGATGGGTAGATCATCAAGACACAGAAGGCAAGCCAGTATTCACTTCCAGCCTGCCTTGGTTTTACGAAAAAGTATGTAAAAATATGAACAGCGATTTACGCGTTGGATCTTTTGTTTATGCCTTGTGCGTGATTGCTTTCTTTGGCCTACTGGCTTTTTACTTAGACAAAAAGAAAATATACATTAAAGTATAAGTAGCGCATTTGTGATTTATTGAAAAAGCCCTGCAGCTTTTTCTAGATTTTCCGGCTTGCCCACATCTAATAAAATGTCATCGCTATGGTCAAAAAAACCAATGGAATGATTGGCCGCCAATTGTAAATAAGCATCTATCAATGAAAATTTACCAGTTAATTTTAAGGAAGGGTAAAAAGATGCATGTAAAATTTGAATACCGCTAAAGGCTTTGGCTACAATAGCATCAGCGGAAACGGCTGCATATTTTAGATCAGCCCACTTTTCTTCTCCGGTGGTATTGTTTCTCCAACCAATTAATTTTCCAGCAGTACTAAATAATAAATTTCTACTGGACACTCTATTGGTGACCGCTAAAGTGGCAATATAATTTTCAGTTCCTTCGGATAATACTTTATCAGCAGCAATTATTTTATCAATAGCTAAATTGGTTAAAATATCGGCGTTCATGACTAGCCAATTTTCATCTTTTTCAAAAAAAGATTTTGCCAACAAAACGCCACCGCCCGTTTCTAAAACTTCACTAGTTTCATCGGAAATAAATACCTTGCTGCCCCATCCTTTATTAGTTTCAACTGCCTCAATGATTTGATGGGCAAAATGATGCACATTCACTAGCACTTCATCAATACCAAAGGCTTGCAAATATTCTACATTTCTTTGCAACAAAGATTTCCCATTCACTTCTGCCAAGGCCTTGGGATGCTTATTGGTAAAAGGTTTTAGCCTAGTGCCTAAACCTGCTGCTAAGATCATTGCGCGCATAGTATATTATTTAAGCCAGTTTTTTTGATTGGTATGTTCCAAAACCGTTTTCACCTTATATTTATTTCTTAAATGTCTCGCTGTTTGTTCAGCAGCATACACACTTCTGTGTTGACCGCCTGTACAACCAAAATTAATATGTAAGGAAGTGAAGCCCCTTTTCAAATAATCTTCTACCGTAATGTCAATCAAGTCCCATACACTATTTAAAAAAGTATTCATTTTGGTTCTTTGTTCTAAAAAATCTTGCACGGGTTTATCTAAGCCAGATTGTTTTTTATGTTCCTCTACCCTGCCTGGGTTTAAAATACCGCGCATGTCAAAGACAAAGCCCCCGCCATTTTCAGAATCATCCGCCGGTATGCCCTTCTTATAACTAAAACTATTGATGGTAATCACCAATGGGGTAGTTTCATTGGCTGTTAGTGGTGTAAACCTTTGTATGACTTCCTCACTCACCATCCAATTCAATATAGAAGCAAAGACCGGCGTATCCTTCGCCAAACTATATGTTTGTAAAAAGTTTTTTAAATTCTTTAAGCCCAAAGGAATGCTGGTTAAAAAATGCGCCTTTCTTTCAAACAAACCTCTAAAACCATATGCGCCCAGCACTTGCAACAATCTTAACAATACAAAACCATGGTATTGTTTTTTAAATTCATTGACATCAAGGGGTGTAGGAAGTAATTTTTGTAATTCATTGATGTAATGAACCAATAATTTTTCTTTCCAATCATTAGACAACTCTGCTTTGGCTTGCCACAACAAAGAAGCCAGATCATAAGGTAAACCACCTTGCATGCCTCCTTGAAAATCTATAAAAAATACTTCGCCTTCCTTGACCATGATATTTCTACTTTGAAAATCACGGAACATAAAATTATCGTACTGATTTTGCGCCAATTGGTCGCTTAACAATTCCAACTCATCAATCAAGGCTTGTTTATCATAAGGATATTGTAAGGTATCCAAGAAATAATATTTATAATAGAGTAGATCTGTTAAAATAGAATGTTTGCCAAAACTTTTCGAAGTCAAACAATGATTGTAATCCAATCCCTGGGCTCCTTGAATTTGTAATTTTGCCAAGGCGGTCAAACTTTTTTGGAATAAGGCAAAAACCGCATCAGTTTTACCTTCTTGCTCTAATACATCCAATAAAGAAGTAGTTCCAACATCTTCTTGCAAATAAACGGTTTGGTCATGGTTTACCGCTAGCAGTTTGGGCACAGGCATGCCTCTTTCATGAAAGTGTTGGGCAAAATAGATAAAGGTTTGATTCTCCTTTACATTCAAATTATAGGTGGCAATCCAGGTTTCCGCCCCTTGATGAATTCTAAAATAGATCCGATCTCCCCCACTTTGGGGAATTTTCTGAATGGAATCCCAAGGACTACCCTTGAAAGTATTAAATAGATTTTCAATATGATGTAAAATAGCTTCCATGGGGTATAAATGGCTTTTAGAACCGTTTAAAAGTAATTAATTATGGTGTATTAATCACAAAAGCATAAAAAGTTGTAAATTCAATACAAATCTACTAATTATGAACATGAAACTAACCCCCCTTTTTCTATTGGTTTGTACACTTTTATCGCTTGGTGCATGGGCACAAAAAGAAAGTATAAAAGGTACAGTTCGTGATGCAAAAGGAAATCCATTAGAAGGAGTCACTGTAAAAGATGCCAGTTCAAAAGCAGTTACCTTGACCAACAACACAGGTACCTATTCTATCAATGCAAAAGCAAATGATGTTTTAGAATTTAGCTTTGTTGGTTTTGAAACAAAAAAACAATTGGCCACTGGAAACAATATCAATGTAGTTTTAACTGCAAGCACTTCTGATTTACAAGACGTTATCTTGGTGGGTAGTAGAGGTATTGGACGTGTTAAAACAGAATCTCCAGTACCCGTAGATGTAATTAAATTAAGTGATGTCGGAATTAATACGGCAAGAATGGATTTAACTTCAACTCTAAATTATGTAGCACCTTCATTTAACTACAATAAGCAATCTGGCGCAGATGGAGCGGATCACGTAGATATAGGAACACTTAGAGGTTTAGGACCAGATCAAACCTTAGTATTAATAAATGGCAAACGCAGACACAGCACCGCCTTGGTTGGCTTGTTTGGAACTAGAGGACGCGGTGGATCAGGCGTTGATTTAAATGGTTTTCCGATGTCTGCGGTAGATAGAATTGAAATTTTAAGAGACGGTGCATCGGCACAATATGGTTCAGATGCGATTGCCGGGGTAATGAATATTGTACTTAAAAAGAATACTGGCGAGTGGAACGTGACCACAGGTATTGCAGGATACAATGATAAAAAATTCAATACTTATCAATTCAAAGACAACCACGATTATTTGTATTCCAATCCTATTGATGGAGTAACTAAATCATTGTCTGCAAATAGAGGTTTTGATTTAGGCAAACAAGGAGGATTTATCAATATTTCTTTTGACTTATTGGATCAAGGAAAAACCTTCCGTCAAGCAGCTTCTTCTGATATTGCGAATGCAGATGGCTTACCAACCAATAATTGGAGACAAGGGTTTGGGGATGGCTCTATGAATTCTGTTGGGACCATGTTTAATATGGAATTACCTATCGATTCAAAAACTAAATTTTATACATTTGGAAGTTTTAATAATAAAAATTCTGATGCCTACGCCTATACAAGAAACTGGCCAAGAAAATCAAGTCGCTTCCCTGTCAATAGCAATGGTACAATTATTTATGTACCTAGTATCATGTTTGCTGATGGCTCTGGCGATACCAGTTATAACCCGCATATTCAAACCAACATTCAAGACCTTTCCTTAGCAGCAGGTTTATCAGGCACCAATAACAGTGGCTGGGATTGGGATTTAAGCAATACGATTGGTCGCAATAATTTTCATTATTATGGAGATGGAACTTTTAATGCTTCTATTATTGGCAACGCTAGTAAAACACATTTTGATGATGGCGGATTTAATTTCTTACAAAACACCACTAACTTAGATTTGACCAAACAGTTTGGTAAAGTGAACGATGGTGGAGTTAAAGTTTCTTATGGTACAGAATTACGTTACGAAGCCTTCGGTATTTTTGCAGGGGAAGTAGATTCCTATAAAGGCTACAGCAATACATTTGATCAAGCACCTGGTTCTCAAGGTTTCCCAGGTTTTAGCCCTGACGACAAATTAAATAAAAGTAGAACAGTAGGTGGCTTGTACGGAGATTTGGAATACACTCCTAATGCAGCCTTATTGTTGACAGGGGCGGTTCGATTAGAAAATTATTCTGATTTTGGCGCCGTAAGCACTTTTAAAACTTCGTTTAGATATAAACTAACTGAGAACTTTAATTTTAGAGGATCTTTTAGTACAGGTTACCGTGCACCTTCTTTACAACAAAAATATTTCAGCAATACATTGACTTCTTTTTCTGGCGGAAATTTAGTCCAATCAAGAATTGCGAATAATGATGACCCAATAACTAAACTTGCAGGCATTCCTTCTTTAAAACAAGAAACTTCCACCAATACTAGCTTAGGCTTTTCTTGGAAACCAGCCAAGGGTTTAACCTTTACTGTGGACGGCTATTCCATCAAGATGAAAGACAGAGTGGTTTTATCAGGCTTATTTAGCGCAAGCGATCCAAGCTTACCTGCAGCATTGACCACCAAATTGGATGCCCTTGGTGTACAAACAGCACAATTTTTTGCCAATGCAGTCAATACCACCAATACAGGGGTAGATGTAGTGGCCGACTACCAAGTGAAACTTTCCAATAAAGAAAAATTCAAAGTTTTATTTGTAGCCAATTTCCAAGACATCGCTATTGATGCCATACATGTTCCTGCAGCATTAAGTACCACCGAATACAATACAAGCACTTTCTTTAGTGATAGAGAAAAATATTTCTTAAAAGCTTCTGCGCCTAAATCTAAATTCTCTATGAATTTAGATTATACTAAAAACAAAATAAGCGTTGGTGCAAGAGTCACTTATTTTGGAGATGTAACCCTTTCTGGTTTTGGGGTGAATGGAGATGGTGTGAATCCAGAAGTTCCTGCTGATGCTGATGAATCTGGCAATACCTTAGTTCCTGAAATTTTCAATTACAAAGGAAAGTTCACTACCGATGTATACCTGAATGTTCAAGTGAACAAGAAAATAGCTTGGGTGCTAGGCGCCGACAATATCCTCAATACGCATCCAGATTTTGCAGTGAATCCACAAGCAAAATGGTGGGCTGGCGACAACGAAACCGGTGGACCATGGGATGGTGTTCAAATGGGTTACAACGGAATGAGAATATTTAGCAAATTGAGCTTTAAATTTTAATGCCATTTTTTGAATAACTTTAAAGCCTTCTCGTTGATTCGGGAAGGCTTTTTTATTTAATAGTATTTGTAAATAAATTGATTTCTATGAGAAAAATTATTGCCAATTGGGCCATCATTACATTGACAACATTTAGTGCTTCTGCTCAAAACGGCATGGTGGTTTTCCAAACCGATTTTGGCACCAAGGACGGAGCCGTATCGGCCATGAAAGGCGTAGCGAGTTCGGTGGATCCTAGTTTAAAATTATATGACCTTACCCATGACATACCTGCTTATAATATTTGGGAAGCCGCTTACCGATTGGATCAGACGGTCACTTATTGGCCCATAGGTACGGTATTTGTTTCTGTGGTGGATCCTGGTGTAGGTACCCAAAGAAAATCGGTGGTGGTGAAAACAAAATCGGGTCATTATATTGTCACGCCCGACAATGGTACCCTTACTTTAATTGCCAATTCTTTGGGCATTGATTCTGTAAGAGAAATTGATGAAGCCATCAATCGAAGAAAAAATTCAGGCGCTTCTTATACTTTTCATGGTAGAGATGTGTATGCTTATACGGCTGCAAGATTAGCGGCGCACAAAATTAGTTATGACCAAGTGGGTAAAATAAGTAATGAACCTATTACTTCGCTTAGTTTTCAAAAAGCGGCACTAGTGGGTAGTCAATTAAAAGGCACCATTGATATATTAGACATTCAATATGGAAATATTTGGACCAATATTGATCAAGAAAGATGGAAAAACTTTACTGCCCTTGCTCATTTAAAAAATGAAATTCAAGTACAAATTTTTCACGACAAAAAATTAGTTTATACTGGCGCTATGCCATTTGAAAATACTTTTGGTGGTGTAGGGGTTGGAAAACCACTTGCCTATTTAAATAGTTTAATGAATTTATCTTTTGCTTTGAATCAAGGTAGTTTTTCAGAAAAATATCATGTATACGCAGGAAGCAGTTGGACGGCGGCCGTCCATTGGGTCAAATGATAAATAGAATTTAGCGAGTAAGTCTAATTGAAAAAAAATAGAGCGTCCTTCTATTGATCTAGACATTGCGCAATCAAGCTATGGAAATGATGTGTTCCTTGCTCACGCAGGGTGGCATACCTTCCATAATGATAAAAGCGAGAACGGATGCCCTCTTGTACATGTTGTACAATTTCTTCATCTTCTTGTTCTACCGTGTCTAATCCATGCCCTGCCCCTTTACCTAATTTACTAGCATCAAAGACAAAACTTAAAAAACTTACCTTAGTATTGCCCGCATCAATAGGTGTAATAATATTGACCGATAAGCCCCATGGATAAAAATTAAACATCATGTTAGGGAATACCCAAAAATAATAGGCTGCAATTTTTTTACCTGCATCTGGATGATCCTTAGGAATCTCAAAACAATGTTCATCGTTTTTGGCAATACCTAATTGTAAACTTGCATAAGTAAACAACTCGGTAGAATAATCCTTAAAATCTAGAAAAGCATTCAAGCCTGGGTGCACAAAAGGAATATGGAAACCTTCTAAATAATTTTCACAATACAGGGCCCAATTGGATTTAATATAATAATCCTTAGACCTACTTGCATCAAAAACTAAATCATCCATAGGCAACCACCCTACTCGCTTTTGCATTTCTTGAAAAAATAGTTCTGGCCCCATCCCTTTTTTCAACTGCGTAAACAACAATGGACCCCACTTAAATAATTGCAATGGATGTAAATGATTGTTCTCTGGAATAAAATTTTCAACAGCAGAAAATTCTGGCATGGAAATAAATTTTCCATCTAAATGAAAAGCCCGGCCATGGTATTTACAACGCAAATGTTTTTGTGCTGAACAAGGTTCATACACCATCAAATTTCCTCGATGGGTACATACATTAGACAAACAATGTATTTGTTCGTTGGCATCTCGCGTTAGTACCAAGGGTTCATCTATATAGTTTTCCAATAATTTAAATGGATGTGCATCCCCTGCTTTGGGCACCATGCCTACATGGCCCAGGTACTGCCAACTGGGGGCAAATATTTTTTCCTTGGAAGCCTCCAAATAAATGGGGTCTAGGTAAAAACTTGTATCAATGGTTTTAGCCCTTCCAATAATGGGATCTATGAAAAATTTACGCATTTGGCCTTTGTTTCAGGCTCAATATACGCCAACCCAATTGATAAAGCCCTGATTTTAAACTGCCTAGAAAAAATATATTCCCAAAAGCAGCGTATAAATACGTTGAGAAAAGGGTATAAATTAATCAGTAAAATACTAAATTATTTAGTTAATATTGCTAATAAATTTAGTTTTATGTCATTTATAGATAGAGACCCAGGAGAAGGCATTGCTACCCAACAAATCAATAAAAATTACCAGTCGGAACAAATCATTCAGGCCAATGCCACCGGTTTTGGCGCTGCCTCGGACGATTTTATGGAAAGAGGCATCGATCTCAACGAGCAATTGATTCGCAATAAGCCCGCAACTTTTTTCTTTCGCGTGAACAGTGATGCCATGTTAGGTGCCGGCATTCACATAGGTGATATTTTAATTGTAGATAGAAGCCTACCCGCGAGCTCAGGCAAAGTAGTGGTAGCTGTTTTGAATGGAGAATTTTTAGTACGCCGATTACAAATACAAGAACATAGTATTAGCCTGGTGCCTGAAAATAAAAGATATGGTACCATTCAAGTAGCGCAACTAGAACAGTACAGCACTTGGGGCGTGGTTAGTTTTGTGATACATAGTTTGTAAAGTTTATCTGTACGCCTTAAAATATTTTTTGTGCAAGCCATTGTTGATTGTAATAGTTTTTATTGTTCCTGCGAACGTCTTTTTCAGCCCCAACTACAAAATGCGCCCGTAGTGGTGCTTAGTAATAATGATGGTTGTATTGTATCGCGTTCCGACGAAGCCAAACAGCTAGGCATTTCTATGGCCGTGCCTTATTTTCAAGCAAAAGAATTAATTGAAAAAAATAAAGTGCACGCTTTTTCTTCTAACTACCACTTATACGGCGACCTTAGTTGGCGCGTGATGGAAACCATGAGACAGCTGCTACCACCGGGTTGTGTAGAAGTATATTCGGTAGACGAAGCCTTTTTAGATTTAAAACATATTCCTACCGAAGCGCTACAAGATTTTTGTATCCAATTAAAAAATAAAATAGAAACTTGGACAGGTATTTCTGTTTCTATTGGCGTAGGCCCCAATAAAGTACTTAGTAAAGTGGCTAACCGATTGGCTAAAAAAAATAAGATAAAAACAGGTTGTATTGTGATACTCAATGATACTAAAAAAGTGCAAGCTGCTTTACAACAAACACCTATTGATGATATTTGGGGAATTGGTTTTAGTTATAGTGAAAAATTAAAAACCTATGGCATACATACAGCCTACGCACTTAGCATTAAAGACCTTAGTTGGGGCAAACGTTTTTTAGGAGGCGTTACTGGTATTAGATTGTTGAGAGAATTAAAAGGAGCACAAAGTCATTCCATGCAAGCTCCTCGCACCGAAAAAAAAATGATCGCTACCACACGCATGTTTGGTCGCGAAGTCACCGATTGGCAAGAAATAGAAGAAGCCCTTGCCACTTATGCAACGCGTGCTGCCGAAAAACTAAGAAGACAGCACAGTGCTGCTGGTGGCATAAGTGTTTTTTTACTTAAAAAAGCACCCATCCTGATGGAGGCTGGCCATTACCACCGAGGAAGGCAAGCAAGTGGTTATACCGTTTTGGATAACCCTACCCAACTTAGCCCAGACATTATTAAGGCCGTAGTGGCCTTAGGCAAAAGTCTATTTGAACCAGGAGAGATTTACAAGAAAGCAGGTGTTATTTTGAGTGATTTTGTACCCGATAATGCACTCCAAACCAATCTATTTGTTGCCCCTGCCGATGCCAAACGTAAAAAACTAATGAATGTAATTGACAATATGAATGCCGCCTACCGCAACGATATCTTAAAATTTGGCACCAGCGGCACCCAAAAAAACTGGAAAATGCGCAGCGAAAGGCGCAGTAAACGCTACACCACACGCTGGCAGGAGCTTTGCTTGGTCAGGTAAGTTCAAGAAAATATGGTGGAAAAACCATTCCATAAAAATTCGTAGAAATGGTTTCGCTGATGTATTTTTGCCCAATTTCATACCCTATGAGCAAGACGCTGAATTCCAACGAATCCATCTCCACGAAAAAAAAGAAAATCATTGTATTAGGCAGTGGCCCCAACCGTATTGGTCAAGGTATTGAATTTGATTACTGTTGTGTACATGGATTATTGGCTGTGAAAGAGTCTGGCTATGAAGCCATCATGGTGAATTGTAATCCAGAAACCGTATCGACCGATTTTGACATGGCCGATAAGCTTTACTTTGAACCTGTTTTTTGGGAACACCTTTGGGAAATCATTGAATTAGAAAAACCAGAAGGCGTCATCGTACAACTAGGAGGTCAGACCGCATTAAAATTAGCCAAACGCTTAAGCGAAAGAGGCATTAAAATTATTGGAACTTCTTTTGATAGTTTGGACATCGCCGAAGACAGAGGTCGCTTTAGTGATTTATTAAAAGAATTAAATATTCCTTATCCTGAATACGGAACAGCTTATAGCGCAGAAGAAGCCATTGAGGTAGCCAATAAAGTAGGTTATCCAGTACTCGTAAGACCTAGCTATGTGATTGGCGGACAAAGAATGCGCATTGTGATTAATGATGCAGAAGTAGAAACAGCCGTAGTAAGTATCTTAAAACATATTCCAAGTAATAAAATATTGATTGATCATTTCTTGGACCGTTGTCAAGAAGCAGAGGTAGATGCCATTTTTGATGGAGAAACATTTCATATCATGGGTGTGATGGAACATATTGAACCCGCAGGTATTCATAGCGGTGATAGTAATGCGGTATTGCCTGCCTTCAACCTTACACCATTGATTGTGGAGACCATGGAATTTTACAGTGAGAAAATTGCAAGGGCTTTAAATATTAGAGGACTTATCAATATTCAATTTGCAATTAAAGATGGGAAAGTGTTTGTGATAGAAGCTAACCCAAGAGCTTCAAGAACTACTCCATTCATTGCGAAAGCTTACCAAATACCTTATTTAAACATTGCCACAAAAGTAATGTTGGGTGCCAATAAATTAACCGAATTCACCATGGAGAAAAAACTAGAAGGCTATGCGATCAAAGAGCCTGTATTTAGTTTTGATAAATTCCCTGGCGTGAATAAAGAATTAGGCCCAGAGATGAAAAGCACCGGAGAAGCCATCCGATTCATTAAAGACTTACGCGACCCTTACTTTAGAAATTTATACAAAGAACGTTCCATGAACTTAAGTAGATAATTATATAGTCCTTAAGAAAATTTAAGGACTATATAATTTTTTCTCTTATGATTTTTTCAAGACCCCCCATAAACGGGGGTCTTGGTTTTTATTTAAGGATTCACTCCATACTGATCAATCAAATAAATAATTGCAGCAATATTGGCAGCGCCTAAAAGTAATTCGCGTTTATTTACATTTTCAAAAACATCTGTTTTAGCATGGTGCAAATCAAAATAACGTTGACTGTCTGGAAGTAAGCCTGACATGATAATTGTTTTATCATAAGTAGTTAAAGGGCCAATGTCTGAACCACCACCCCCTGCTGTAATTTCAGTGCCATAGGGTTTTAATAAAGGGGTCCATTGTTGAAACTTTTTAAATTGTGCTGCAGAACTAGTAATACCAATGGCTCTTGGCGTAAATCCACCTGCATCACTTTCCAAAGCAAAAATATGTTTCTCTTTATTCAACTTGGCTAGTTCTGCATATTTCAATCCGCCCATGTCTCCATTTTCTTCATTGGCAAATAAAACAAAACGTATGGTGCGTTTGGGATGATAATTTAAAGCCTTCATGGTTCTTAACACTTCCATGGTTTGAACAATGCCTGCACCATCATCATGCGCCCCTTCATTCACATCCCAACTATCTAAGTGTCCACCAATAGTAATAATTTCTTCAGGTTTTTCTGTACCTACCAATTCAGCCACCACATTCTGCTCATCTGCATCCGGTAAAAAATAACCATAGGTTTGCATTTGCACGCGTACTTTAGATTTTTTAGCCAAGGCGTACAAAGCCTTGGCATCATCAGGTCCTAAGGCCATTGCAGGAATTTTAGGCTGCGCTTCGTCGTATTCCATCGCGCCAGTATGTGGCGCATTGTCAGGTGCTGTACTTAAAGAATGCATCATCATACCCACTGCGCCATACTTAGCTGCACGGCTTGCCCCAGATCTTCTATACACACCAGATTCTCCATAAGCAGAAAAAGTTTGAATGCGTGTGGGATTAAATTCACTATTGAAATAAACAATCTTTCCTTTGACTTCCTCTTTTCTTTTTTCAAGCTCATCAAAATTGGCCACCGCCAATAATTCTGCTTCTAACAATCCTTTACTTCCTAAAGAGTTGCCTAAAGCTAGTACTTCTAATTTTTCATTTTTGGCTATTCCATCAACCGCTACAATAGCTGCAAAATCCTTGCCCCCTCTTTGCCAACTAGGTGTTTTACATGCTTGCATAAACAATTTATCGGGATGATAGGCTTCCATATTTCTTTTTCCCCATACCGCTGCATTTTGTTGTTGAGGGGAACCGGCCAAGCGGCCACCAATGTTTTTAGTCAACTCTCTCAATAAGTCGTAAGCTTTTCCATTGGTCATAATCTCATCCACCATTTTTTTAATATTGATACTGTCTTGACTCACTTGTGCTTGCAACATTAAGGGCAAACAAAAAACTAAAATTAGGAACTTACGCATGGGTATAAATTTAACGTTCAAATAATTCCTAAATATAATTAAACTTTATCAAAGATTTAGTTGTTAATTGCATATACAATAACACAAAAATGAAGATTGGAATTGTTTGCTATCCCACCTTTGGAGGTAGCGGCGTACTAGCAACAGAATTGGGTAAGGCCTTGGCTGAGAAAGGTCATGAAATGCACTTTATTACCTACCAACAGCCTGTGCGGCTGAATGGTTTTCATACCAATATATTTTACCATGAGGTAAGGGTACCTACTTATCCTTTATTTGACTACCCTCCTTATGAATTGGCCTTGGCAAGTACCATGGTGGATGTGATTTTAAACCATGATTTAGATTTAATACATGCGCATTATGCCATTCCGCATGCATCGGCTGCTTATACGGCCAAACAAATTGTAAAACAAAAAACAGGTCGCATTGTACCAGTTATTACCACTTTGCATGGCACCGACATTACCTTGGTGGGTCGTGATAAAACTTATGAACCAGTAGTTACTTTTTCGATCAATGAAAGCGATAGCATTACCGCAGTTTCTGAGAATTTAAAAGAAGAGACCTACAAACATTTTGAGATTAAAAAAGACATCGAAGTCATTCACAATTTTGTGGATGTACACAGGTACAATAAAAAACCAGTGGCTGCTTTTAGACAAGTCATTGCCCCTAACAATGAAAAAATTATTATTCACGCCTCCAACTTTAGAAAAATAAAGCGCATTGACGATGTCATGGAAATTTTTAAAAATATTCATGCTGCTTTGCCTGCAAAATTATTGATGGTGGGTGATGGGCCAGAGCGCCCACTAGCCGAAGATTTAACCAGACAATATGGATTAGAGGCAGATGTGCGTTTTTTAGGCAAGCAAGAACAAATGGAAGAAATTTTAGCGGTGAGCGATGTTTTCTTATTGCCTTCTGAATATGAGAGTTTTGGATTGGCTGCCCTGGAAGCCATGGCTGCAAGCACGGTGGTGATTAGTTCGGATGCTGGGGGATTGAATGAAATAAATATCAATGGAGAAACAGGTTTCACTTCTGCAGTTGGAGATGTGGCTGCCATGAGTAAAAATGCCATTGAATTGTTGCAAGACGAGACAAAATTGAAAGCCTTTAAACATAATGCTTTAAAAGAAGCCAAGTTATTTGATATTCACCATATCATTCCTAAGTACGAAGCATTGTATAGAAAATTTTGCAGAACGGGCGACTGCTAAAGTGACTGATCAATACTTAATTGAATATTTTTTACCGCAGACAAAAGTTGGTCTTCATTGATACATAAAGGTGGTGCAATTCTAATTCTATCTTCTGCAAATAAAAACCAATCGGTAATAATGCCGTTGACTACACAGGTAGCAGCAATTTTTTTAGTAAGTGCTGCTGATTTAAATTGAAGCGACATCCATAAACCTTTATGGGTTCTATTAATAATCGCTGGATGGTTCATTGCTTTGACTAAAATGTTTTCTTTTGCCGCTACTTCTTTTATCCAACCTGAGTTTTGCAAAACTTTTAATGCTGCAAGTCCTGCAGCACAAGCAACCGGATTACCTCCGAAGGTAGTAATATGGCCAAGTACAGGGCTTTCTGTAAGCAGCGCCATCATTCTAGGATGACTAATAAAAGCACCTAAGGGAAGCCCGCCGCCCAAGGCCTTGCCTAGCAATAAAATATCTGGCACGATGCCCATTTGCTCAAAAGCAAACATCGATCCTGTTCTGCCAAAACCCGATTGTATCTCATCAAAAATGAATAGCACACAATGTTGCTTACATTTTTCAGCAATAGCTGCTAGCCAGTCTTTGCTTGCGGGTGTAATGCCCGACTCTGCTTGCACAGGTTCCACTATCACGCAAGCAACCGTAGCGTCGATTTGTTCAAGGTCTTCAAAATGATTATACCTTAATTGCAACGTGTCTGGAAGTAAAGGTCTAAATGCAGTTTTAAAATATTCATCGCCCATTACACTTAAGGCCCCTTGCGTACTTCCATGATAACCTCCTATAAAAGAAATAATTTTTGTTCGCTTCGTCACACGCTTGGCCAACTTCATCGCA
>CANFXV010000033.1 GCA_947451115.1 Bacteroidota bacterium
AATAAAACTACAAAGTCATTTGACGCAGTCAAGATGATGAGAGATTCAAGAAATTTAATTAGTAAAGAAACTAAGGATATGAATTTAGAACAGTTGAATAATTATATCCAAGAAAAATTAGCTAAGTCAAATTCACCTAAAATTGGCACGAAGAAAACTAGCAATTAATTTTTATAAACTTCTACTAATTTTTGTATTGCTTTTCTCCCAGTATCTCCCATATCAATGGTAAAATCGTTTACATATAAATTTATGTGCTGACGCATCACTTCTTCAGACATTTCTTGTGCATGCATTTTTATATAATCGGGTAAGGTATCGTAACTATTTTTAAAAGCGTACTGCACGCTTTGTTTAATAAGTGTATCAACCATCGCAATATCATCAGGGCTAACATCATTTCTTGCTATAATGCCACCAAGTGGTATTGGTGCATTGTAAGTTTCTTCAAAATAAGTGCCTAGGTCCATCCATTTACTTAAGCCTTTAGAAGCATAGGTGAAACGGTTTTCATGAATAATCACACCAGCATCCACAGCGCCAGTTAGCACTGCCTCTTCAATATCATTGAATACTAAGAATTCTTTATTGGTAACATTGGGAAATGCCAAGCTAAATAATAAATGTGCAGTAGTATTAATACCTGGAATGGCCACACGCATGGTATCTGCATTAGGTTTGCCACCTACTTTGTTTTTATCTTCTTTATAAATTAATAAAGGGCCAACTCCTTTGCCTAAAGCACCTCCGCTATTTAATAAACTATACTTATTTTTTACCAGTGGCCATACGCCATAACTAATTTTGGAAAAAGGAAGCTTGCCTGCAATAGCCCATTCATTTAAAGTTTGTACATCTTCTAAATGCACTTTAAATGTATAACCCTTGGTATCTATTTTATGATTTACTAAAGCATCAAAAATAAAAGTATCGTTGGGGCAAGGTGAAAAACCAATTTCAAACTCAGGCATGTTGTGACATTTTATGAAGTGCGTCTAAGTATTGCAATAAGTTCTCATTTAAATTATAAATGGCTTCTTTCATCTTCCATTTGGCTTTATTTCTCTCACCCACATAGTTAGAAACTGCACGAATTTGTATAAAAGGAATATGTAAGTCGCGACCCATATAGTGTAAAGCAGCGCCCTCCATGGATTCTAGTGAAGCCTTATACCGGCCACTATATAATTCTATTTTATTTTTATCAGTGCTAATGGTATTGACCGTTACTGCTTTTTTGGTAGGAAGGTTCAATACATTGTATTGCTTTAACCAAGGATTAGGCAGAGATTTTTTTTCATAAGGGGCATCATTGGGTTTGTAAAATTTCAAATCGAATAAATCTTTCCAAACTTTATTTTCAGTCACGCCAATATCTCCTGCAAAATCATCTTTCACTGCAAACACTTTACCCAAAGGAATTTTTTTATCAAAGCTGCCGCAAATACCCACTTGAATAATAAGGGTAGGGGTTTCTTGCACAAACATTTTCATTAAAGAAACACTACTGGCCAATAAACCAATACCCGATTCATGAAAACCCACCGAGAATTTTTTGTTATTGGTGGCAAATAAGGGGTTAATTTTTTGAAAGCTGGGCATCCATTCCCCATTGGTAGCCGCTGTAATAATGACACGCATGGCACAAAGGTCGGGAAAGGCCTGTGAAAAATGGTTATCTTGACCATCAAATTTATATCTTTGCACAAATATCGGAGACATGGTGTATTTAACAAGGGCAGAACATTTTAATGCAGCGCATAAATTGGCGAACCCCAATTGGAGCAAAGAAAAAAACGAGGAAGTGTTTGGCGTATGTGCCAACGAAAATTGGCATGGCCACAATTATGAACTTTTTGTCACCATCAAAGGGCTGCCTCATCCTGAAACAGGATTTTTATTTGATGTAAAAAAGCTAAGTCAAATCATCAAAAAATACATCATTGACGAATTAGATCATAAGAATTTAAATATAGATGTACCCTTTATGCAAGGGCAAATGTGCAGTACCGAAAACTTGGTCATCGCCATCTGGAAACAATTGCAACCCCATATCCCCGCAGAAGTAAAACTGCATAGCATTAAGTTATACGAGACCCCCCGCATCTATGTTGAATATTTTGGGGACTAAGCCCTAAGATTTTGTCGAAAAAATTTATCGAAAAAGGGTAATTTTCTTAAACGTTTAACTTTTTTTAAGAAAGAGTAAACAAAATACTCCTTGCCGCGTTATTATTATTGTAACTTTGACCTCTTAATTTGGAAGCATGGAACAAAAAGTAGCGGTATTTAGAAAAGAGCATTTTAATGCCGCGCACCGTTTGTTTTGTGCAGATTGGACCACCGAAAAAAACACGTCAGTTTTTGGACCCTGTGCCAACCCAAATTACCACGGACATAATTACGAACTAGTTGTACAAGTAAATGGAGTACCCGATCCTATCACAGGATTTGTGATTAACACCAAAGAGCTTAGTACAATAGTTAAAGAAGAAATTGTTGCAAGGTTTGATCATAAAAATTTAAACTTAGATACGGACGCTTTTAAAAATTTAAATCCTACTGCCGAAAACATCGCCATTGTGATTTATAATTTAATTAGACCTCGTATCAATAATACATTAGACTTAAAAATTAGGTTGTATGAAACAGAAAGAAACTTTGTCGACTACCCCGCTTAAAGAAGCGCATATCGACTTAAGTAATTTATTGATAGAAGAAATGGGCGACGAGCATAAAGCAAGTTCGGTGGAGACCCCTTTACGTTCCGATGCTTTTGATACCACTGATGAAGAGAAGATAGCTGCGATAGCGCCGCATTTCAAAGCCATTATGGAAATCTTAGGCATGGACTTGCGCGACGATAGTTTGAGAGGTACACCACTACGTGTGGCTAAAATGTATGTGAAAGAATTGTTCCAAGGGTTGAATCCGGCGAATATGCCAAGCATGACTTTGTTTGAAAATAAATTTCAGTACAATGAAATGTTGGTAGAAAAAAACATTAATTTTTATACCAACTGCGAACACCATTTTGTACCTTTTTTTGGTAAAGCGCACGTGGCCTACATCAGCAGTGGTAAAGTAATTGGATTGAGTAAGTTAAATAGACTAGTAGAATATTTTTCAAAACGCCCACAAGTACAAGAGCGTTTGACCATGCAAATTGGTAAGGCATTGCAAACAGTTTTACAAACACAGGATGTAGCGGTGATGATGGATGCTAAGCATTTATGTGTATCTAGCAGAGGGGTGAAAGATGATAGTTCCAATACCATTACCTCTTATTTTGGTGGTAAGTTTCAAGAGGAAAAAACTAAAATGGAATTCTTAAAGTTTATTGAAATCAATGATTAGTTAGTTTGGCTTAGCAAGTATAGTTAGTTATGAATGGCGAAGGAGACTTCGCCATTTTTTTTATATTTTTGTCAAAACGATTAAAGATGTCAAAACATGCATTTGTATTCCCAGGACAAGGAAGTCAGTTTGTGGGAATGGGAAAAAATTTATACGAGACTAATGCTACTGCTAAAGCAATGTTTGAAAAGGCCAATGAAATTTTGGGTTTCAACATTAGTGAGATTATGTTTAATGGAACCGATGAGCAGTTAAAGCAAACCAATGTAACACAGCCTGCTATTTTTATACATTCCGTTATTGCTTATTTAACCATACCAGCAGAAAATGCTGTGGTGCCCGATATGGTGGCTGGTCATAGCTTAGGTGAGTTTAGTGCACTGGTGGCCAATAAAACTTTAAGTTTTGAAGATGCACTACGATTAGTAAGTGTACGTGCCAAGGCCATGCAAGCAGCTTGTGAAATTCAAGCCTCAACTATGGCGGCGGTATTAGCATTAGCCGATGAAAAAGTAGAAGAAGTTTGTGCGCAAGTGCAAAAAGAAACAGGAGAAGTAGTGGTGCCCGCGAATTACAATTGCCCAGGTCAATTAGTAATTTCTGGAAGTATCAAAGGCATTGAAATTGCTTGCGAACAAATGAAAGCTGCGGGTGCAAAACGTGCCTTGGTATTACCAGTGGGTGGTGCTTTTCATTCACCATTAATGAACCCTGCAAAAATTGAATTAGCCGCAGCTATTGAAGCAACTACTTTCAACACACCTATTTGTCCTGTGTATCAAAATGTGGTTGCCACGGCAGTCACCAATCCTGATCAAATCAAACAAAACTTAATCGCACAATTAACTGGAGCGGTGAAGTGGACACAAACTGTTCAAGCCATGGTCGCCGACGGCGCCACTCATTTTACGGAAGTAGGTCCAGGTAAGGTTTTACAAGGTTTGGTGCAAAAAGTATTTAAAGAAGCGTTAGTGGCGGGGGTGCAATAGTGCTAAAATATCTTCGACTAAAAATTAATCGCGCAGTTTAACCACTCTGGGTCAAAACTGGCATTGTATTTTTTATAAAAATTAATCGCAGGTTCATTCCAATCCAATACCTGCCAATTCATGCCAATAAAATTTTTATCCTTTGCTTCTTGTATCAATTGATCAAACAACATGCTACCAATTTTTTTGCCACGCATTTCTTCAGTGACTAAAATATCTTCCAAATACATTCTTTGGCCTTTCCAAGTAGAATAACGAATATAATACAAGGCCATACCTACGACTACGCCATTTACTTCAGCTACAAAGCACCACCAGACAGGGTTTTGGCCAAATCCACTTTCTTCAAAATGAGCCAAGGTTACCGTTACTTCTTCAGGGGCTTTTTCATAAACAGCCAATTCTTGTATCAGTTCTAACAATCTAACACAGTCTGTTTTTTGAGCACGGCGTATTATTATATCCATCAGCAAAATTTAATAGTAGAAATTAGTATTGAATTATATTTTAGCCAATGCTTGTGCTAAATCGGCTTCCAAATCTTCGTAATTTTCTATGCCCACACTCATTCTGATTAAGCCATCGGTGATGCCATATTTTATTCTCTCTTCTCTGGGTATGCCATAATGGGTCATGGTCGCAGGATGAGAAACCAAGGTATCCACGGTGCCTAAAGAAACCGCACGGGTACAAACTTCTAAGGCATCAATAAATATTTTTCCTGCCTCTAAGCCTCCTTTTAATTCAAAACTTATCAAAGGCGCATGCTTTTTCATTTGCTTTTGGGCAATGACATGATCTGGATGACTACTTAGTCCTGTGTAATTTACTTTTTCAATGGCTGGGTGCTTGGACAAATAAGCAGCAACTTTTTCGGTATTACTGCAATGCCTGTCCATTCTTATTTCTAAGGTTTTCATACCTTGAATTAATAAGTAGGAATCAAATGCATTGGAATTGCCGCCAAGTAAAACATGCCATTTCCAAACCTTGGATTGCATAAAGGCTAAATCTTTTCCAAGCAATACACCACTAATGGCCGAGCCATGCCCGTTTAAAAATTTTGTGGCAGAATGAAAAACAAAATCGGCTCCCAATGCGAAGGGCTGTTGCAAATAAGGAGTGGCCACTGTATTGTCTACCGAAACTTTAATATGGTGTTGATGCGCAATGCTGCAAATAGCTTCTATGTCTACGCATTGAATGGTAGGATTGGCAGGGGTTTCAAGATGTATTAGTTTTATTTCAGGATTTTCCCCAATGGTTTTTTCTAATAATTTCAAATCGCGTACATCTATCAATAAAGTTTTAATGCCCGCCTCTGCTAAAATTTTTTGCATCAATTCCTGTGTACCTCCATACAAAGAATAATGCGACAATAAGGTATCACCTGCACTTAAGTTGCTAAAGAACAAAGTACTCATGGCGGCTTGTCCACTGGAATGCAATAATGCCTTTAGTTCCAAAGGTTCGCCTTTTTCATTTTTTAATCCATGCGCTTCTAAGGCTTCAATGGTTTTTTCCGCAGCCAAAAAAGTAGGATTGCCCCATCTTGAATAGATGCGAGTTTTATCAGTTCCTTTGAATCGCTCCATGCCTTCATTGGTAGAATCAAAAGTAAAAGTAGAGGTAGCATAAATAGGGGTAGTATGCGAAAAATTATCATTTTCTTTGCCTGCTGTATGCAATGTCAATGTACTAATGCCCTTGTATTTTTTATTTTTCATATCCGCTATTTAATTAAATATAAGTCTTTTTAGTAAGCCCATTTGATCCAGCTGGCACCCCAGGTAAAGCCACCTCCAAAGGCAGCCAATATTAAATTGTCTCCTTTTTTTAATTTGGATTCCCAATCCCATAAACAAAGTGGGATGGTGGCAGCGGTCGTATTGCCATATTTTTCAATATTGATCATTACTTTTTCTTTGGATAAGCCCATTCTATTGGCAGTGGCATCAATGATTCTTAGATTGGCTTGATGCGGCACTAACCAGGCTATATCATCCCCAGTTAATTTGTGTTTTTCCATCAATTCCGCGCTTACATCGGCCATGCCTTTTACAGCAAATTTAAAAACAGGTTGCCCATCCTGAAAAGCATAATGTTCTTTAGCTAAAACAGTTTCCATCGTGGCTGGTTTTAAACTTCCTCCAGCCTTGATGTGTAAATAAGGGGCACCCGAGCCATCACTTTTTAAAATGGAATCTTGTACACCCAATCCATCTGTGGTGGGTTCTACTAAAACTGCCCCTGCACCATCTCCAAATAATATACAAGTGGCTCTGTCGGTATAATCAATGATAGAGCTCATCTTATCTACCCCTACCACAATTATTTTTTTATACCTGCCAGATTCTATAAAAGCAGTGGCCGTTGTTAAGGCAAATAAAAATCCACTACATGCTGCGCCTAAATCAAAACCAAAGGCATTTTTTGCACCAATCTTATCTCCAATTAAATTGGCTGTAGATGGGAAGGCCATATCTGGTGTCACTGTTGCGCAAATAATACAATCAATGGTCAATGGATCTAATTTCTTTTTACGAATAATTTCTTCAATGGCTTTTACTGCCATATCTGAACTTGCTTTTCCTGGTTCTCTTAAGATGCTTCGTTCTGATATTCCTGTTCTGGATTTGATCCATTCATCATTGGTATCCACCATTTTTTCAAGGTCAAAATTGGTCAATTTTGTTTCGGGAACATATCCTCCAACAGCGGTAATGGCGGCATTCAAACTAGACATAGTTAATGATCATTTAATTTGGCTTACAAATATCCGAAAATTTGGCTAAGAAATGGGCCAAATGGCCATTTTTCGTTCCTTATGTGCTAAATTTGAACACATTATGATAGCATTTTTACAAGGCAATTTTGTTCAATTGACACCCGCAAAACTTATAGTGGATGTGGGGGGCGTGGGCTATGAGGTAAATATTAGTTTAAACACTTATGAAGCCATTTCAAAAAAAGAGAAAGGCTTACTGCATACTTATTTGCATATCACCGAAAATTCCCAAGTACTTTTTGGTTTTTTTGATCAACAAGAAAAGGAATTGTTTTTACAATTAATTAGTGTTTCTGGGGTAGGTGCGAGTACTGCAAGAATGATGTTGTCGGGCATGCAACCCGAAGAAATTATCAGGGCCATTGTGCAGGGTGATGCTAGACAATTAGAACAAATCAAAGGCATCGGTAAAAAATCTGCCGAAAGATTGGTCTTGGAATTAAGAGATAAACTATCCAAAATTAACATGAGCAATAATCCAGCTGGAGGATTTGCCTTGGCTAATAAAAATACCCCCCATCAAGATGCAGTTCAGGCCTTGGTTTCCTTAGGCATACAAAAGGCAGTGGCTGAAAAAGCAGTAGATAAAATAATTCAATCAGAGGGGGCCGCATTAAGTTTAGAAGCCTTAATCAAAGCAGCATTGAAGCACTGCTAATTTTTAAAAAATAATTTCATTGTTTTGAAAATAGTTCAAACGGTTTTACTGTCCTGTTTTTTACTTCTTTTGGGGAGTCAATTAACAGCGCAAGTGAACTCCGCTTTGAAAGTTCCATTTGCCGATACCGCCATTAGCAAATCAAAAGATACCCTCAAAAGAAAATTTGGGAAAGACTCAGTTCATTTTCCAATTAGAGATAAAAGAGGAGATTTTTTATCAGAGCCCAGTAAAAATCCATTTGAATTTCATGATACCAGTGTTTTAAAAAGAAGGGTAGAATATGATCCTACTAATAAAACTTATTCTATTTCAGAAATGGTGGCTGGTAAACCTCAACGTATTCCCGCTACTTTAAGTTTTGATGAATTTTGGAAACTCAAAACCAATAAAGACGAGGAGGCCTATTTTATGCAAAGGGCCAATTCCTTAGGCACATTGAATAGAAAAATTTCTAGACCCAAAGCAAAAGTTTACGATAGTTATTTTGATCGATTGTTTGGTAAAACTGGTTCTGATTTAAAGGTAGACATCAAACCTGTGGGAGAAATTAATATCAAAGCAGGTTACCAAGGCCAGAATGTGGCCAACCCCACTTTACCTGAGGCTGCTAGAAAAAATGGAGGTTTTGATTTTGATGCCAATACCAATTTTAGCATGAATGCAAGTATTGGAGACAAATTAAAAATCCCTATTAATTTAAATTCTTTATCCAATCTTGGTTTTGACAATCAAATCAAATTAAGTTACAAGGGCAAGAAAGATGAAATTGTAAAAGCCATTGATGCAGGAAATATCAATTATATTTCAAGAAGTACTTTAATCCCAAGTACACAAAACTTATTTGGTGTAAAAACTCAATTACAATTTGGTAGATTGTTTGTTACAGCTGCTATTGCCAATCAAAAATCGCAAAGGCAGTCCATGAATTTGCAAGGAGGTGCGACCACCCAACATTTTCAAAAAAGATTAGACGATTACGAGGAAAACAGACACTTTTTACTGGCGCAATATTTTAGAAACAACTACAACAAAGCCATGAGCAATTTACCTGTGGTGAATTCTCAAGCACAAGTGAAAAGAATTGAAGTTTGGGTGACCAATCGAAATGGACAAACTACCAATGCAAGAGATATTGTGGGTTTGGCAGATTTGGGGGAATCTAAACCAAGTAAAAAAAATATAGAAACCAATATTGGCAATCCCTATCCTGATAATAGTTCTAATAGTTTGTACACTTCTATTATCAACAATCCAAAGGCCAGAAATCCATCCGATGTATCAACCGTGCTTTCTATGCAAGGCTTAAGATCTTCGGAAGATTATGAAAGAACTTTTGCGCGTAAGTTAACCGAGAACGAATATTTTTTCAATCCTCAAATAGGATTCTTGTCCTTAAATATTCCATTACAACCCGATGAGGTATTGGCAGTGGCCTTCCAATATACATATAATGGGAAAGTGTACCAAGTGGGTGAATTTTCGGACAATATTGCACTTAATCCAAACAACGGAGTACAACAAATCATGTACTTGAAATTGTTAAAGGCTACTACTCAACGAACTGATTTGCCTATTTGGGACTTGATGATGAAAAACGTTTATTCCTTGGATTTGTTTGGCACCATACAACCCACCGATTTCCAATTGAATGTATTGTATGAGGATCCAAGTTTGGGCCAAAAAAGATATTTGCCAGTAGCCGATCCAAGTGCATCAGGTAAGGCTTTAATTAAAATTCTACAATTGGATCGATTGAATAACAGGAACGATCCTCAACCGGATGGAATTTTTGACTATGTAGAAGGTTTCACTGTTTTATCTAAAATGGGAAGGATAGTTTTTCCTTTATTGGAGCCTTTTGGTGATGATTTAAAAGAGATCGCCTTTAAAGATTTATTTAAAAAGGACAGTGCGACTGCAAAAAAATATTTGTTTCCTCAATTGTATCGTAACATAAAATCAGAAGCACAAACCTATACTAACTTGAACCGATTTGTCATGGAAGGGCAAGTAAAAGGCGCAGGGGGTGGGTCAGAAATTAGTTTAAATGCATTCAATGTGCCACAAGGTTCTGTTACAGTGAGGGCTGGCGGTCAAATTTTAAAAGAAGGCACAGATTATATTGTGGACTACGGATCCGGAACAGTAAGAATTATTAATCCTGGTATTTTAAGTTCCAATATTCCTGTGAATGTTTCTTTTGAAAATAATTTAGGATTTGGTTTTCAAGAAAGAGGCTTTAGGGCTTTGCGTTTAGATTATATGGCCAGCAAGAATTTTAACATAGGCTTCTCCACCCAAAGATTAAGTGAGCGTCCCTTTTTTACCAAAACAAATTTTGGATCGGATCCCATTAAGAATGCCATGTATGGAATGGACTTTAATTACAAAGGGGAATTGCCAAGTGTCACTAAGGCCTTGAACAAACTTCCTTTTTATAAAACAAAGGCCAAATCCTATATCACGGCTTATGGAGAAGCTGCTTATTTGCAACCGGGTCATGCACAACAAATTGGTAAGGGAGGTAGTGGATTGGTGTATTTAGATGATTTTGAATCTACTAGAACCAATATAGATTTACGTTTTCCTTTTACTTCATGGGCCTTGTCCTCCACACCGATGGATCGTTTTAAAGAAGGGGCTTTGACGGATTCTATAGATTACAATAAAAATAGAGCGCGCATTGCTTGGTATACCATTGAACCAACTTTGCAAGATAGAAATAGTGCCAATAATCCATTAAGTTCCAATATTGCTGCTTTAAGTGATCCAAGAGTTCGTCAGGTATTGACCAATGAATTATTCCCGAATAAAACCACCAATATCACGGATGTGCAGTTGCCCACTTTTGATTTAACTTATTATCCAAAAGACAGAGGCCCCTATAATTATAATTTTAAAGATTTAAATACCAAAGGGCAATTTGTAAACCCTACAGATAAATGGGGAGGCATCATGCGTGCCTTAGATCAAACCGATTTTGAAACCAATGTGATTGAATATGTAGAATTTTGGATGCAAGATCCTTTCCTTAAATCTCCTGCAAGCAGTGGACAATTATATTTAAACTTAGGAAATGTAAGCGAAGATATTTTGAAAGATGGCAGGCGCTTTTATGAAAATGGTATGCCTACGCCTAATATTCCAGCCTCTGTGGACAGTTCTACCTGGGGAAGAGTGCCCACCAATCCCATTCAAGTAACCAATGCGTTTAGCAATAATCCAGACGATAGAAAATTCCAGGATGTGGGTTTGGATGGTTTGAATGATACTGAGGAAAATGTACAAAGAAAGAAAGTCATTGACCAGATTAGTAACCCATTAGTAAAACAACAATTCATCAATGACCCTAGCGCAGATAACTACAAATGGTACAGAGATGATTCCTATACGGCTTCGAATGCAGGCATTTTGGATAGGTATAAATATTTTAATAACCCACAAGGCAATTCACCGGTAGCGGGTACCAGCGTCTACAGTAGTGCATCTACTTTGCTGCCAGACAATGAAGATTTAAACAGAGACAATACATTGAATGAATCTGAATCTTATTGGGAGTATGCCATTGATTTGAAAAAAGCAAGTTTGGGGGTAGGTAAAACAAACTATATCACTGATACTAAACAAGTCACAGTGAATTATGCAGATGGCACACAACATACCGAGAATTGGTATTTGTTTAGAGTACCTATTCGTGATCCTCAAAGAAAATCTATTGGAGGCATCACCGATTTTAAATCGATTCGTTTTTTAAGAATGTACATGACGGGTTTTGAAGATTCTATCACACTACGTTTTGCAAAATTAGATTTAGTCCGCAATCAATGGAGACAATATGCCAATGAAGTGGATAGCTCTGGAAACTATAAAACCATTGGTGCAGACAATGGTTCTTCCATTAATACTTTAGCCGTGAGCATTGAACAAAATGGAAGTAGACAACCGGTCAATTATGTGATACCTCCAGGTATTGAACGTGTTCAATTGTTAAGCAACAATGGGGTGAACTTATTGCAAAATGAACAAGCCTTGAGTGTACAGTTAAATCACTTAGAAAAAGGAAAAACACCAAGAGGGGTATTTAAGACGATGAACATAGACATTCGCAAGTATGGGAATTTATCCATGTTTTTACATGCCGAAAGTCAAATTAATTCTACCAATACCATCCAGAACCAAGATATCACCGCTGTTATAAGAATGGGACAGGATTTTCAAAACAACTTCTATGAGATAAGAATACCATTAAAGGTAACACCAAAAGGCACTTATAGCAGTGTTAATGCAGAAGTAGTTTGGCCTGCAGAAAATAGTTTGAATTTAAATTTGAATGATTTGGTGAATCTTAAATTACAAAGAGACAAGCAGCACTTTTCTTATACAGAGAAATATCCAATGTTGGTTAGTTCTGGCGCCAATGCAGGTCAGCGTTATTCGGTCATGGGTAATCCCAATTTAGGAGAAATAAGAGGCATTTTAATCACTTTTGAAAATAGCTCCACTAAAACTTATGTGGATGCAGAAGTTTGGATGAATGAACTAAGGTTGTCTGAAATGGACGAAAGTGGTTCCTATGCCGCCTTGGGTAGAATGGACATGATTTTAGCGGATTTAGGTAATGTATCTGTTTCAATGAATAAGCGCACTGCAGGTTTTGGAACCATCGAACAAAGCATGAATCAAAGAGCAAAAACGGGTGTCACCCAATTTGATATTGCGACTAATATTGATGCCGGAAAATTATTGCCTAAGAACGTGAAAATTTCTATTCCAGTTTTTGCTGGTTTGAATAAGTCCATTGAAAATCCGGAATATGATCCATTCAATAAGGACATTAAATACGATAAAGAAATTAGTTCCTTGCAAGGACGTCAGCGAGATTCTGTGGTTAATCTTTCTACAAATCAGTCCACCATTAAGACCTTAAATTTCACCAATGTAAAAGTGCTCACTAAAGGGAAGCCTTCTTTATTGAGCATTAGTAATTTTGATTTAAGTTATTCTTATTCTCAATTGTTGCAAACCAGCCCAGTTATTGATCAAAATAAAATGACCAAACAAAGAGGGGCTATTGGTTACACTTTCAATAATCAAGTGAAAAGCTATGAGCCATTTAAAAAACTAATCAAATCCAATTGGCCATGGCTTACTTGGATTAAGGACATTAATTTTAGTCCTGCGCCAAGCTTGATAAGTTATAGAACTGTATTGGACAGGCAGTATGGAGAATACACGCCAAGAATTGTTAATTCTTCTGACAGAACTATTGATAAAGTAGAAACTACTTACGATAAATATTTTACCAAGAGCCAGTTGTTTAACATGCGTTGGCCTTTTACAAGGTCCCTCAATATGGATTTTTCGGCCAATATGAATTCAAGAATTGATGAACCAGATGGGCCCAATAGTACTTTATCCTCCAGTGAATTATTGGCCAGAGTTGTTCCGGTACTTAACAGTGGTAGAAATACTTTATACAATCAAAAGGCATCGATGAGGTATGATTTGCCCACTTCAAAATTACCTTTGACCAACTGGATACTGGCTGGAGTGAATGCTTCAAGTAGTTACAACTGGATTGGTGCTAGTAGGTTGGCGGTACAACTTGGCAATACCATCGAAAACTCATTGGCATATCAGGCTACGGCACAGTTTAATTTTACGGCGCTCTATAAAAAATCAAAATACTTGAATGCAGCTATTAGTGAGGAAACGAATGTAAATAAGCAAAACAATACCAATCCTTTAGCCACAAAATTATTGATGAGCAAATCCGAAGCCTTGGCTGGAAAAACCGGAAAAGAAAGAGATTCTACTTTAAAAAAATGGAGAGAAGCCAAAAGGCAGGAGCGAATAGCACAAAGAGTATTAAAGGCCAACGAACAAATCAATGTACCTGGGCCTGTTAAGTCTATTGCTAGGTTCTTGACCATGCTCAAAACGGCGAATGCAGACTATACCGAAAGCTTTAATAGTCGATTGCCTGGTTATGATGGAGAGGTTGAATTTTTAAATAAATCTGGAACAGGATTTTCTCCCACCATGGATTATATGTTTTTGGGTAGGCAACCCGATTCCAACTGGTTGAATGATCAGTATGCGCATCGCCAAATTAAAAGAGATCCAAATTTCAATATGATCTTTAGGCAAAATTTTGATCAAAAATTTAGTTTCAGGATGATGGCAGAGCCTATTAAAACTTTAATCATAGATGTTATGGTGAATAAATCTTTCACCAAAGAATACACTGAATTATTTAAGGATACAAATAGTTATTATGGAGTGACCAACCCAGCTTACGATAATCCAACACATGCCAATCCTTTGTCTGCTGGTGGTTTTAATATAAGTTATATGGCCTTGAATACTTTCTTTTCAACACATAACCCCAATATTATCTCAGCGCAGTTCAAGGCCTTTGAAAATTATAGACAAACCATTTCCTTGAGAGTCGCAGGTGCTAATGGCTATTGGAATCAACTGCCAGCCAATAAAAAAATTACAGATGGATATGCCACTGGTTATGGGAAATATGCCCAAGATGTTTTAATTCCTGCATTTATAGCAGCGTATACAGGGCAGGATCCACAAAAAGTAAATTTATTGAACCAAAACAATTCCAGCATCAGGTCCAATCCTTTTTCAGGGATGTTGCCTAAGCCCAATTGGAACATAATGTACAATGGCTTAGCCAAGACGCCTTTATTGTCTACCATATTTTCCAATATTACTTTAACACATGGCTATAACAGTAATTTGTCCATGAATAGTTTCACTAGTTCATTGACTTATGCTGATACGGGCAGAAGAAGTGCCCCTTCCTTCCTAGACACGGTGAGTAAAAATTATGTTCCATATTTCTTAGTGCCCAATATTACCATTAGTGAAAAGATGGAACCATTGATTGGGATTAATTTAACCACTTTATCACAGTGGTCACTTCGTTTTGAATACAAGAAAAGTAGAATACTTTCTTTGAGCTTGATCGACTATCAATTGAGTGAAAACAACAGTACCGAATTTGTATTTGGTACTGCCTATAAAAAGAAAGGCTTGAAACTACCCTTTACCATACCGGGTTTAAACAACAATAAGCTAAGCAATGAATTAACTTTTAGATTTGACATTGCCATAAGAGATATTTACAATAGTAATAGCAGATTGGATCAAAAAGAAGCCTATGGCACAGGTGGTCAGAAGGATGTGACCATACAACCTTCCATAGACTATGTCTTAAACAGTAAGATAAATTTGAAGTTCTTCTTTGATCAACGCAAAACAACGCCTTATATTTCATCCTCACCGCCCATTACCAATACGAGGGCAGGGGTGAACATAAGAATTGCACTATAAGGCTATGCTTTCTTAAAGGCCCACTTAAACATTATTTTCCAAGTTACTTTTTTACCATACAGTAATATACCCGTGCGATAAATACGACCACTTAACCAAGTGGTAAATATAAATCCACCCACCAGGCATAACATGCTTAGACCAAGCTCCCAATAACTTACCGCACTTGGAACTCCATAGGCCACACGGGCCATCATTACCATGGGTGAACTAAAGGGTATGATGCTTGCCCAAAAAGCAATGGGTGTATTGGGGTTTTGGGTAACCATATTGGTAATGATGTAAGAAAAAATAAGCGGCATGGTAATTGGAAACATTAAACTTTGTGCATCCTGAGGATCTTCGTTAACAGTACTGCCTACTGCTGCAAATAAAGCCGCATAAAATAAATAACCCCCTATAAAATAAAATATAAAACAAGCAATAATTAAAGGCCAATTAGCAGTAGAGATAGTATGTTGTAAACTATAAATTTTTTGTGCAGATTCACTGGCTTGCATCATTCCACCTGCCATTTGCCCATTATTTTGTTGCAAGGTGGTCACCTGATGTTGAATATCAGCAGGTAAAAAACCCGAAGCAGCACTGGTTAGGCTGATGATTAAAACAATCCATAATAAAAACTGAGTTAAGCCCACTGCGCCAATGCCAATAATCTTACCCATCATGAGTTCAAAAGGCTTCACACTACTTATTATGACTTCTGCAATGCGGTTGGTTTTTTCTTCCATCACACCGCGCATGACCATGGCGCCATAAATAAACATGGTCATATAAATCAATAAACCACTCGCATAGCCAATACCCATGGCTAGGCCTGCATTGCTTTCTTTGCTCGAACTTCCTTTGTCCTCGTAGGCTTTTAATTCTGCTACTTGAGATGCTTTATGAATAGAATCCAACATATTTTGTTGAATACCTGCATCTTGTAACATTTGATCCTCAATGGCGCTATTAATTCTGTTGCTAATACTTTCTTGTAACATTAAGCCCATGGACTTTTTTGATCTTAATACATAATCCGATTTTTTACCTTTCTCAAATTGAGGTAAAATTAATATATCTGTATAGCCTTTTTCGACATAGTTAGTCGTATCTACTTTTTCAGGAAAACTAAAACTAATTTGATTGGTATTTTTCAAAGAAGTTTTAATAAACCCATTAGGATCTATCACCGCAATCTTTCTAAACTCCACCCCCGTAATAGAAAAGTAGGCGGAAGCAGCAATTAGACCCACAATTAATAAGGGCGTCAAAAAAGTAAGGATTAAAAAACGTTTATTTTTTACCCTGCTGCTGTATTCTCTTTGTATGATTAACCAAGTCTTATTCATAATAATTTTTTTTAAATATTTTGAAAGGCACGCGCACCTGCATGCGTTCCTTCTACTAATTTGATAAATATTTCATTTAAAGATGGCAGTACTTCATTAAATCCAATTAATTCAATTTTTTGCTCAATAATATATTGAAGCACATTGTTGACAGAATGGCCTTCATTAATTTTAATTAAATACTTTGAATTCGTCTCGTTGATAATTGTGAAAATGCTATTGCTTGTTAAGCCAGCACCTGCTTTAATTTCTATAGAGAAATTATTTTCTTTAAACTGTTGCTTAATGCCTGCCACAGAACCGTCTAATATTTTCTTACCTAAGTTCACTAGTACAATATGGTCGCAAATTTCTTCCACTTGTTCCATACGGTGGGTGCTAAATATAATGGTAGATCCTTTTTTAGCTAATGCATAAATTTCATCCTTGATTAAATTGGCGTTTAAAGGGTCGAGACCACTAAATGGTTCGTCTAAAATGATTAATTTAGGTTCGTGTAAAACGGTGATGACAAATTGTAATTTCTGACTCATTCCTTTGCTTAAATCTTCTACCTTTTTATTCCACCAGCTTTCCATCTCAAATTTCTTGAACCAGTATTTTATTTTTTCTGTAGCTTCTGCTTTAGACATTCCTTTTAACTGCGCTAGGTATAAGGCTTGTTCTCCAATTTTCATTTTTTTATACATGCCTCTTTCTTCTGGCATGTAGCCAATTTTTTCAATATCCACCATGGGATTAAAAGTGGCCCCATCTAATAATATATGACCACTGTCCGGATAAAATATACCCGTTATCATACGCAGTAAAGTAGTTTTACCTGCGCCATTAGGGCCAAGCAATCCAAAAATACTTCCACGCTCAATGTCGAAACTAATATCGTCTACCGCTTTCTGCGTAGCATAATATTTTTTCAAATTTTGTAAACTTAAAAGGGCATCCATAGTAAGAGATTTATAGTTCAAATATATACCCATTTTAACATTCCTAATTTTAAAATAAGGAAGAGTGGAAATTTCGACTTTTTACTATCAAAATTTACGGGAAGAGTGGAAAAAGTTTTGAGTATCTTCGCAGTAAACTTAGCATATATGTTCAATAAGAAAACGCTTTATATTTCGCTTGCTTTTATTATGGCAATAGGCCTTAGTAGTTGGGGTTTTTTAGTGCACCGCACCGTTCATCAATTGGCCATTTATAGCTTGCCAGAACCCTTGCAATCTTTCATGCATAAAGAAATGAATAATTTAGTTTCAAATTCCACCAGGCCTGATATAAGAAGAAACTCAGATAAATCAGAAGCGACTAAACATTTTGTTGATTTAGAGGCCTATGGCCCGAATGCTGCCAACAATATGCCTTTAGATTGGGCAACTGCAGTTAAAAAATATTCCGAAGATACTTTATTAAAATATGGTTATGTGCCTTATGTGGTGGTGAATCAATTAGAAAAATTAACCAATGCTTTTCGTTCAAAAAACACAGACAGTATATTATTTTATGCAGCCGATTTAGGACACTATATAGGAGATGCACATGTGCCTTTACATACTTCTATTAATTACGACGGTCAACTGACTAATCAAAAAGGTTTGCATAGTTTATGGGAATCTTTTGTACCTGAATTAAGAATTGATCAATACCAATTGTACAATGCCCATAAAGCTACTTACATCAAAGATCCAAGTGAATCCATTTGGATAGATATAAGAACTGCCGCAGCCTTAGTGCCTGAATTATTAGCTATCGAAAAAGAAGTTTCAATTCAGTTCAAGCCCGAAACAAAATACAAAACGCAAATGCGTTATGGTCGTGAAACAAAAGTATACACCAAAGAATTTGCAGAAGCCTATGCCAATGGACTAGGGCCCACTGTCAATAAGCAGTTAATAGCTTCTGCGAATATGATTGCCGATTTTTGGTATACCGCTTGGGTAAATGCGGGCAAACCTAATCTTAGTACAAGAGAAATTTCACCAACGCTTGCTGCAGAATTAAAATCATTTAAATTAAATCATTTAATTCAGGAAGAAATTTTGTTAAGTAAGAAAGAAAAGCCAGAGAATTAGTATTTCTGGAACTTATAGGATGCTAGCAATTTGTTGGGCCAGTCTTTGTCCATCCATCGCAGCACTTACAATACCCCCTGCATAACCTGCCCCTTCACCACAAGGGTATAAATTTTTTATTTGTGGATGATGCAAAGCATCTGCATCTCTTGGAATACGCACAGGGGAAGAAGTGCGGCTTTCTGTGGCCACTACTATGGCGTCATTGGTATAATAGCCCTTCATCTTTTTTCCAAATGCTTTAAAACCTTCTTGTAAAGTATGATGCACAAAATTGGGTAGGGCTTCTTGCAATGGAGCAGCCATCAATCCTGGCAAATAACTCGCAGCTGGTAAATTTGCAGAAATTTTATTGTTACAAAAATCTACCAATCTTGCAGCAGGGGCTACTTGTAAACCTCCACCTAATCTAAAGGCTGCTTGCTCCACTTCTTTTTGAAAGGCTAATAATAATAAGGGATGGTTATCAGGTAATGCAGTTTTATTTTTCTTTAAAAAATGAGCTGCTGTTAGAACATCAATTTGCACTACCATACCACTATTGGCATAAGGGTTATCCCTTTTACTTGGGCTCCATCCATTCACTACAATTTCTCCAGGGGCAGTGGCAGCGGGTGCAATAATACCACCAGGACACATACAAAAACTAAAAACCCCACGCTCACTTACTTGCTCCACCAAACTATAAGAGGCAGGCGGTAAATTTGGATCACGCAATAAACAATGGTATTGAATAGCATCAATAATGGATTGAGGATGTTCCACCCTTACGCCTAAAGCAAAAGGTTTGGCTTCAATGCTAATATTTTTTTCATATAATAAACTAAAAATATCACGCGCAGAATGACCCGTGGCTAAAATATAGGCAGCAGCTTTCATGCGATCTCCATCCGCTGTAATAATTTCTTGAATAGACTCTTTTTTAATGACAAAGTCTACTAATTTTTTTTCAAACAAGACTTTACCACCACTTGCTTCAATTTGTTCCCGCATGGCTGTTATAATATGTGGTAGTTTATTGGTGCCAATATGCGGATGCGCTTCGTATAAAATATTTTCATCGGCGCCAAACTGGTAAAACAGTCTTAATATTTTATCAATGCTTCCTCTTTTATTACTTCTCGTATATAATTTACCATCGCTATACGTGCCTGCGCCACCTTCTCCAAAACAATAATTACTTTCGGGGTTTACGATACCTTCTTTATTTAAACTAGCTAAATCTCTTCTTCGAGCTCGAACATCTTTACCTCTCTCTATTATAATAGGTCTTAAGCCTAGTTGAATACATTCAAGGGCGGCAAACAATCCAGCTGGTCCGGCACCTATAATAATGACCTCTTTTACGGAGCTTGGAAGGAGGGGGAAATGAAGGGCTTGGGCAAAACGATGGCTTGGCGGTTCATTGATAAAAACGACGATGCTTAGGTTGACCCAAATTTGTTGTCGGCTTCGGGCATCAATCGATTTTTTAAGGATATGGTAGCCTTTGATGGTTTCAAGGGCTTGGCCTGTAATTTGACCAATGGCCTTTAAAAGGCTAGAATTTTCAGCCGCTTCGGAGGGCTTAAGTCGAATTTGTATAATTGTTTGCATGGGTTAGGTTTTTATCCTAAAAAAATGCTTTCATTAATATAGTAAGATCCCTAAAGGGGAATTCCACTAAAAGGGTAGGTCGTCCCCTGATTCGTTGGCAGGAATATCAAAATAAGTGCTTGTTTCAGTAGGGGCTGAATTGCCACCCAAGGCAACTGCTTCCATACGCCAAGCGTCTAAATTGGTGATATAATTGTCCTTGCCATCTTTATTCCACTTAGACCCCTTTATATTAAAGAGTACTTTTACGGTATCGCCAAGGTTAAAACGGTCAGGAATGGCGGTACGGTCCTGTACACACTGAAACTTAACATAATTAGTGATGGTTTTGCCGTTGATATCATCGGTTTTTTCGATCACAAATTCCCTTGTTTTGAAGGTTTCTTTCCTCTGAATGATTTCGTATTTGGCAATCAATTTGCCTGTTAATTCGTAGCTCATAGTTTTAATTAAGTGTGTAAAGGTAGTATTTAAAGGTGAAATGGAAGTGGCCCGGCTTAAAAGCAAATAAGTATTAGTTTTTAGCAAAAAAATACTTTAAAAAATAAGTGGATAACTAAGCCTTTTTAAGAAAAAGGATATATCTTGAACGCCTGATTAGGGGGTAGAAAAGACGGGGTTTGTAAGGTTTTGGGGACATGTAAAAAAAAGGAAACAAAAAAGTTTTTTTTTCAACAATAAGTCGTCATATTCGCATTCCGGTTAACAATTCCTTAATCCAGAATTGGAACCTAGTTGGTACCCTTTTATAAAAATACAAAGAGCAAGAAAGTAAGATGGCTAAGAGTGCAGATTTAATATGGAGTAATTGCTTAAAAATAATTAAGGACATTGTCGAATGGCAGCATTTTAAAACTTGGTTTGAACCTATTCAGCCAGTTGACTTAAAAGACAATGTTTTGATGATCCAAGTGCCAAGCCAATTTTTTTACGAATACATTGAAGAGCATTACGTTAACCTTTTAGCTAAGACTTTAAAACGTGAACTAGGCAAAGAAGCTAGACTAGAGTATCGTATTATGGTGGACAGTGGAAACAACAAAAAAGGTTCCATGGATGTTCCTGCCAGTGGTATGAAAACCTACAATAACAACGAGATGAACTTCCCGTTGGTGATTGACAACCCAGTGAAGAATCCTTTTGTGATTCCAGGGTTGAAAAAGATGCAAATTGACCCTCAGTTGAACCATAATTACCTATTTGATTCCTTTATTGAAGGGGATTGCAATAGGGTGGCGCGTCGTGCGGGCAAAACTGTGGCAGAAAAGCCAGGCGCTAATTCTTTTAATCCATTAGTAATATATGGAGGGGTTGGACTAGGAAAAACACATTTGGCTCAAGCCATTGGAAATGAGGTAAAACGTATTCATCCAAATAAGGTGGTTTTGTATGTGAGTTCCGAAAAATTCATCAATCAGTTTCAAGACCATAGCCGTAACAATGCCATTAATGACTTTATTCATTTTTATCAATTAATAGATGTCTTAATTATAGATGACGTTCAATTTTTCAATAGAGCTGAAAAATCTCAGGATGCATTTTTTGCCATATTCAATCACTTACATCAAAGTGGTAAGCAATTGGTTTTAACTTCTGATAAAGCACCTAAAGATTTAGAAGGATTACAAGAACGTTTATTAAGTCGTTTCCGTTGGGGCTTAAGTGCCGATATTCAAGTACCTGATTACGATACCCGTATCGAAATTTTGGAAAAGAAAATGAAGGCGGATGGTTTGGAAATGCCAAAAGAAGTAGTGAAATATGTGGCTTACAATATCAATACCAATGTAAGAGAATTAGAAGGAGCCTTAATTTCCTTACTCGCACAGTCCTCTTTGAATAAAAAAGAAATCGATGTAGAGTTAGCCAAGAAAGTATTGCGCAATTTTGTTAAAACAAGCAGCAAAGAAATTACCATTGATGCCATTCAAAAAATGGTATGTGAATTCTTTGAAGTGCCTTATGATAAGTTATTACAAAAAACACGTAAGCGTGAGATTGTACAAGCCCGTCAAATCACCATGTACTTGGCAAAAGCCTTTACCAAGAATTCTTTGAAAACCATTGGAGAACATTTTGGTGGTCGCGATCACACCACAGTTATACATTCCTGTCAAACAGTGAAGGACTTGATGGATACGGATTCTATGTTCAGAGAAAACGTGATGGAACTCACTCAAAAAGTACAATTAGCAGCCATGTAAGCTGTTCTTTTAAGACAAGATTTAATCAAATAACAATATTATAGTCCGGAACGAACTTTATTTGAGTTTATTCCGGACTTTTTTTAGGTATTTAAGGTCAAGCTGCTTATTTTTGCAGCCCTCGAAAGAGGTTTTGGAGGAGAGGTGGATGAGTGGCTGAAATCAGTAGTTTGCTAAACTGCCGTACGGGTTAAACTGTACCAAGGGTTCGAATCCCTTCCTCTCCGCTCTCATTTAGTTCTTGGATCAGATATAAAGTAGTTTAATACACCGGAAACAATATTTACTAGGCAACTGGTAAAAGGAACGGGAAGTAGCGCAGTCCGGTAGCGTACCTGGTTTGGGACCAGGTGGTCGCAGGTTCGAATCCTGTCTTCCCGACAGAGACCCTCATATAACGCTGATTATCAGTTAGTTGTGTGAGGGTTTTTTCTTTCCCTACCTCATATCCTACCGAAAATGGGTAGGTAATCCCACCTTTTTAGGTTGATTTAATTGAATTGTATAAATTAGAGGTATGAAAAACATAC
>CANFXV010000034.1 GCA_947451115.1 Bacteroidota bacterium
CGGCAAACGCTTTACCTTTTTTGCCGACCCCGATGGCCTGCCCTTGGAATTGTATGAGCGGGGAGGAAGAACTTAGATCTAGTATTTAATCAAAAATTTTTTTCGGAAATTTTTTAATCAAGTTTTCATTTACATAATATTCTACATGTCGTTTATCAAAATCCATTTTCTTTCTATTGATTAAATCTTCTTTAATAGAGCTATACACAGAAAATTTATTATTAATGTTGCTTAAAACTTCTCCTCTTATATTATTTTGTATTTTAGTATCCTTTTTTTCAGTGCCTAATTTTTTATTTATTTCAGCGGCGCTAGTGGACATAAAATTCCAATTGTTTCTTACTAAAACTTCTAGAATTTGAATTTCAATTTCACTTAAGTTTTTTATGAAATCATTAATGGTTTTTTTCTTTTCATCCAATGTGTAAACCTGATCTGTTCTAATTAGTATTTTTGTTTTTTTATACTTTTTATAAATACTAATAAATAATATTATTAATACAATTATAATTAATATTAAAATTGGGATTAAAAATTCACTCCATTTAATATCTTGTAAAGTACTTCTATCAAATAAATTTATATTGGTTAATGTAACATCATTTCTTTTAAAATTTACAGATTCTAAACTATCGCTTAAGTTATCATAAAGAATTAAGCTAGAATCTGTAGAATAAATTAAACCATTTTTTATTTTATTTTTTTTCTGAACAAATTCCGTGAATTTCGAATCTTTTAATGTGTATAATAATTTTTTATTAAAATCAATCAATAAAATTGAACTAGATAATTTAGAGGAAACAAGAACCCCAGTTGGGGTACTTTGAATAAAATTCAGATCTGAACATATTTTTGCTAATTTCTCATTGATAATTAATGGCTTCTCAAGCCATTTTTTTGTTTTCAAGTTTAAACATTGATAAAAGCACTTGGTCTCTCCTTTTCTTGGAATATCTATATATTCCGGGGTGTAATCATTATAAATTAAGTGTAATTCACCTTTTTTTGGATCAAAATAAGAATTGGCATTAATGCCATTAGCAAATGCAAGTGGATAATTTGATCTAAAAATGCCCCATTCGCTTGTTGCTTTATTATAATACCGAATGGACCCTGTGATATTCCAAAAACCATAACCACCGATACTATAAATGGTATCATTGTATATAAAGTCAGAAGAACCGAATCTATCGCCCCCGAATTTTGTGTTATCAATTCTAACAGGAATTTGGTTACTATTTAACTCATAAAGCTTTCCTGTTCCTTTTATACCAATGAATAATTTTTCATGCTCGAAATATATATTATTAATTGAATTAATATTTTCTTTATCAATGCTATCTGATTCTTTAGCAGAGGTGTTGATGATTGAAATATTATAAGCGATTTTATTTTTGTTTAATGTTTTGCTTATATTCTTCAAATTTAATTGGCCTGTTACTTTAGAAAATGAGCACAGGGAGCTTATGAATATTATTATTATAGTATTTACCTTATTCATTTTTCTGTTATAATTTTTTCTACCTATTATTTTATTTAGAATTTTTAATATTAAAAACATGTATAATATATTTATCCCTGTTTTTTATTTATTTATCATTAAAATTTATCAATTAAACTTATAAATAGATAACACTGTTTATGTCATTTATTGCTTTAACATAATTTGATACATTGCTTAATTGACAGAAAATTCATAGAAAATTTTATGTTTTTTAATCAATTGCAATTTAAGAAAATTAATAATATGATAAGAAATTTTAATTCGAAAAAACTATTTTTGTTTAATGTTTTAATTTTTATTACAATAATAGGTTCGACAATTCCAGTTAAATATTATGTAAGTACAACTGGTAATAATTCTAATAACGGAGCATCTGCTACTCCATTTTTAACCATTACCCAAGCAGTTAACACTGCCTCCGGCGGTGATACCATTGTTGTTCAACCCGGCACTTATCGTGAGACCATAGATATGCTTGGTAAAAATTTAGTGCTGACGTCCAATTATATGTATACCCAGGATACCAATATAATTGCCAATACGAGACTTGATTTTCAAGACGCAGGGGTTAATGGAGGCTTATATGAATCTGTATTTAACTATAATTTTAAAAAGCTTTATGGATTTACTTTATATAATTCACCAAAAATTGCCATTGGTAATATTCATAATATCACTATAGAAAGATGTGTTTTTAGGAACAATGGTAATGGGGCTGCACTTAACAACTATTTAATCACCTTATTTGCCAGCGCTGCATCTACTGGATATTCTATTTTGAAAGATTGTGACATTTATAATAATACCAATAATACATTAATTCTAAACTATGATAGAAATAGTGTAGGTCACTCCTCGGAAGTTAGAAATACAAAAATTCATCATAATAGTCTAGGAAGTGCATTTGACGGAACAGCTATTAGTTTAGGAGATGGCCCTATTGATGTAATAAATACTACGATTTACAAAAATAAATTTGGCTATGCTATCAATCATGTGGGGAACCCAAATTATATTACTGTTAAAATTAATTTTACAACAATAACTAATAATATAGGGAAAGGAGTACTTATTTATCCCAATTCTGGAACTTTTAGAATTGTTTATTCAAATTCTATAATTGCTAATAACACGGGATTACCTTTCACCGTCAATCATTCAGGAAATAACATATATTCTGGTTCTATTATTAATTGGAGAAATAATATTATTACAGGTGGATTTGCTGGTTTGTCAATAACTAATACTAATACTGCCTATGTTGATTTAAGTTTTACAAATAATTATAATGCCTCACCACTCTTTATTGATTCAGTGAATGGTAATTATAGCCTAGCCTTGGGAAGCATAGGTACTGCAATGGGTGCATATAATAATGCGTTATATGTAGATACTATTAAAACAGATTTTAATGGTTTAGCACGTCCTTTAATTTCAACTAATGGTCCAGATATTGGCGCTATTCAAAATCAATCTTCAGTTCTCTCAATTGCTGCACCAGTTTCATTTACATTAACAAAAAATGCGATAAATAGATTTAAATTAAACTGGAGTTCCAACTCTAGTTATGCTACTAAAAACTTTAACATATACAAATCTACTAATGGAGGTTCTTATAGTTTATTAGGAACTACTTCAAATACCAACTATATAGATAATAGTATTGTGAATGGAACTAGTTATAGCTATAAAGTTACTGAAACCATACAGCCCAATTTTAATACCAATTCTTTAGATACTGGACTTACTAATATGTTACTATTTAGTGGTAATACAAATGATGTGTTAAATCCATCTTTGTTAGGAACATCAAATGCTATTACTTCAGTTGCGGACAGGTTTGGAAATACATCTGCTGCATATTCTTTTAATGGAACAAGCTCCTATATTGAATATAATGATACTGTCGCCAATGTAACCCAAGCAACACCCTATACCATGTCCTTTTGGGTAAAAGAAACTACTGGTGGTATATATATGAGTAAGTATCAAAATATGAGTACTTCTTTAAGCCAGTTTTTTGTTGGTTCACTTTCTATGTCTGGTGATGGATCTAATTCTATAACATATTCAGCACCAAATACTAGCTGGAACCATTTTGCGGTAATATATAAAAATGGAACTGGGAATAGTAAAATATACAAAAATGGAACTTTATTAAATAGTGGCTCACTTAATTTGAATGCTTCTACTTCCGCAACAAAATTTGATATTGGTAGATTAACGAGTGGTTCAGGATATTATAGTGGTTCACTTGATGATATTCGTATTTATAAAAAAGAATTAACTGTAGCGCAATTACAAAATATTTATTCATATGAAAGTCAATATGGATATGTTTCTTCAGAAAGCGGTTATTCTAATATTGGCACTTTAACATCAAGTATTTCCGCTGGTAAAATTTATGTTGACCAAGCTACTGGCAGTGCTAATAATGAAGGCAATAGTACCAGTCCTTTTGCTACTATCACTCAAGCTATTGCAACCGCAATAAATGGTGATACTATTGTTGTACAGCCCGGTACTTATCGTGAGACAATAGATATGTTAGGCAAAAACCTAATATTAACATCAAACTATATGTTCACCAAGGACACCAATATCATTGCCAATACGAAACTTAATTTTCAAGATGCAGGGGTTAATGGAGGCTTATATGAATCTGTATATAACTATAATTTTAAAAAACTTTATGGGTTTACTTTATATAATTCACCAAAAATTGCCATAGGAAATATACATAATATCACAATTGAAAAATGCGTTTTTAGAAACAATGGTTATGGGGATGCGACAAATAACTTTTTAATTTTGTTATTTGCAAGAGATGCAAATAACTTTTCTAAAATGATTGATTGCGATCTTTATAATAACCAAAATAATATTTTAATACTAAATAATGATAGAAATAGCGTAGGTCACTCTTCAGAAGTTCGTAATACAAAAATTCATCATAATAGCTTAGGAAGTTCATTAGATGGAGTAGCTATTAGCTTAGGTGACGGTCCTATTGATGTTATAAACACCTTAATTTATAAAAATAAATTTGGTTATGCTATCAATCATATAGGTAATCCAAATTATAGTACTGTTAAAATTAATTTTACTACTATTGCTAATAATATTGGTAAAGGCGTTCTTGTTTATCCAGGTTCGGGAACTTTTAAAATTGTTTATTCGAATTCTATCATTGCCAATAATACAGGTTTGCCATTCACAGTAAACCATTCAGGAAATAATATATATGCAGGCTCTATTATCAACTGGAGAAATAATATTATTGCTGGTGGATCTAGTGGATTGTCTATCACAAATACCAATACTGCCTATGTTGATTTGACTTATGCAAATAATTTTGAAGGCAGCCCAATATTTGTTGATACTGTAAACGCCGATTATAGACTTGCTATTGGAAGCTTAGGTTTAGCAATGGGTAATTACAAAGCTTCTTTGAATGTAGATACTATCACAACCGATTATTTTGGAAATACGCGCCCCAGCACTTCTACGCAGGGCCCGGATATAGGTGCCATTCAAACTTCTTCACTTGAAACATTTGCATTGCCAACACCAAGTTCATTAACTGCAGTGCAAGGGATAAAAGGAAGAGTTACACTTAGTTGGACTTCAAGCTCTGGTCTTCCAAATAAATTATTTAATATTTATAGATCTTCTGATGCTGGTGCAACCTATACTCAAATTGGGGGCAGCGCTTCAACTTCATATACAGATACCAGTGTTGTAAAAAATATTCCTTATAGCTATAAGGTTACAGAAGTGAAAAATAATTATGCCAATATTAATTCTTTAGATACAGGCTTAGCTAGTTTAATGACTTATGATAAAGTGGCTTATGATGTTCTAAATCCAAGTAAATATGTCAACGTCGTTGGCGCTTATGCAAATAATGATCGATTTAACAATCGAAATAGCGCTTATAGTTTTTCTGGCATGAGCCAGTATATTGAGTATAGCAGTGATATGGCTAACGTAGATCAGAGTAATCCTCAAACTATAAGTTTGTGGGCAAAAAGTACCAATAGTCCTGGTATGGGTATGAGTGCCAATTATATGAGCAAAAATAATAATTATGATATGGCATCCCCATCAATGGGATCTTCCGTAAAACAATTTACTTTAGGCACCACATCTATTACAGGTGATGGCACTAACACTTTAAGTTATACTAATAATGGTACAAATTGGAACCATTATGTTTTTGTTTTAAAAGCGGGCACTAACAATACTAAAATATATCGTAACGATACATTGTTATCAACTGGAACTGTAACCTACTTAACAAGTGCTGGTGTTAATAGCATAAAAGTTATTGTAGGTAAATCTAGTCAATATCCTTCAGGCGAATTTTCTGGATTAATTGATGACATAAGAGTGTATAATAAAGCCTTAACAAGCGCTGAGATTAATAATATTTATTCATATGAAAGTCAATATGGTAATATAAGTAACGAAAGCGCCTTCTCTACTGCAGCCCAAATTACTGTAACAGGCAGCAAATTTTTTGTTGATAAATCTAGTGGTAACAATGTGAACACTGGAAGTGCAGCAAGCCCATTTGCTAGTATCCAATTTGCGATTGATAATACTTCCGATTATGATACGGTTATAGTATCTGATCATACTTATGATGAAATATTAACGATACCAACTAATGCTGCCATAACAATTGCGTCAAAATATATTTTAGACAAGGATAGTCTTCATATAAATAATACCATTATGGATGGGACAAATAATGGATTTACTGACGTACAAATAACATCAAATTCGAATTTATCAATTATTGGTATGAGTTTAAAAAAGGTCAAAGGACAATTGTTAAATATTTCGAATAATGATATAAAATTAATAAAGGTAAAAATTTCAGAATTAGGTTACAATTCTTCAAATACAATTAGGAATTCAATTACAGCTAGAAAAGCCTATATAGATAGTTCTTTAATATTTAGTAATAAATATATTGGTGGAATTTTTGGCATTACCGATAGTTTAACTTTTATAAATTCAAATTTTTATAGTAACGAAGGAGGTCTATTATCAAATAGTAGTAGTGGTTACAATACTTCAGTATATATAAATAAAAGCTTATTCTTGAACAATTCAAGTTCCCAAGGTAGTGGTTCTTATGGCTATTATCTGACACTCAATGCACAAAGATATACCGTAAGTCAAAGTAAATTTATAAACAATAGCTATACTGTTTTTGGAGGTTCGGGTGCTGGTTATAGCCAGTTCATAAACAACTTATTTTTGAATAATAGTAAATCAATTGAACGTAATCCACAAGTAACATCTAATGATAGTGTAATTCTTATCCATAATTCATTTATCCAAAATGGTTCTTTCTTTTCTAGATCTGACATGTCTTTTTTCCCTGCAGGTAACTGGAAGGGGATATTTTATAATAATATATTTTATGGAGGTATAGAATTTAGTGGTCCTCAAAATAATAATAATGAAGTGGGCATATTCTTAAAAATGAAAGGGAATTTACTTAAAACTTACCCAACATTTACTGGTGTTGATACTACTGGATCTGTAAATAATAAATTATTCACCTCACTCACTTTTATTGATACTGCAAATTACAATTACCAATTTGTTGATACCTCCAGCTATTTAGGAACAGGAAGTTTAATTACTTATCCGTTCACTGGCGATATCAATGGGGATCCAAGACCAGCAGCGTCGGTTTCAGCCCCTGAACCTGGTGCATTTGAAAGTCCTTATAGTTTTTCACCACCAACAGGATTAGCTGCTAGCATAGGAAATAAAAAAATAAATTTAACCTGGTTAAATGGGAATACCGCTGGTACTAGTTATAAAATATATCGGTCAACCGCTTCTATCCCACAATATTCTGCACCAACAGAATTAGGCACTAGTACTACTATAAATTACAAAGACTCTGCCTCCGGATTAAACTATTTAAATAATCAATATTATAGAGTTAGATCAGTATCTAGTACAGGAGGTTATAGCGGTTTTAGTAATGAAGTTTCTATTTTACCAGATTCTGTTCCTACTCCTGTCATTATTAATGACAGCTCTTTAGCAGGTATTGCTTCTTTTAAATGGACACAAGGTATTTCAACCAATATTGTGAAATATTATATTTATCGAAGTCCAAACACAACTGCCTATGAAAAAATCGATAGTTCGACCACTATAAAGAAGCTATCTATTACTTTGCCTATAGCAGATAAGTTATATAGTTTTAAAATGACAGCAGTGGACAGATTAGGAATTGAGAGCAATTTTAGTGAATCAATTATACAAGTTGGTTATGCAAAACCTGAATTAATTAGCCCTGAAAACACCTCTGCCAAACTTGATTCTGCTTCTACTTTACGTTGGAAAAAAATGAATTATGCAACTAAATATAAAGTGCAATATGCTACAGATAATGCGTTTAGTACTGATCTTGTAGAAAAGGTTGTTACAGATACATTTACGGTTATTAATGGGCTTAAATTAGGCAAAGTGTATAGTTGGAGAGTAATGGCGATGGATACTAGCCATTCTAGTGATTGGTCAACTCCTTTTACTTTCAAAACTCTAATTACCAAGCCAACAATAAGTTCGATAAGTGTTAATAATAAAAAATTGACTATCAATTGGACCTCATCAGATACTGCAAATACAAAATGGTTTAAATTATTTAGAGATACTGTATCTAATCCAACAAAATTACTAGATAGTTTCACAAATAAAATTTCAACATATAATGATAGCGTAAAAAATAATATTAAATATTATTATAGATTAACAGCAATTGGCCTTACCAATTTAGAAAGTGATTTTAGTAATGAATTATTTGCAACTGCTATAAATACAAAACCAACAGCTACAAGATTTGTTGATAAAGTTTATGATAGTATTGGCAAGAATTCATATCTTAATTTGCGTTATAGCGCCGCTTCAAGTACTGATAATGATGGATCAATTGTGGCTTTTAAATGGCTAGTGAATGACAGTGTTATAAACACAACAGATTCTGTATTAAGCTATAAATTCTTTATAGGAATTAATAAACTTAAGCTAATCGTAATTGATAATGATGGAGCTTCTGATACCACTGTTACTATTATTAAAATAAGTTCGTTAGTAAAACAATTTGCAGGTGGTTTCTTGGGTGGTATTACAGCAGTTGGCCCTAATATTATTTACACTGCAGATACCAGTTATAACCAAATAACTGGCGCTTCAATCTATAATTTAGATAGTAAAGGTGATGTTAGTTATCCTATAAGTGTTAATTCTAAAATATTTACAACACCTTCTGTTTCTAGTGACTCCTCAGTTTTTATTACTAATGGAAGTAATATAAATGCTTTTGGTAAAACTGGCGCACCATTATGGTCAACAATCCCTCTTGGTGGCATTAGCTATGTTACACCAACAGTGGATTCTATTTTGAATAATATATATTTAGGTGTTTCGAATAAAAACTTTTTTGCAATTAATTATAAAACAGGCAAAATTGCTTGGAACTTAATCGGTGACGCGCCAATAAATTCTTCTGCTGTTATATCTGGCAATCGTCGATTATTTTTTACAAGTGAATTAGGCACCTTATATGGGTTTGATATTAAAACTAATAAAGTGCAAACAGAAGCCTATTGGAAGTACGATTTAGGAGAAGTGATTACAAGATCACCTGCTATTGACAATAAGTATCATTTGTATTTTGGTTCAGATAGTGGAAATATTTTTAAGGTAGTAATAAATGATGACGGCACTGTTAAGAAGCTTTGGACGAAATCATTGGGCTCTCCTATTAAAACTTCACCTGTAATTGATGCAGATGGTGCAATTTATGTAGGTGATGATAATGGCGATCTTGTAAAATTAGATTCTGCAACAGGTCAAATTATTTGGTCCTTTCCTACTGGTGGAGCAATTAAATCAACTCCTTCAATTTCTGAATATGGCACTATTTATGTTGCTAATATGAATGGGGATATTTATGCACTTAAGACCGACAAAACTTTACGATGGAAGTATCAAACAGATGCCCCAATAAGCTCTAATTTATTGTATATTAATAGCTCAATTTATGTTGGGTCTGAGGGCGGTAAGTTAATTTCATTGTACGATAGTATAGGTTCAAACACTGTGAAAGCCAATTCCGGCTCTTCCTTTATAGACAATAAAAAAACAAAAAGTAGCGCCTTGGGAAATATAACCCGCTCAAATGCTATCGACAGCAGCACAGTTGTAATAAAAAATCCAATTTGGGGTACATTCCAAGGAAATTATAAACGAAATGGCTCTCAAGCGTTAGAGTGTCCAGCTTTACCTATAATTAATTTGCCTGATTGTTCAATTAAAGCAGATAGCATTTTAGTAACAACTAATAATTTAACAAATAAAATTTGGGTTATTAACGATTCTGCTTATACCAAACTATTAGATACAACTATTAAGGTAAAATCTAATGATAATTTGAAAATAAGAGCAACCAATATTTACGGTTGTGTAGTAAATTCAAGCAATACAGGACTTATAGTAGGCTCAAGTATATCTGCACCTACTATAATAAGTAATACTAGTAAAAATAGTTTTTGTGAAGGGGATAGTATAAAACTTTCAACATCAGTTTCGGCCAATAGTTATACTTGGTCAAATACAACAAATGTATTATCAAAGGTGAATTCTTTAAATGTTAAAGAAGCAGGCACTTACACATTGGCTGTGAGCAATAATTATGGCTGTATCAGTCCAGCAGCAAAATTTGATGTAGTGGTCACTAAAATTCCTACTACTCCATCCTTAAGTAGAGATGCCAATGGAAATTTAGTATCTTCTAGTATATACAAAACTATTTGGTATAAAGATGCTCAATTAATTTCCGATACTACTAAAACTATTAAACCAACTTTGCCTGGCAATTATAGTAGCAAAGCAAATAACAATGGATGTCTAAGTGTTTTGAGTAATAATTATTATTTTTTAGTTACAGATATCCTCAATATCAGTGCAACTGAGTTTATTAAGTTTGCGCCTAATCCAATGAGTAGTTATATCACGCTTAATTATAATATAGAAGGATATTCAAAGTTGAACCTTGATGTTTTTGATATAAGTTCTGGCAACTTAGTGGCAAAACGTGCTAATATTCTTACTGGAAATAATCTATATTTTTCAGAATTAAGTGCTGGCACCTATATCTTTAAAATATATACTAGTGATTTATTAAAGTCTTATCAATTTAAAATTGTAAAACTTTAACAAATAGGATTAAGTATATAAAGCTTGCATTTCACTCAATTCTTTTTACTGCTTGTAGTAAGAATAGTGATAATTCTAATTAATTAATTTTTATCCTTTGGGGGAAGGATAAAAAGGGGGTGGTTGGGACTTGTCCTAGCCACCTTTTTTTTGAAAACTTCGCCGCTGAATGATTCTAAAGCTAAATGAAGCTTTAAATATTCCTGATGCTTCTTTAATTCAAGCTTATACGAGGTAATAGTGGTCTCGCCAAGACTTGCAAAGCTTGGCGCCAAATAAGAGTCAATTGTGGTCTCGCCAAGATTGGAACAACTTGGCGTCCAAACTGTAAAAAAATAGTGGTCTCGCCAAGAATCGAACTTGGATCTAGTGTTTAGGAAACACCTATTCTATCCATTGAACTACGGGACCCTCGACCTTTTAGCGGCCGACGAGCGCAAAAATAACCACATTATTTGGTATCTTTACGCCTCTAATACAACACAATATGGGTTTTTACAATATCATTATTAAGTTTAGGTTCTGGCTTAGTTTAGTGGCCCTTGCCTTGGGCTTAGGTCTTGAACTTTCTGGTTTGGCGGGCTTTTGGCCTGTTTTCCCCCTTTATTTCATTGCCTTAATAGGAATTCTGAGCCATTTTTTCATTGGACCACTTCGTTTAGTGCAAGCACCAATGGAAGCGGGCGATATGGACGAAGTTGAGCGTATTTTAGCCACTGTATGGTTTCCTCAGCTTTTGTATAAGCCTGTCCGCAGTACTTATTATACCATCAAGGGCAATATTGCCATGGTGAAACAAGATTTTGACAGCGCCGAAAAGCATTTAAAGTACAGCAATGAATTGGGATCGGCCATGCCAGAAGCAGAAGGCGCCAACAAATTACAATTGGGGATGATGGCCATGCAAAAAGGCGATACCAAACAAGGGGAGTCTTATATCCGTGCCGCCATACGTGCAGGTATTCCTGATAAAGAATCTGAAGCCGTAGCTTTTTTAAGCATGTGTCAAATTTTTATGAACAAGCGCGAATTTCGTGCCGCTAAAGATTATTTCCGCAAAGCAAAAGCATGCAAACCAACTACTAAACAAGTAGTAGATCAAATTAAAGAAATAGAGAAATACATTTCTCGTATGCCTGGATAATTTTTATTTAATTCTATCAAATTATAGAGTATGAACATTAACGATTCAGTACCAAAAAATTTTGATTCTGTCAACTTCTTCAGAAAAATTAAGGATAAGATTTTTAAAGAAACCTTTGGCTTATCAAATGAACAATTGAAAGAGTATTATAAAGATGCTAATAAAGAAGCGTTCTTTAAAAGACTTGATGAGGCTAAGGCTATGTTTAAAAAATAATACTTCCTCTAAAAAATATTTTAAGCCCACTTCAATCGAGTGGGTTTTTTATTTAGAAAATTTTCTAAAAGCTAAGCGTATAAATACGCTGAAATTAAATTTGTCAACTAGTTATCTTCATTGCTGAAATAAATAGCAAGCCTATATGTATATTTTTAAAAATTATTTCTAATTTTAATTTTCAGCAAAAATTTTATATGGAAACACAAAGTAATTATTTGCAAAATGCAAAGTTTAGAATTGAAAATAAGAAATGGCTTTCTTATTCAAGCAATATTGCATTAAGAGTTTTAGCAGCACTTGAAGAAAATGAACATATCACAAACGAAACTTTAGCTCAAATGATTGGAGTAAGCCCTGAATTCATGAATAAGATTTTAAAAGGTCAAGAAAATCTATCACTTGAAACCATTGCAAAATTGGCAGAGGCCTTGAATGTAGAACTCATAACATTCCCTAAATTTTTGTTTGATCAACCAGTTAATAAGGTATTTTAAAAATTTAAAACAAATCAATATGCATTCATTAGCCTTTATGGAAATAATTTTTATAATATTTTCAATTCTAACTCCGCTCGTTCTACTTAACATTATTGTTTATATCGTTAAAAAAGAAATCATTAAAACAACTTTACGAAGAAGTTTGAAAGTCTTTTTAATCGCTATTTCTATTGTGTTAGTATTAGGAGTCATTTTGAATCTATATTACGCGAATCAACCAAAGACTAATCCTACCTTAGAATTTTATAAAAAATGATGTAGATAAAAAACATGTTACATATGGATATTTATAAAAATGTACGTAATTTTGTACAAAAATTTATTATGACTAAAGTACTATCTGTAACAGAATTTAGAAGTAATCTAGCTTCCGAGCTTGAACTTATTGGAAATAATAGTAGAAATCAACTCATTATAAAAAGACCAAAGAGTAAAGGCAACATTGTGGTAATATCCCAGGAAGCCTATAATTCAATGGAGGAGACTTTGTACTTATTATCAAGCAAGAAAAATAGAGAGCATCTTTTAGAAAGTATTCAACAAGGGAAAGAAGGAAAAACGACTAAAATAAAATTAAAAGATCTCTGGAAATAAAGTTAACTGATAACGCAAAAGCCGACCTTTTATACTGGAAACTTAATAATCAAGTTAAGATTATCAAAAGAATAAATGTTTTATTAGAAAATATACTAAGTACCCCTTACGCTGGAATAGGAAAACCAGAACCATTGAAGTATGAACTAACTGGGCTATGGAGTAGAAGAATTAACAATGAACATAGAATAACCTATGCTGTTTTAGATAATATCATTTTAATATATTCTTTAAGATTTCATTATCAATAAATTTATTACATTATTTTTATTAAAGATGAAAGTTTATTAATACTGGATTTGTACTTTAAATTAAATTTTAAAAACTCAAGATGCTTGCGATGTAGATCCAGATTGCAAATTTCTTTGCGATAATCTTCCTTCATTTACTGGCTCAATTACAGTTGCATGTTTTATGCATTGTATCTTTAAATAATAATTAAATATGAATACCTTTTTTAACCTAATAATTTTATGCTTAATCATTTCTTTCATCGCAGTATGGGGTTATGCCATCTATGATGTCATTAGAGCTAAGTTTAAAAGCAAAAACATTAAAATAACATGGACAGTACTTATTTTTTGCTTACCTGTATCTGTAATATTTTATTTCCAATATAAAAAGGAGCTTATAAAATAGTTATTAATTAATAAAATTTACACCATGCATTTAGAAATATTTCTAAACACTAAAGGTATAAATACTTCAATTTCATTTTGTTTTTTATTTGATATTTATTTTCTAAAAAAAATAATATGAAAAAACAATTTAACAAAGGATCTTATTTAACTAGCTTAGGGATTGCATTAATTATTTGCACCATTCAAATTGGATGTAATAAATTAGTATCAAATGAAGAACCTATCCCAAAAAATAATGCACCTGTTTTACTTCATAGTTCTGAAACTATTGATGTAAGAGTAACAGATGTAATTACTAAAGCTGATTCATTAAAAAGAAAAGTAGAAATTCTTGACAAAAAAAATAACACTATTTATTCTACTTTTATAATTTCATTGAATAGTGATAATTTTAATTCAAATATTTATACACAACTAAAAAATAAAACATTTTCAGGATCTTTAGTTATTGAATCTGATAATGAAATTTTATATAAATCAAATACCAAAAATGGGAAAACTATTGTTTTAATTTCAAGGGAAACGCAAGGAAAAATTAAAAGTAATTTTATTCCAACTTGTAGAGTTTCTTTAATTCATAGTTGTGTAGTTCAAAAAATTTCAGATATGAGTATATTTGATTATGGAATGTGTTTGGCTTTCGCACCAGAATGTTATGGAGGATTATGGGCTTCTTGTTCATGGTCCTATTGTGTAAATGGTCAAATTAAATAGGCACTTTTAAAAATTAAAACCACAAATTATGATACTAGACACTTTATTATGTGATTATTTGTTAAAGAAGAAACTTACCAATAACATTATAATTTATACTATGGTAACTTTTTACATAACAATTTACACTTCACTTTATTTCTTAATTTTTGAAAACGCATTTGACACAAAGCAAAAGATCTCTCCTGTTATTATTGTATTGTTCCTATTTTTTGTTTATAGAATTATTACAATAAATAAATATTTACGAAAACACGGTAATAATAAATAATTTAATTCTTTTTATTAAGCAATTGCTCTATCGTTGGCGCAAAATGCGCATGCTCTAATGCATGTATTTTATGAGCTAGGGTTTCTGGTGTTTCACCAGCATCGATAGGGCAACTTGCTTGATAAATAATAGCACCTTCGTCATAATGTTCATTCACCCAATGGATGGTGATGCCAGATTCTTTCTCTCCCGCTGCAATCACCGCTTCATGCACCCTTGAGCCATACATTCCCTTGCCTCCGTATTTAGGAAGTAGTGCAGGATGAATATTTATAATAGCCTTTGGATATGCCTTCACCAACACTTCAGGCACTTTCCATAAAAAACCGGCTAATACGATAAACTGTATTTCTGAATTATGTAAACTTTCCACATAACCTGTGGAAGCAAAATCGGCCTTATTGATCATTAAGGTTGGAATTCCTTTTTCTTTGGCGATCTCTATCACCCCTGCACCCGGTACATTGCAAACAATCAAGGACACTTTGATAGGCAGATCCTTTTTTTCAAAATGCTCGATAATTTTTCTTGCATTGCTGCCTGCCCCCGAAGCAAAAATGGCAATATGGATGGGCGCCGTAGACGCAGTCGAAGGCGCCGCAGATTCCCCTAAATGAGCATCCGTAGCCAAACCGCTTCCCAACAACCTGCTTCCAACCCTACCTAAATAGCCCCTAAAAAACGAAAATTGCCCTGTGAAGAAACTCACGAAAATGACAGAAAAAGGCCATAAAATGGTCAATAATAGGGGATAAACTAGCCAAAATGCCCAATTTTTCTCCAAAAACACCATTTTTAATAAATAGCTACAAAGCCTTCCACTGAGGCTGCCGCCCAGGGCAAAAGTGGCTATGACTAGCCAAAATTGTACCGGCCCCAATCCCCATTTTCTTTGTAGTTTATTAATTCCTTTCATTAGCCCTCAAAGGTGCCCTTTTTTTCCAAAAACATCCATTCAAAATCAAAATAAATTCCTCCTACGCCAACTAACATTACATTATTATGACATTCGTCAGCGTTTTTAAACTCAGTTCCCTGAAACTCAATATTTTCAATAAAAAAAACTTGCTCTTTTCTTAGTATTGAATCCTATTGTTAAGTAGTTTTGCACCCGTTCAAGGACATTTTTACACCCTAGACACTTTTTGTGTATATGACAATTTTAAGAAGCCTAGCCAAGATCGTTTCGATCTTCCTATTTATCACCCTTAGTTCATCTATCGGTAATCAGTTAAATGCGCAAGATGGGAAAGCTCTTTTCTCACAAAATTGTGCATCATGTCACGCGGTTAATAAAAAATTAACTGGTCCAGCACTTGCCGGTGTGGAAGATCGTTGGCCTGATAAAAAGAATTTGTATGCATGGATTAAAAACAATGCTGCATTCTTAAAAACTGGTGATCCTTATGCCAACAAATTGTACAACGAGTACAATAAAACTGCCATGAACTTGTTTCCTGGTTTAGCCGATAAAGACATCGATGCTATTTTAGCTTACATCAAATCTGTTCCTGCTGCTGGTGCTGCACCTGCTGCTGGTAGCGCTGCCGCAACTGCTCCTGCAGAAGAATCAGACAGCACTTTAGTTTTTGGTTTACTTACTTTAATATTAGCTGTTGTTTCTTTAATCTTATTGCAAGTAAATAGCAACTTAAAAAAATTATCAGACGATAAAGCAAACATCCCTGCTACGGATCCTGTTCCTTTTTATAGAAACAAAGCCTATATCGCTTTTATCGCCATCATCTTATTTATTGCTGGTGGTTACATGACTACCGTTGGCGCAATTAATTTAGGTCGATCTAAAGATTATCAACCCGAACAACCTATTTACTATTCTCATAAAGTACATGCTGGCGTGAATCAAATTAACTGTCAGTATTGTCATATTGGGGTGTATCAAGGCAAACAAGCAACATTACCTAGTGTGAATGTTTGTATGAACTGTCACTTAGCCATCAACGAATACAAAGGAGAACCTTTGAAAAGAGAGAATGGAGATGTTGTAGATGGTACTGCAGAAATTAAAAAATTATACAAATACGCTGGCTTTACCGAAGGGCAACCTTGGGATGCGGCCAATGCTAAACCTATCGAATGGGTGCGTATTCACAACTTACCTGATCACGTTTACTTTAACCACGCACAACACGTGAACGCTGGACAAGTAGCATGTCAACAATGTCATGGCGAAATTCAAAAAATGGGTGAAGTAAAACAATTTTCAGATTTAAGTATGGGCTGGTGTATTAACTGTCACAGAAACACACAGGTTCAATTTAAAGACAATGGATTTTACAGCATCTATGAAAAATTCCATGCCGATCTAAAAAGCGGAAAGATCGATAGCACTAAAGGAATTACGGTAGAAAAAATTGGTGGTACAGAGTGTCAAAAATGTCACTACTAGTAACACGGGTGAATGGAATAATGATTTAATTAAGATTAATAAAGAAGCGTAATATTTTATATACATTACTATGGAGCAAAAAAAGCACTGGCAAAGTTTTGGAGAATTAAATAATTCTGAAGCTTTTAACAACGAAGTTCAAAATGAATTCAAAGAAGAACTTCCTTTTGTTGAAGACGAATCTACTTTAGAAAAAGGAGAAAGTTTTTTACAAGCTAAAGCACCTCGTCGTGACTTTCTAAAGTATGTTGGTTTTAGCACCGCTGCTGCTGCTGTAGCTGCGAGCTGTGAAATGCCTATTAAAAAAGCAATTCCTTTTGCCAACAAACCAGAAGACATGGTTCCTGGTATTGCCGATTATTATGCAACTACTTATGTGCAAGATGGTGATGTAGTAAGTGTGCTTGCTAAAGTGCGTGATGGTCGTCCGATTAAATTAGAAGGTAATGATTTAAGCCCAATCACTGCAGGTGGTACTTCTGCACGTGTACAAGCTTCTGTTTTAGACTTATATGATACCGCTCGTTTACGTTTCCCTAGCATTGCAGGTAAAGAAGCCACTTTTGAAGCTATTGATAAAGCCATTGCAAGTGAATTAAGTACTGGTGCAGTAATCGTTACAAGTTCTATCACTTCTCCTTCTACCAAACAAATCATTGCACAATTTTTAGCCAAACATCCTGGTAGCAAACATGTTACTTACGATGCGGTTTCTCATTCGGCGATGTTACTTGCGAATCAAGCTTCTTATGGTAAAGCTATTATTCCTTCTTATCATTTTGAAAAAGCAAAAGCCATTGTTTCTTTAAGTGCCGATTTCTTAGGTACTTGGTTAAGCCCGGTGGAATTTGCTAGACAATATGCAGTAGGAAAAAAATTAGATGAAAAAAATCCTGCAATGAGCAAACATATCCACTTTGAAACTGTGGCTAGTTTGACAGGTTCTAATGCAGATGAAAAATATTTATGTCGTCCTTCTGAATTGCCTTTTGTGGCGACTGCTTTATTAGCTGCAGTAAAAGGCAGTGAAATTACTGGTATCACCGATGCTAAATTAAAAGCAGGTATTGAGGCGGCTGCAAAAGCATTGACTGCCAACAAAGGTGCTGCCTTAGTAGTAGCAGGTAGTAATAACTTGAGCGAGCAAATTATTGTAAACGCAATAAATGACGCCATTGGTGCCAATGGTACTACTATTAATTTTGGTGCTAGTTTAAATTATCGTCAAGGTATTGATAGTGATTTCGCGAACCTAGTAGAGGACATGAACGCTGGTAAAGTAAACGCTGTTTTATTTTATGGCGCTAATCCAGTTTATACATGGCCTGCTTCGGATAAAGTAAAAGCTGGTTTAGCTAAAGTAAAAACCACTATTTCTTTCAATGCTAAATTAGATGAAACCACAGCGCTTTGTAAATACTCCATTCCTGCACCACACTTCTTAGAAAGTTGGGGTGATGCTGAACCAGTATCTGGTCATATCTCTTTCATTCAACCTACTATCTCTCCTTTATTTAAAACACGCGCCTTTGAAGACTCTTTATTAAAATGGTCTGGAGACGCAACGGATTATACTACTTATTTAAAAAACTATTGGTCTGCTAAATTAGGTGGCGAGAATGCTTGGAATAAAACATTACAATTGGGCGTGATTAATCCAGCTACGCCAAGTATTGCGGGTGCCAATTTTAATACAGCTGCATTGTTAGCCATTGATACTTCTGCAACTAAGCCTAGCAATAAAATTGAATTAGCCTTATACCAAAAAGTAGGTATCGGTGCGGGTCAAGGAGCTGCTAACCCATGGTTACAAGAATTACCTGATCCAGTAACACGTGCTACTTGGGACAACTATATTATAGTATCACCTTCAATGGCTAAAACTTTATTGAACATCGACTTAACCAACCCTGGTCAAGCAGATGCATATGAAGTGAAACCGCCTAAGCAAGTGGTGAAATTAACTGTAGACGGAAAATCTATCGAACTTCCTGTCTTAATTATTCCTGGTACACATCCTCAAACAGTGGGTATTGCGGTGGGTTACGGCCGTGCAGAAGCCATGGGCAAATCTGTGATTGGTACTGGTAAAAATGCCTTCCCTTTAGCTTGCATTAAAGATGGTTTTGTTCATTTTAGTTGCAGCGATGTTACCTTAACGGTTACAGGTGAAACTTATCCTGTGGCCTTAACACAAACACATTTCCGTTACGATACTGCACAAGGCAATCGTACCGAAGTAATGAAAGAAATTACTTTAGCTGAATACATAAAAAATCCAAAAGAAATTTTAGAAGAGCGTGAAGCAGAAACTAAACCTTATGGCGGATTGGAAAATTATGAAGCACAAGGAACTATTTATCCTGTGTACGCTCGTCCGGGTATTAAGTGGGGCATGAGTGTAGATTTAAATAGCTGTAACGGTTGTGGTGCTTGCGTGGTAGCATGTAATGCAGAGAACAACGTTGCGGTGGTAGGTAAGCCAGAAGTTTTACGTGGTCATGAAATGCATTGGTTACGTATTGATAAATATTTTAGTGGTGATATGGACAACCCTAAAGTGGTGTTCCAACCTTTGATGTGTCAACATTGCGACAATGCTCCATGTGAGAACGTTTGTCCAGTAGCTGCCACCAACCATAGCTCTGAAGGTTTAAACCAAATGACATACAACCGTTGTATTGGTACTCGTTATTGCGCAAACAACTGTCCTTTCAAAGTACGTCGCTTTAACTGGGCCGATTATTCTGGTGCAGATAGCTTCCCAGACAATCAAAAAGAAGTATTGAATGATGTTGTGTTGAATATGAACGATGACTTAACAAGAATGGTATTGAATCCAGATGTGACCGTTCGTTCTCGTGGGGTAATTGAAAAATGTTCTTTCTGCGTTCAACGTTTGCAAGCAGCTAAATTAGATGCGAAAAAAGATTCTCGTCCAATGGTTGATTCAGATGTGAAAGTGGCTTGCCAACAATCATGTCCTACCAACGCCATCAACTTTGGTAATGCCAACGACACACACAGTGCGATCACTAAAGTTCGTTTGGAATCTCCAAACCGTCAGTTTTATGTATTGGAGCAATTACACGTTTTACCAAATGTGACTTATTTAACCAAGGTAAGAAACACGAACGAGGAAGTAGAGAAAGCTTAAAATATTTAGATTAAAAAATTAAGAAATAGTAGATATGCATATTAAGTACGAATCACAGTTGCGCGAACCCTTGGTGTATGGTGAGAAAAACTTTCACCAAGTAACCGAAGATATCTTGCGCCCTATCGAAGTGAAGCCATCTCGTTTATGGTACGTTGGTTTTTTTATTGCTGTCAGCCTTTTGTTATTTGGGGTTTACAGTTTATATCGTGAGGTAACTTACGGTATTGGCCAATGGAACTTAAATAAAACAATTGGATGGGGTTGGGACATTACCAACTTCGTTTGGTGGGTAGGTATTGGTCACGCGGGTACTTTGATTTCTGCTGTATTATTATTGTTCCGTCAAGGTTGGAGAACTGGGGTGAATCGTGCGGCGGAAGCCATGACCATTTTTGCCGTTATGTGCGCTGGTCAATTCCCTATCTTCCACATGGGTCGTGTTTGGTTGGCGTTTTTCATTATGCCTTATCCTAACTCACGTGGTCCATTGTGGGTGAACTTTAACTCACCTTTATTATGGGATGTATTTGCCATCTCTACTTATTTCACTGTTTCCTTATTATTCTGGTACTCTGGTTTATTACCCGATTTAGCGACGGTGCGTGATCGTGCGTTTACTAAACTTAGAAAAAAATTATACGGTATTGCTTCTTTTGGTTGGACAGGTTCTACCAAACATTGGCAACGTCATGAGAGTTTATCTTTAGTGTTGGCTGGTTTAAGTACCCCATTGGTATTGTCCGTGCACACCATTGTATCTTTTGACTTTGCTACTTCAGTAATTCCTGGTTGGCATACCACCATCTTCCCTCCTTACTTTGTGGCCGGTGCAATTTTCTCTGGCTTCGCCATGGTACAATCTTTATTGTTAGTGGTGCGCAAAGTATTTGGTTTAACAGATTACATCACCATCGGTCACATCGACCTAATGAATAAAGTAATTGTACTTACAGGATCTATCGTAGGTATTGCTTACTTAACAGAATTGTTCATGGGTTGGTACTCTCAAAATAAATATGAAGGCTATACTTTCTGGTACAGTCGTGCTTATTTATTTAGCCCTTATGGCTGGAGCTATTGGGGTATGATGGCTTGTAACGTTTTGTCTCCTCAAATTTTCTGGTCAAGAAAAATGAGAAGAAATGTTTTTGTTACTTTCTTCATGAGTGTGATTGTAAACATTGGTATGTGGTTTGAGCGTTTTGTAATTATTGTTACTTCTTTATACCGTGATTATTTACCTTCTAGCTGGTCTGTTTATTATAGTCCTTCTATTTGGGAGATTGGTTTTTACATGGGTACATTTGGTTTGTTCTTTACTTGCTTCTTCTTGTTTGCTAAATACTTCCCTGTTATCGCGGTAGCAGAAATTAAGTATGTATTAAAGAGAAGTGGTGAATCTTTCAAACCAGAATTCGAAAAATTGGAAGCACAACCCTTGGATTCATTTGTTCACGACAATGCGCATGCACATTAATTATAATATAGATTAAGAAAAAGATTATGGCACAAAAGAAATTCGTAGTTGGCTGTTTTGATGAAGAAAAGGTTTTATTCCCTGCAGTAAAGCAAGTGCGTACGGCTGGTTATAAAATCAAAGACGTATACACGCCCTTTGCAGTGCATGGTTTAGACCACGCCTTAGGTATGCGCGAAACAAGCTTACACACTGCTGGTTTTATTTATGGTATTACTGGTACTGCTACTGCGGTGAGTGCCATTAGTTGGATTTTCACTAAAGACTGGCCTTTAAACATTGGTGGTAAACCCCATTTTGCTTTACCAGCTTGGATACCTATTATATTTGAGTTAACAGTTTTATTTGCTGCAGTGGGTATGGTGATGACTTTTTGTTGGTTATGTCAACTAGCACCTGGCGTGAAAAAGCATCATTTTCATAAGCGTGCTACCGATGATTTATTTGTGATGGTGATTGAGTGCACAGAAAAAACCAATGCAGATGATTTAGTGGCTTTGTTAAAATCAAATGGTGCGATTGAAACCGATGTACAAGTAGCAGAAGAGGAATGGTGGTTTGGTACTTATGATAAAGAAGAG
>CANFXV010000035.1 GCA_947451115.1 Bacteroidota bacterium
CGTAAGGGTAAGCGTAAGACAGTTGCTGGTAAGAAAAAAGTAGCTAAGAAATAATTTATTCGAATAAAAATTGGATCCTACTAAAAAAGTAGGGGAGATTTTATTAAAAACCCGTTTCTATTATAAGTAACAACAAGTAATAAAAACACACCTCAAAAAAAATGGCAAAACCAATCAAAGCACAAAACAGTGCAAAAGCGGCTTCTAAGAAAAGAGTCGTGAAAATTGATGCATCTGGCGAAGTTCGTATCAGTGCAACTTTCAACAATTTAATTATTGCTTTCACCAATAAAGCTGGTCAAGTGATTAGCTGGAGCAGTGCTGGTAAAATGGGCTTCAGAGGTTCTAAAAAGAACACTCCTTATGCAGCTCAAATGGCAGCAGCGGATGCAGCAAAAGTAGCTTCTGACGCTGGTGTGAAAAGAGTAGAAGTATTCGTTAAAGGTCCAGGTTCTGGACGTGAAGGCGCTATTCGTTCTATCTCTCAATCAGGTATTGAAGTTATCGCTATCCGCGATGTAACGCCAATGCCACACAATGGTTGTCGTCCTCCAAAACAAAGAAGAGTTTAATTTTTTTATATAACCAACAAGGGTGCATCATTCATTTTAGATTTTTACCGATGATGCATCGACACTAAAAAATCACAATACAAGAATTATGGCACGTTACACAGGCCCCAAAACCAAAATTTCCCGCATTTTCGGCGAACCTATTTTAGGCAACGCAAAATGGTTGGGTAAAAACAGCAACCCTCCCGGTCAGCATGGCGCACAACGCAAGCGCAAGCAATTAGGTGAGTACGCTTTACAATTGAGAGAAAAACAAAAAGCCAAATACACTTATGGTGTATTAGAGCGCCAATTCCGCAAAACATTTGAAGAAGCATCTCGTATTAAAGGTGTAACAGGTGAAAACTTGATCAAATTGTTGGAATCACGTTTAGACAATACCATTTTTAGAATGGGTTTAGCAGCAAGTCGTCCAGAAGCACGTCAATTAGTAGCGCATAAGCATATCACTGTAAATGGTGATGTTACAAATGTGCCTTCTTACACATGTCGTCCAGGTGATGTGATTGCTTACCGTCCTAAGAGTGCGCACAATACTTCTATCGTTGCCAAGCAACGTGGTAGAAATACTAAGTTTAGCTGGGTAGATTGGAATGAAACAACCAACACTGGTACTTTCATTACCATGCCAGAGCGTGAGGCGGTACCTGAAAATATTAAAGAGCAACTAATCGTCGAATTGTATTCTAAATAGTAGCACTTAACAACATTTCTTCCCAAAGAAGATTCAAACAAAAAAAAGTATTAACATGGCTATATTAAGTTTTCAAAAACCGGATAAAATTGTTTTACAAAAAGCAAATGACTTTGAAGGACAATTCGAATTTCGTCCATTAGAGCCAGGTTTTGGTTTAACCTTAGGCAACGCTTTAAGAAGAGTTTTATTAAGCTCTCTAGAAGGATTTGCAATAGTTGGTATCAAAATTGAAGGAGTAGACCACGAGTTTGCTACTTTAAAAGGTATCACAGAAGACGTTACTGAATTAATCTTAAACTTAAAGCAAGTTCGTTTTAAGCGTAAGGCAGATCAAGACGTATCTTCTGAAAAAATTACTTTGTCTATCAAAGGCAGCAGCGAATTTAACGCTGGTCATATTGGTGACGCTTCTCAACAGTTTCAAGTAATGAACCCTGAATTAGTTATTTGCACAATGGACTCAACTTCTAAATTAGAAATTGAATTAACCATTAGCAAAGGACGTGGTTACATTCCTGCTGAAGAGAATAAATTAAAAGAAATGCCATTTGGCTATATCGCTATTGATTCTATTCACACACCTATCAAGAACGTTAAATACGCTATTGAAAACTACCGTGTTGAACAAAGAACCGATTACGAAAAATTAATTTTAGACGTAGCTACAGATGGTACCATCCATCCTGAAGATGCGGTAAAACAAGCTTCAAGAATTTTAATTCAACATTTGATGATCATCACTGATGAGAACATCACTTTTGATAATAAAGAAGACAAGAAAGAAGATGTAGTGGATGAGCAAGTATTGCAATTAAGAAAAGTATTAAAAACTCCATTGGAAGATTTAGACCTTTCTGTTCGTGCATTCAATTGCTTGAAAGCTGCTAAAATCAATAGCTTAAGCGAATTAGTTCAATATGAGCAAGAAGACTTGATGAAGTTTAGAAACTTTGGTCAAAAATCTTTATCTGAAATTGAGCAAGTTTTAATCGAAAGAGGATTAAGCTTTGGTATGGATTTGGGTAAATTAGGATTAGACAAATTAGATTTACAATAGTCAATAACGATTAAAGTAAATCACTATTTATAACGAGCAAAAGCTCAAACCTCACAATTCCTGACACGGTGTGAGGATAAAACTTAAAAGTCATGCGTCACGGAGACAAACAAAACAACCTAGGAAGAAAGAAAGCACATAGAGATGCTTTATTAATGAACTTAGCTTGTCAAGTAATTACGCACAAGCGTATTGTAACTACATTAGCTAAAGCTAAAGCTTTAAGAACTTATGTAGAGCCATTGATTACCAAAACAAAGAAAGCAAGCAGCAAAGAAGAAATTAGCCATAACCACAGAATTGTGTTTAGCTATTTGAATGATAAAGCGGCTGTAAAAGAGTTATTTACTGTGGTAGCCCCTAAAATTGCTACTCGTCCAGGTGGATACACTCGTATCATCAAATTAGGCATTCGTCCAGGTGACAACGCCGAAAAAGCGATGATTGAGTTGGTAGATTTCAACGAAATTTACGGTAATTCAATTGCTACTGCTGCTGAACCTGCTAAGAAAACACGTCGTAGTAAATCAACTGCTACTACTACTAAAAAAGCACCTAAAGCAAAGGCAGAAGCGCCAGCAGCTGAGGCTGAAACTGCAACAGATTCACCTGAAACTGCTGCTGAATAATGATTTTAGTGAATTAACATATAAGGCAAGACTAACCGTCTTGCCTTTTTTTTGCGCTTTTTCGTCATTTCTTTTGATTCAGGCACAATGTTTAAAAGTTATTATGGAAAAGTAAAAAAATGTATCTTTTTTTGCATAACAAAACACGCAACCCAAAATGAGCGCACAACCAGCAATTTTAGTTCTAGCCGATGGTCATGTATTTCACGGTCAAGCCTTTGGTAAAATTGGCACTACCACCGGAGAAATTTGTTTTAATACAGGAATGACAGGGTATCAAGAGGTTTTTACCGATCCTAGTTATACTGGACAAGTCATTATCATGAACAATGTGCACGTGGGCAATTATGGGGTAAGAAAAACCGATGTTGAAAGTAAGTCGGTTAAAATTCATGGTTTAATTGGACGCAACTTAGAAGAAAAGTACAGCCGTCTATTGGCTGATGGTAATTTGAATGATTACTTAATTGAAAATAATATTGTTTCTATAGAAGGGCTAGATACAAGGGCCTTGGTCATTCATGTGCGTAATTCTGGTGCTATGAACTGTATCATTTCTTCTGATAATTTAGATGTAGATTCATTAAAAGCGCAACTAGCAAAAGTGCCTAGCATGGATGGATTAGAATTAGCCAGCACAGTGAGCACTAAAGAAATTTATGAACTAGGGGATACTAGTTCAAAAATAAAAGTTTCTGTTTTAGATTTTGGTGTGAAGGAGCATATATTACAATGTTTAGTAGATAGAGGAGCGCATGTAAGAGTGCATCCTGCTAAAACCGATTTTGCTACCTTAAAAGCATTTAACCCAACAGGTTATTTTTTATCCAATGGTCCTGGAGATCCAGCGCCAATGGATTATGCGATCAAAACCATCAAAGAAGTATTAAAAGAAAAGAAACCAGTATTTGGTATTTGCTTAGGGCATCAATTACTTGCCTTAGCCAATGATATTCCTACTTTTAAAATGCACCATGGTCATCGTGGTTTAAACCATCCGGTAAAAAATGTAATTACAGGTTTGTGTGAAATTACAACACAGAACCATGGCTTCGGCGTAGATCCTGATGCCGTGCGCAAACATCCCAATGTAATTGTTTCACATGTGAACTTAAATGACGACTCTATTGAGGGCATTAAATTAAAAGACCGTCCTGCTTTCAGTGTACAATACCATCCTGAAGCAACACCGGGTCCGCACGATAGCAGGTACTTATTCGATGATTTCGTATCTTTAATGAAATCGAATTAATATATTTATAGCATGATAGAAATAGCCATCATCAACGGACCCAACTTAAATCTATTAGGGAAAAGAGAACCTGATGTTTATGGCCATGCTAGTTTCGAAGAATTTTTAGCACAATTAAAGAAAGATTTTCCTACCGTAAGCTTTACTTATTTTCAAAGCAATATCGAAGGGGAGATTGTTCAAGCCATTCAAACTCATGGTTTTAATAAAGCAGGCATTATTTTAAATCCTGCAGCCTATACCCATACTTCAGTGGCCATTGGGGATGCCGTAGCCGCCATTAAAACACCAGTGATTGAAGTGCATATCAGTAATGTACATGCTAGAGAGGATTTCAGAAAGATATCACATGTTTCTGCTAAATCAGTAGGCTCTATTGTAGGCCTGGGTTTAAAAGGCTATGCCTTAGCGACTGAGTGGTTTTTAGCCCATAGCTAATCCATTATATTTCCTTATTTTAGTACTAGGATTTTTTAACTTTAAACAAGTATAAAGGATACAGTCAGTTTTTGTACTGCTTTATATTTTACAATTAAAACCGATTATGGCCATAACCCCTGTGGTATATCAAAAAAAGCTTTGGTGGCTTATCGGTATTTCGATGGTCGTTAAAATTGTACTTTCTTTTTTTCTAGAATTAGGTAACGACGAAGTATATTATTATACCTATGCTCTTCAACCTGATTGGAATCATTTTGATCATCCGCCCATGGTAGGATGGATGATACGCGTTTTTACTTTTAATTTACATTGGTTATCGGCATTCTCCATGCGTTTAGGCAGTTTAATCGCAGCCGCTATTTCTACCATTGTAATATTTGAATCAGGTACTTTATTAAAAAACGAGAAAGCGGGTTGGATCGCTGCATTGCTTTATACACTTTCCATTTATACTTCTATCATTGCAGGTTTATTTGTGCTGCCCGATAGTCCTCAATTGTTGTTTTTTACATTGAGTATTTATTTGATGTTGAGCTGGGTAATGAAACCACATTTTTTTACTTTATTCGATTGGATTTTATTGGGCTTATTTGTTGGCTTGGCCACTATGAGTAAAGTGCATGGGCTATACCTATGGGTGGGCTTTGGTTTGTTTGTTTTATTCAATCAAATTAAAACGCTCCAGCAAAAAGGATTTTATTTGGCTGTATTGGTTACCCTTTTTTGTATTGTTCCTATTGTGTATTGGAATTTTCAAAATGATTTCATTACGTATAAATTTCACTCCAAAAGAGTTAGCCATACAGGAATTTCATTGTCCAGTTTTTTTCAACAAATAGGGGGCGAATTTTTTTACCAAAATCCTTTGGTCTACATTGCCATTGTCATTTCTTTATTAAGAATTAAAAATGTCAAGTATCAAGCAAAATCTGCCACTGCCATTAATTTACTTTTATGGTTGAGCCTTCCATTGATACTCATTTTTTGGAGCCTTTCTTTATTCAATTCCACCTTGCCACATTGGACGGGCCCTGCCTTTATTTCCTTGTTTTTAATTGCCGGTGTTTATTGGGCTTCTTATTCACGCAAGGCCATCCCGGTTCTATTGAAATGGGCCATTGGCTTTATGGGTATGGCTACCTTGGGTTTGCTACTCCTCGTGAAAGTATTTCCAATTCAATTGGGATCTACCAAAATGGAGAATTTAGGAGAATACAATCCTATCAATGACCTTACAGGCTGGTCCTATTTTAGTAATGAATTTAATAAAATTGTAGAAAAAGACAAGGCGACAGCTAGGATGTCCAATCAAGCACCCATTGTAGTGCATAAATGGTTCCCTGGAGGTCATTTGTTGTTTTATACGGCTCCACTAATGAAGGCCCGTGTCATTGCTATTGGCGCCTTAGAAGACGTGCATAAATTTGCTTGGTTGAATGTAACACAGGAACCTTTAAAAATAGGAGAGGATGCCTATTGTATTGTCCCCTCTAATTTACCTGCTAATCCTACTGAATTGTATGGTGCTTATTTTACGAGTATTCAAGCACCCGACACCATTCCTATTATAAGTAAAGGATTACTACTCAGAAATTTTTATGTGTATCGATTGAAGGGGTGTAAGGCATTGCCAACATCTATAGTAGCTAAAGCGGCCAAATAGTTTTTGCACTAAAACTCATCAAAATCTTTTCGGTAAGAGATGCTTAGCCCTTGTCGGTTTCTTCTCCCCAGGCTACTTCCACTAATGTCTAAACTATTTTTATTAAAGAGGATGGCTCTTAATTTTCGATCATCTGTCAAAATAAATTCAACATTTAAATCGGGTAGCCATTGAAAACTTCCATTTTGAATGGCACTGGTATTTTGAACATTAAAATCTAAGTCACCGCCTACATTCACAATTATTTTATCGTTTAAAAAGCTGCGTCCTAATTTTAAATTCACCCTTTGACGGTCAATTTTATTGGCATTGATGGCAATGCCTGCGCCAGAGGGATCTAATAAGTTGGCACTATTGTATACCGAAGAACCCACATCAAATCTTAGGCTTTGATCACCCGTGACCTTATTTAAAATATTGGTGATGGACTTATTAACTTCCTTGGTCAATAAGTGGGAGATAGTATTGATACCAATGGAGGTAACTGTATATGCATTGCTATTGTTGCCGCTCGCATTGCTAAATCCAACAGGCGCAAAGGAATTAAACACAATTAAGAATGAAACTTGTTTTAGTATTTCATTGTCGTCACGCTCTAATCTAGAAATGAATTGAGAAAACTCATTGTCTGAACTTATAGGGTTACCCTGAGGAAAAGCCAATGAAAATTTAATTTCAGGTTGCGCCAATTTATTTCTGAGGGCTGCAACTACATACACATTGCCTCGGTAGGTTCTTACTGCATTGCTAAAGTTTGCAGTACCCACTAGTTCATTCAAACTAACCCTTTCCGCAGTATACCTTGCATCAATATGAATATCTGCTTGATAAGGATTGCCTGTCCATTCAATATAGTTGCCTGCTTCAGCAATTAAGTCAAAGGGCTTTTTAATAAAGGATTGGAAGTTAAAATCATATTTACCAGCTTCTATATTGTATTTTCCTCGGATGCTGAGGGGCTCAATATTACCTGCTCTTATTTTTATACGACCGTTACCCACTGCTTTAATTACATCTCCAGTTAGTTCATCCATGATCACATCAATCTGGGTTTTATTATTGGCAGTCACTTCTAAATCAACCACTAAATTAAAGGTGGGAATGTCTGCGCTTTTAATTGCAGATTTCCCAAATTTCTTAAATACGATAAAATCTGATTTACCGCTTTCTTTGCTGGTACTATTGGGTAAGTAGATATGAGAGCTGTCGTTAACATCTGCATTGATGACCATTTTTATATTTTCCTCCGGTCCCTTGATGGTCATGGCCGCCTTGCCCACTGCATGGCCATAGAAATTAGAATTATCTAAGGGATCGGTACGGAGCAATTCAATTTTTGGGCTACTCATTTCCATATCGTATACCAAATGAGTAAAGCCTTGCTGGAGTATTTTTCCTTTAAAAATGGCTGGTCTATGCTTGGCATCTCTCAAGGAGACATTGCCAAAATCAATGCCTTCATTGGTAAATTTAATGGTACTGCTATCTATAAAATATTTGACTTTGGTATAGTCTACCACAAAGGAACTATTTTGAAGGCTTGCCTCGCCTAATAAATAAGGGTGATCTATTCTTCCTCCAAAATGTATTTGTCCATTGGCCTTGCCCTCTAAGTTGGTCAATACGCCACCTATAAACTGTTGAACCAAACTAAATTTTGAGTGATGTAAAAATAAAGTGGCATCTAAGGGGTTGGCGCTGTCTTTTATTGAATAAGTACCATTGGCACTTAAATTGTATTCACTATTGGGGCAACTAAAGGAGAAGGGGATCAGGCCTTTTGAGTTTTGATAGCTAGCATTCAATTGGGTGAAACCAATGGAATCATTGTTAAACCTAAATTGATCTATTTTTAAATCAGCAGCAAAATTAAAGTCTTGAACAATGTTTTTGAATTGAATTTTACCATTGGTCAATCCTTCTAATTTTGGGTAATTAAAAACTGGTTGGGTGATGTCCCCCAAAATGATGTTTTTCAATTCTAGTTGTAGGGCATTCTCTTCGGTAGGGGAATTAGAAAATACAAATTCTTGTATGCCTTGCGTCAATTTAAAATTATTGGCACTGGTAATGCTTTTTCTTAATACCAATGTACCATTTTCAGTGATAGACCATTTTTTTTGATTCAACCTAAAATAGGAAGGCTTCCATTTCATTGAAATACCGTCTGCAAAGGTTTGTACAGTAGCATTCAGATCCACTTGTTCTAATGCGCTCTTGCTTGTGCCTGTTAATTTAACATCAGATATATCTTTGCTGCTATGAATAGTGAATGAAGCTTTATTATAACTGGTACTGTCAGAAAACTGAAAAATAGCTGCTGTTATAAATAAATGCAAAGAGTCCTGTGTGCCATTGCCATTGATTTCAGCTCCTTTGAGGGTATAATTATTCCAGCTTACAAGTGGTAATTTTCCTTTTGTTTCAAAGGTTTGTTTGTCGGTGTTGATGGACCCCGTTAATGAAATATTATTAAAGCCTGAAAAAGAGGGATCAAAAAGACGAAGATAGGGCTCGAAATAATTGGTTTTAATTTGAAACTGAAATAGTTGATTGCCTGCAGCGTTTTTTGGAGCAGGAATATAGGTAGGTAAATACCTTTGCATAAAAGTTTGTACGCTTGCAGGTAAATTTAAAATATTGAATTTGCCAATAATACTGGCTTGGAGGTCATCACTAGCAATGCTTATTTTTTTTAAGCCATTTACGATACTGGACTGAATGGTCAGTGAATCAAAATTTACTGCGGTGCCAGGGGCTTTTAATTTGCCATTGTAAAATTTAGCAAATCCAATAAAATTATCAATATTGTTGCCCTCGAAATTGATGTCTAGCAAGCCCGTAAGCTGTGTTTGATGTTTGGTGATGTTTAATTTTTCTAAGTTGGCATACAATAAATCACCCACTGCATTGATCTTAGGCTTGTCCTTATTAAAAAGTAGTTCTATATTGCTGATGAAGCTAATATTGGGGTCTTTAATATTCAACCTACCATTGAAAGATCTTTTTTGCAAAAGCCCATTGGTGCTAATATTAGAATAATTGTAGTTGTTGAATTCAATGGTGTCAATATTCCCTTCAATTTTAGTCTTGATGTTTTCTAGGTCAAAAGAGCTGCCTGCTATTTTTCCTTTAAAGTTCAAAAGTCCTAAACTATTTACATTGAGTATTTTACCAATGTTCAAATGATGGGTGGTGATGGCACCTTCGTAGCTAGGTTCTGCTTTCTCAGGAAATTTTAATCTTATTTCAGAGACAACTGAACCTAGTGGAGATTGCACTTGGCCTTTTGCTAAAAAATCGAAAAAGGTACCTTTGAATTCACCCTTAAAATCTAGGTTATTTATTTTGTCTATTTCAATTGACTTAGCTTGTTTTAAATTGGGTATCCAATTAGCTAAATCTTTATAGTTGGTATTGGCCGCAACATTGCTAAAATTAATTAGGGTAGTTCGCATCTCAGGAATGCCTTGCATCGAAAATTGGCAGGCCACGGTCGAGTTATTGAACCTGGCATTAAAGTCATTGGTTTCAAAATTAGCCACTGTGCCATTAAAATGAAAACTGGTGGTAAGTTTATTGTGAAAGGAGGCCATGGTGGGGGTGAAATAGGCAATATCATCAGTGGCAACTATAGCATTCGTCAAATGCGCCTTCATTGTTACCTTTTGTAAGTAGTTGCTAAAATCTTCTGCAAAATCATGGTACTGCATGGCATAATAGTTTTCTATCGTACTATTATTTGTTTTTAAATGCAATGCGCTAAACTCCATTATTTCTGGAGTCATTTTAAAATTGGTCAAAAGCTTTTTTATTTCAAATCCGGATTGCTCCTTTAAGCTTAAATTAACGCTAGCTTGGATGGTATCTTTATTGAAAGAAATATTTTTTAAATGGGCATTGATCTCCCGCATGCGAATATGTTCCCCATCAAAATAATTTAAAGGTTGCTTAAATCCATGTTCAATCCAAAATTTACCTTGCGTCAGTTGAACTTCATTGGCCCATAGGTATAAATTGTTAGGATTAAAATAAGGTTCCCCTTTTTTTCTTTTGAGTATAGTTGCACCAACCAATGGTGCTTTTCCCTTATAGGATTGAATGAGGTAGTCTGGTTTATTCAGTATAAGTTGATCAATAAGGATACTGTCTTTAGCAAAGGATTTAATATTGGCTAGTACATTTTTGGCTTTGAATACCATGTCTTGACCGTTCCAATGGTCTTCTTGTTTGAATTGCAGATTGGATATATCTATTTTTTCGATGTCTAAACCATTGGATTTTTTGGATGGCGTAGTATCCGCATTGAGGTAGGCTAAAATGAAAGCATAATTCCAGCTTTGTTTATTTCTTTTGAAATTAATTTTAGTATCACTAAGCCCAATGTATTTGATCATGGGGCTTGTGCTTGAAAATACCAAGTCTGTTAATCTTAATTTTAAAGAAGAAGCATACAAGAGGGTATCTTTGTTTTGGTCTCTGACCAATACTTCTTGAATGTCTAATTTATCAAACAAGGAAAAACGAACCTGCCCTAATTTTACCTCAGCGCCGATGGCTTTTGAAAAACGATGCACTAAGGTAGTTGCTATTTTATTTTGAATGGCGGGGACTAGCAATAATAAATAAGCTAGCAGGAATAAACCTACCAGGGAAGCAGCAAAAATTCTGAGTAGCGCAAGCTTATTTTTTAACAAAAAATGGGTTTTTGTAAAAATACAAAAATGCCTTCGAATAATAGGGATAAAATTGACGTAAAACCAGTCTGTAGTTTAGTATCATTAGCTTTTCTAATGGCTTAATAATCTATACTTTAGTACCCTGCAACGCTGTCGTCACCTCGTTTGTCACCTGCAGCCATTCGTTTACCATCGGAAGTAATTTGAACACCGTCCATTCTTCCAAAACGGCCTCTTTTCATGATGGTATATCCCATTGCTTTCAATGCTTGTTCGGTGGCTTCAGGAAAATCGGATTCTAACATGATATTATCAGGCATCCATTGATGATGAAACCTAGGCCCGTCAATTGATTGTTTTAAACTCATTTTAAGATCAATGATGTCTACCAAACCTTCATACACTTGATTGGGTATAGTAGTGCCCCCAGGACTGCCAATGGTTAAAAAAGGTTGATTGTTTACGGTCACTAAGGTAGGGGTCATCGAACTTAGCATTCTTTTTCCAGCTTGAATGGCATTGGCTTCACCTCCAATGGCACCATACATATTGGGCACACCTGGTTTAATACTAAAGTCATCCATTTCATTGTTTAAAATAAATCCAGCACCTGCTACAATGGTTTTGTTTCCATAAGAATCATTTAAAGTAGTAGTAATAGCGACCATATTTCCATCTTTGTCTACCACACTAAAATGAGTAGTTTGTTCACTTTCATGAATTTGTCCTGCATTGATTAATTTACTGGTTCCTTTAACACCCGCTACATAATCACTCATTCTTTGTTTAACATAGGTATCACTGATCAAGGTTTTGGTGGGCACTTTCCAAAAATCGGGGTCGCCCATATGTTCTGCACGATCTGCATAGGCCCTACGTTGCGCTTCTACCATTAAACTTACGGAAGCTGCGGTATTGTTACCCATTTTAGCTAGGTCAAAGGGTGCAATCATTTTCATCATTTGTGCTAGTAAAATGCCACCACTGGAAGGAGGTGCAAAACTGATAATATGGTGTCCTTTGTACTCAAATTCTATAGGGGTTCTATATTTAGGGGCATAGTTTTTTAAATCATTTAAATTAATAATACCACCACTGTGCGCCATTTCTTTGACAATCATTGAAGCAGTTGGGCCTTCGTAAAAGCCAGCAGCTCCATTTGCTTGAATTCTTTTTAAGGTGGCTGCAAGTTCAGTTTGAATTAAAGTATCGCCAGCTTTCCAATTTTCTTTTTTTGTAAAGGCACTCGCACTTGAACTAAATTTTATAAAACTATTTCGATTGGAATTCAATCCCTTTGCTTCACTTTCTGAAACCACAAAACCAAATTCAGCCAACTCAATGGCAGGTTCAATCAATTGGGCCATGGGAAGCTTTGCATAGGCATGTGCACTAAACATACCTGCCACAGAACCAGGAATGCCAGAGGCTAAGGCACCTCTTGTAGATTTATCCGCATAGGGATTTCCTTTTTCGTCCAAGTACATGTCTTTAGAGGCCTTGGCGGGTGCTTCTTCTCTAAAATCAAGACCTATTAGTTCTCCATTTACTTTTCTTGCTAACATAAATCCACCTCCACCAATATTGCCAGCTTCAGGAAAAACAACGGCCAAGCTAAATTGTACTGCAATGGCTGCATCAAATGCATTGCCTCCTTCTTGCATGATGGCTGCACCAATCATACTAGCCAAGGCATGTGCAGAAGCAACGGCGGCATGATCAAAAGACTTTTCTTTGGCCATTTCATAATGATAGGGGTTGATACTTGGGTGTGCTTTAAAGAAAGTTTGGCCAAAACCCATGGGGCTTATTAAAACAAGCGAAACAATACAAATACCTATACGCATATACAATGATGGACCAGTCTTTTTCATAAGTAGGAAGATTGAATGAGTAATTTACTTAATTATTTAAGATCCAACAAATTGAGCGCAAACTTTCTTATTTTTATAGGACAATATCAACCATTAGAATAAAACAGTATGCGTATTTTTTATAGCTTATTCTTTGCAGGCTTACTCAGCGTCTCCATGGCCTATGCACAAAAACCTAGTGCTGAAATTTTAGCTCAAATCAATAAGTTAAAAACAGTGGGTAGTGTATTGTATATAGCAGCGCATCCAGATGACGAGAACAATAGTTTCTTGCCTTATTTGACTAAGCAAAGAATGTTTAGGACTGCTTATTTGAGTTTAACAAGAGGAGATGGTGGACAAAACTTAATTGGCAAAGAGCAAGGGGTGGAATTGGGGATGATAAGAACACAGGAATTATTAGCGGCAAGAAGAATTGATGGTGCAGAACAATATTTTTCAAGTGCTTATGAATTTGGGTTTAGTAAATCCTCAGAGGAAGCCTTGCGCATCTGGGACCATGAGAAAGTATTGAGTGATGCTGTCTTGGTGATTAGAAAATTTCAACCAGACATTATAATTACTCGATTTCCTAGAGATGCACGTGCGGGTCATGGCCATCATTCTGCTTCTGCCATCATTGCCAACGAGGCCTATAGCGCGGCTGCTGATCCTACTCGATTTCCTGAGCAATTCAAACTAGGTCTTGTGCCTTGGAAAGCCAAAAGAATTTTATGGAATACTTTTAATTTTGGCGCAGTCAATACCACCAATGATAAGCAGTTAAAATTAGAAGTGGGAGGGTTTAATGCGCTATTAGGGAAAAGTTATGGAGAGATTGGTGCCGAAGCAAGAACCATGCACAAAAGTCAGGGAGAAGGAAGACCGCGTCGAAGAGGCCCACTCTATGAATATTTTGAATTAACGGGAGGAGACACTGCTAGCAATGATATCATGGATGGGGTAGATATTAGTTGGCGTAAAATAACAAGTACTCAAAAGCAAGCCACTGCCATAGAAAATGCCATCATTGCTATTGTACAACAATTTCAAACAGATAATCCATCTGCATCAGTGCCAGCGCTTGTAGCTTTGTATCAACAAATTTCAAGTTTACCTGCCTCAAAATGGCGCGACTATAAATTAGAAGAACTTAAAAATATTATTAAAGAATCGGCTGGTATATTTTATGAAGCAACTACGCAACAGCAACAAGTATTGCCAGGAGAAAATCTAAAGCTTCAATTTTTATTAAATCAACGATCATCCATTAATTCAAAATTATTAATGATTCATTGGCCAGAAGGGGGCGATTCTGTTTTCAATAAAGTACTTAACAATAATGAGAATTTTCAATATGATTATAGTTTTAAACTGCCCGCAAGTATTCCTATAACACAACCCTATTGGCTGGTACAGCCAAAAACGGAAGGGATGTTTGTGGTCACTAATCCTGTCTTAATTGGGGATGCGGAAAACAAACCTGCTTTTGAAGCCAATTTGATCATTGCCATAGAAGGTAGTCCCTTTAATTTTACTATTCCAGTACAATACAAATTTACGGATCCTACCAAGGGAGATGTTTACCAGCCTGTTGTTGTATTGCCGAGTCATGAAATTAAATATGATAAAGAACTGTATTTAAAACCAGTTGGTAAATCTATTCGTATTGGCTACCAGGATTTACATCAGGGTAAATCTACTTATAACATAGTAGATGTAAATTCATCCAATACGCCATTACCTACTACTGCAGCTGATGTTTTTACCAAGACCATTCAGTATGACCATATTCCTACTTTAACTTATTTCCCAACAGCTACCACAAAAGTGGTGGAGGTCAATGTAATTTCAAGACCTGCTAAAGTTGGGTACATTGATGGTGCAGGAGATAAATTGCCCGAAGCATTAACAGAATTAGGCTATGAGGTAGTTCACTTAAAGGAAGCAGATATTAGTATAGAAAAATTAAAACAATTTGATGCCTTATTAGTGGGCATTCGCGCTTACAATATGTTGGATTATTTAACAGACAAAAACGATATTTTCAATGCCTACATTGAACAAGGGGGCAACTTGATTGTTCAGTATTTAAAAAGTAACCAAGTAGGTTTAAAAAAAATAAAGGCTGGCCCCTATGCATTTACAGTTAATAGTGGCAGAAGAGTAACTCAAGAAGATGTACCTGTGCAATTTGTTTTACCTAATCATGCCGTATTGAATACGCCTAATAAAATTACCGCAGAAGATTTTGATGGATGGGTGCAAGAAAGAACTACCTACCAGGCTGAAAATGTAGATGGACATTTTGAAATGCCCTTGGCGATGAGTGATAAAGGGGAGCCAAGTTCCAATGGAAGTTTATTGATCGCACCTTATGGTAAAGGCAATATGGTGTATTTGAGTTTAGTGTTATTTAGACAACTTCCAGCAGGTAATGCAGGCGCTTATAAAATCTTATCCAATTTAATTTCTTTACCTAAGCATTAATCATGAGACGCAATGTGAGCATTTTTACTTTACTTATCATTGGCCTTGGAGTAGGCTATTTAATAAAGAATGTAAAAATTGGAATAATTATTGGTCTTATTATCGGGCTACTAATTAGTGGAATTGGTACTAGGAGCAAATAGCTTTAGGTTTATTTATTTTCTTCTGTACTTACTGCGCCAATCCATTTAAATTTTTTGGCTATAAAATAAGCAATAAGTCCTAGGCTTATGACCGTGAGCCCACTCAACATCATTTTAGTACCTGTTGAGAAAAATATACCAGCCCAAATAATAATGGCTAAAAATAAGGGCAAAGGATAAAGGGGCATTTTCCATGGAAAAAAATCTTTCCCTTTTCTTTTATACAATAACAAAAGACCAAATGCCTGTCCTATAAATTGAATTAAAATACGCATGGCTAAAATGCCATCAATCACTTCTTTCAATCTAAACAATAAACTAAAGACAAAAGCAATACCGCCCAATACTAATAAAGAACGATACGGGAAATGTAGTTTAGGATGCAGTTCTTTAAAAAAAGGAAAGAATGATCTGTCTTGTGCTGCTGCATAAGGAATCCTACTATAGCCCAAGGTGGCAGAAAATAAGGAGGCAAAGGCGACCATTAATATTAATACAGTCGCAAAAGCACCTGCTGTGGGGCCATACAAGGCTTGAATATAATCACTCACTACAAACTTGCTATTAATAATAGTTTGAAAGGGGAGTACACTGGCCACACTAATATTCATAGCTAAATACAATATTGCAATTCCCGTAATGGAAATAAACATACTTCTAGGAATATTCCGGCTAGGATTTTTTATCTCAGCACCTAAATGACAAACATTGTAATAACCTAAATAACTATAAATAGTTTTGACACTAGCAAATCCTAGGGCAGCTACAAAACCATGCTCCAAAGAAAAACCATCATTGATATGTTTTATGGGCGCTAAAAAATTGCCATGAGCGATACCGCCAAAAATAATCCAGGCCATCGTGCCTAATACACCCACCCATAAAAAAACGGATATTTTACCTATGGATTCAATTTTACGATATAATAATGAGATCACCAATATCACCACTAATCCACTCACTGCTTTTTCTTGAATAAAACTTAAATGAAAAAAGTAATTGGCATACTGAGAAAAACCAATGGCTGCGGAAGCAATGACCAAGGGGGCTTGAATCATGGTTTGCCACACAAATAAAAAGCTCATCAGTGATCCTGCTTTTTCGCCGTATCCTTCTTTTAAAAAATGAAAACTACCACCTGCTCTAGGTAAAGCGGCACCTAATTGACTCCATACCATGGCATCTAAATAAGAAAGTAGGGCGCCTGCTATCCAAGCATATAAAAAATAGGGGCCTCCCATAATTTGTGCCACCACACTTAACACTACAAAAGGACCAATGCCCACCATATCAATCATGTTGATGGCGGTTGCATGTAAAAGACTTAATTTGCGTTCTAGATTTGTTGTTTGGCTCATAAAGTAGGTTGACAAGATAATAAAAAAAGTATAAAATGGAGGTGAATTTTAAGCAGGTACAATGGGTGGATACTATTTCTATCTATGAAGTGAATATTAGGCAATATACTTCTGAAGGAACATTTAAAGCCTTTCAAAATCATCTGCCTCGCTTACAAGCGATGGGTGTGGACGTTTTATGGTTGATGCCCATCACCACCATTAGTATAGAAGGGCGTAAAGGTAGTCTGGGTAGCTATTACGCTTGTAGTAGTTATACCAAAATAAATCCAGAATTTGGAAGTGAGCAAGACTTGATTGATTTAATTGCTTTGGCGCATCAATTGGGGATGAAAGTGATTATTGATTGGGTAGCCAATCACACCGGTAGACATCACGAGTGGATGCAAAATCATCCAGAATGGTTTAGTAGGGATGAGGCTGGGAATTTTACGGAACGCAATGGTTGGGACGATGTGGTAGATTTAAATTATAATAACAACGATATGCGCGCTGCATTGATCGGCGCCATGCAATATTGGGTGCAATCTTTTAAGATAGATGGATTTAGATGTGATATGGCGCACTTGGTACCATTAGATTTTTGGAAAACTGCTAGAACTGCTTGTGAAACTATTAAGCCTTTGTTTTGGTTGGCAGAATGTGATGTAGCTTCTTACCATGAGGTTTTTGATGCAAGCTATGCTTGGGATTGGATGCATGAAAGCGAAAAGTTAACTAAATCAGCTGCATCAATACATGACATCTACAATGTGTTGCATAGGTACAATCAATACCCTGCAGGGGCTATCAAATTATTTTTTACCTCCAATCATGATGAGAATTCTTGGAATGGAACGGAGTATGAAAAATTTGGACCAGCGGCTAAAGCCTGGGCTGTATTTTGTTTTACTTGGAAAGGCATTCCTTTAATATATAGTGGTCAGGAATTGCCCAATCACCATCGCCTTGCTTTTTTTGATAAAGAGGCACTGGATTGGAGCCATCCACCTCAACTACATGATTTCTATAAGACCCTGAATACTTTAAGAAAATCATATGCTAGTATTTCCAAGGGAGCAACTTTCAATTTACCTACGGCGGCAGAAAAAACCATGGCTTATCTTAGGTATGACCATGAATCAGTCAATAAAGAAACAATTTTAGTGGTGTTGAATTTAGGCGACCAAGCCCAAAAAATAAGTTGCTCACATGATTTGTTGATAGGGGAGTTTACCAATATTTTTTCTGGTCTAAGCTTTGCTTTTAATAAAACAGTGGCATTTGAATTGATGCCGGGGGATTATTTTGTCTATGTAAAAAACTAGCCTCTCTTGGCTTGTTGAAATTCAACAAACTCAATCATTTCTTCTAAACTAAAACTGCTTAAGTTTTGAGCAGCAGTCAGTCCTGCTTTTTGGGCCACCAATACACCATATTTACAATCATCGTATCCTTCCACTGCATGGGCATCTGGATTGATAGAAATAAGTACCTCTTTTTTTAATGCTGCAGGAATAAAACGCCAGTCCATATCTAATCTTCTGGGATGTGCATTGAGTTCAATCACCACCTCATTGTTGGCACAAGCTTCTATAATGGCTTCATGATTTACGGGGTATCCTTTTCTACTTAACAACAAACGACTGGTAAGATGGCCTAAGATGCTTGTGTATGGGTTGTTAATGGCATTCAATAAACGCAGCATGGCTTTTTCTTCTGTCATCTTTAAATTGGAATGTATGGACGCAATCACCAAATCAAAACTGGCCAGCACTTCATCGGGATAGTCCAAGCTGCCATCATTCAATATATCTGATTCAATACTTTTAAAAATAACAAAGGGCGCTAATTTTTTATTGAGGGCATCAATTTCCTTGTGTTGCGCACGAATCCGGTCTATCTGTAAACCATTTGCATAGAAGGCCGATTTGGAATGGTCGCTAATCACTAAATATTCATATCCTTTTTCAATGGCAGCTAAGGCCATTTGTTCTAATGTATGCACTCCATCACTCCAAGTACTATGTGAATGGATGATTCCTTTGATGTCTGTAATTTGAATGGTTGCTTTGAGGGGCTGCTTGGAAACTTGTTCAATAATGGCAGGATCCTCTCTTTGGCTAGGGGGGATATAAGTAATCCCCAATTGGTCGAAAATGTCCTGTGGAAAAATAAATTTAAAATTTTTCTGAAAAAGGGGGTTTTCGACCCATTTTTTTAAAAAATCAGGGGAGCAGGACAAACTAAAGTCGGTCCAATGGAACTCATCTTGCGTGGTCAAATGCCACCTAATTTCAAAATTATCAGTCCCTTTGGTACTTAAATAATGATCATTTTTTGTAACCGTAAATTCTTTTTCAATCAACCAGTTGGTTAATTTTTTTTCATCAGAGGTAATGACAATATCTAAAAATTCTATCGTTTCCATTTGTCTTTTAAATGCACCTGAGACTTCATGCAAATCATTGGGAAAACTATTTTGTAAAGATTCTTTTAATGCAAATACTAAACTTTCTACTTGCTGATATAAATAACTTCCTTGATGTTGTAAATAATATTCTAAACTGTCTTGTATGTTTTTTTGTGTCTTTGCGCCAAAGCCTTTGTAATTGATTAATCTATTTTCTTCGCAAGCATAAAGTAGTTCGCCAATGCTTTCTATTTCTAATTCTTTCCAAATGGTTCTAATTTTTTTAGGACCTAATCCTTTTATTTTAATCAATTCAATAATGCCAGGAGGTGTTTTTTCTAGATAATTTTCTAAGAGCGTAAGTTGCTTATTTTCAATGAGTTGCAATATTTTTTCACCAATGGCATTGCCAATACCACGAATTGCAAATAATTCAGAAGGAGACATATCAATGACAGGCTCTGTAAGTTTATCTAAAGTAAATGCGGCATTGGCATAGGACTTAATTTTGAATTCATTCTCTCCATGAATGTCCATGAGTTTACTCAGCAAAGAAAAATATTCTGCGATTTCGTAGTTGTGCATTGAAGTGTAAAGTATAAAAAATTATTCAAAAAAAAATCCCCCCCGAGATGGGGAGGACTTCAAATCTATTTTTGCTAAAAGCAAAAAAGACGATTTAATTATCTTGCGATAATTATTTCTTTTTAGCAGCTTTCTTTTTTGCAGCTTTCTTTTTAGGAGCAGCTTTTTTAGCAGCTTTTTTAACAGTTTTTTTAGCAGCTTTTTTAGGAGCAGCTTTTTTAACAGCTTTTTTTGCAGCTTTTTTTGGAGCAGCTTTTTTAGCGGCTTTTTTTGCAGTTGCCATGTTTTTTAGATTTAATGGTTAGTAAATATGAATTAAAAATAAAAAACTTTTATTATATCTGCAAAATTATTTTTTTAAGCGACAGTTTCTACGGGTAAAATAGACACGGTAGAACGGTTGTTTCTGCCTTTTTTAAATTCAACAATACCATTCGTAAGTGCGAATAAGGTAAAGTCAGAGCCAACTCCAACGTTCTTACCAGGATGGTAAACAGTACCTCTTTGACGTATAATGATGTTGCCAGATAAGGCTGGTTGACCACCATAAATCTTAACACCTAAGCGTTTGCTTTGTGAATCACGGCCGTTTTTTACGGAACCTTCTCCTTTTTTGTGTGCCATAGTATATTCTTTTTTCTAGCTTATTATTAACTTGAAAACAATCAATTAGCCCTTAGACTAAGCGATATTTTCGATTTTGATCTGTGTATAATGCGTTCTGTGACCATGTTTCTTGCGAAAGCCCTTTCTTCTTTTCATTTTAAAAGCGATCACTTTGTCACCTTGAACTAAGTCGTTTGTAATCTCCGCTTTCACTTTTACTTTAGAAGTAAAAGAAATGCTTCCATTATTATCAACGAATAATACATCGTTGAATTCAACTTTATCTCCAGTTTTACCTTGCAGGTGAGGTACATACAAGCTATCTCCTGCTTGTACTTTAAATTGTTGTCCTGCGATTTTTACTACTGCTAGCATATTGTC
>CANFXV010000036.1 GCA_947451115.1 Bacteroidota bacterium
AAATTGTGTAAACAAAAAGGCAAATAAAATACTTCGTTTTTAACAAAAAGTATATTTTTGCGCCGTAAACAAAAACTATTTACAATGTCAGACATCGCTACAAGAGTTAAAAAAATCATCGTTGACAAATTAGGTGTAGATGAAGCAGAAGTTACTAACGAAGCTTCTTTTACAAATGATTTGGGAGCTGATTCATTAGACACAGTTGAATTAATTATGGAATTTGAAAAAGAATTTAATATTTCTATTCCAGATGAACAAGCAGAAACTATTACCACCGTTGGACAAGCTGTTGCTTATTTAGAAGAGCACGCTAAGTAATCTAAACTTTAAATTAAAAGTTTCGATTAGAGTCATCGGCATATTTTAATCCGCCTTTTTGAGCCTTTGCTTTAAAGGCGGATTTTTAATTTTTTTAAAAAATTTATCATGCAATCCAAACGTATTGTAGTAACAGGTATCGGCACTTTAACACCCATTGGAAACAACTTAGAAACCTATTGGAATTCTTTGATTGCTGGGGTATCAGGAGCAGACATGATTACTCAGTTTGATGCAGCTAAGTTCAAGACAAGATTTGCTTGTGAAATAAAGGGCTTTGATCCAGAAGCCTTTATGGAAAAAAAAGAAGCCAGAAAATTAGATCGATTCTCCCAAATAGCCTTGGTCGCAAGTGATCAAGCCGTAATAGATGCAGGTATTACCAAAGACAATGTAGATCACGATAGAGTGGGTGTTATTTTTGCCAGTGGTATAGGGGGCTTAAATACATTTACAGATGAGGTCACTAATTTTGTCAAAGGGGATGGCACACCTAGGTTTAATCCCTTTTTTATTCCTAAAATGATTTTAGACATTGCGGCAGGCCAAATTTCCATGAAACATGGTTTTAGAGGTCCAAATTTTGCCGTCGTAAGTGCCTGTGCTTCTAGCACCAATGCCATCATTGTGGCCATGGACAATTTAAAATTAGGCAAGGCAGATATTATTATCACCGGTGGAGCAGAAGCGGTGATTGGTATTGCTGGTATGGCCGGTTTCAATGCCATGAAAGCAATGAGTGAAAGAAACGATGACCCTAAAACAGCCAGTCGTCCCTATGATAAAGACCGTGATGGTTTTATTATGGGAGAGGCTTCAGGTGTTTTAGTATTAGAAGAATTAGAACACGCCATTAGACGTGGTGCAAAAATATATTGTGAAGTAGTGGGGGGTGGGGCTACTGCAGATGCTTATCATTTAACTGCCCCACATCCAGAAGGATTAGGCGCAAAGAATGTAATGAATGCCGCCTTAAGAGATGCCGGTATGCAAGCCAATGAAATTGATTACATCAATACCCATGGAACTTCAACACCATTGGGTGACATTGCCGAAGCTAAAGCCATCACTGCCGTATTTGGGGAGCATGCCTACAACCTTAACATAAGTTCAACCAAGTCTATGACTGGCCATTGTTTAGGCGCTGCAGGCGTCATTGAGGCAATTGCATGTATTCAAGCAGTCGTGCATGATATCGTGCCTCCTACCATCAATCACTTTACAGATGATCCAGAATTAGATCCAAAACTTAATTTCACTTTCAATAAAGCACAAAAAAGAGTGGTGAATGCCGCCTTAAGTAATACTTTTGGATTTGGCGGACACAATGCTTGCGTGATTGTGAAAAAATACAAGGCATAAAACAACTGGGTTTTCTATAAAGTTTACATTGAAAAAATTAAGACATTTATTTTCTTTCTTTAAGAAGTCAGAGTTTGAAATCAACCTGGCTCAACTCATTGGGTATCGTACCAAAAGTATTTTACTTTTTCAAACAGCACTCAATCATCGTTCAGTTAAGGACAATCCTGCGGAGAATAATGAAAGGTTGGAATTTTTAGGCGATGCCATTATTAGTTCAGTGGTGGCGGATTATCTATTTAAAAAATATCCCTACAAGGGCGAAGGCTTTTTAACAGAGATGCGTAGTAAGATGGTGAACAGACAACAGTTGAATCATATTGCAGTTCAAATGGGACTTCGAAGAATGACTCGTTTCAATAAAATGGATGGGAGTTTAAAAACAAGTCAAATTTTTGGTAACACTTTAGAAGCCTTGGTGGGGGCTATTTATTTAGATAAAAAATATGACTTCACTAAACAATGGATCTTAGAAAAAATGATTCAACCTTATTTGTTCATGGAAGATTTAGAACAAATAGACATTAATATAAAAAATAAAATCATTGGTTGGGCTTTGAAGCAAGGCAAGCAAATAGATTTCGTTTTGGCAGGAGAGCAATTAGAAGGGCGTAGAAGATTGTTTACCATCAATGTAGTATTGGATGGAGAGGTAATTACCGCGAAAAAAGGTTATACTAAAAAAGATGCCAGTCAATTGGCAGCACAAAAAGCTATTGAAATTTTAGGAATTTAATTGCAGCCTATTTTTAGATACTTTGACAAAGTTCTATCAACACCCCATTTGTTTCTTTGGGATGCACAAAACAAACCCATTTATGATCGGCTCCTTTTTTAGGACTTTCGTTCAATAAAGTGAATCCTTCTTTTTTTAATCTTTCCATTTCAGCAATAATATCGGGTACTTCAAAAGCAATATGGTGCAGGCCTTCTCCCTTTTTTTCAATAAACTTTGCAATTACACCCGATGGATCGGTGCTTTCTAACAATTCAATTTTGGAACTTTCTTGCAAAAAAAAGGCAGTATTCACTTGCTCGCTCTCTATCTTTTCAGTTTTATAACATGGGCTGCCCAATAGCTTTTCAAACAAGGGGATGCTTGTTTGCAACTGCTTGACTGCGATGCCTATATGTTCTACCTTATAATCCATGTTCATTTGTTTTACGAATTGGGAAAAAATTACCCTTAAAGCCTAACGAATTCAATAAAATCAAGCCTTAAGCTTTACTTTTGTGCTTTAGAAAAAATCAAATTCGGATATGTTAAAATTACCAATTTATCTTGATCATAATGCAACTACCCCCATGGATCCTAGGGTTTTAGAAGCAATGATCCCCTATTTCGTCGAAAATTTCGGAAATGCGGCTAGTCGTAACCATTCTTTTGGATGGCAAGCAGAGGAGGCAGTGGATTATGCGCGTGAGCAAGTGGCCCAATTAATTGGCGCCGATCCCAAAGAAATTATATTCACTTCTGGTGCTACCGAAGGGGACAATTTAGGTATCAAAGGTGTTTATGAAATGTATGCAAGCAAGGGAAATCATATTATTACTTGCACTACAGAGCATAAAGCTGTTTTAGATACTTGCAAGCACTTAGAAAAATTAGGTGCTGAAGTCACTTATTTAGAAGTACAACCTGATGGTTTAGTCGATTTAAAGCAATTGGAAGCTGCCATGAAACCAACTACTATTTTAGTAGCCATCATGTATGCTAATAATGAAATTGGCGTGGTTCAACCAGTAAAAGAAATTAGTGCCATTGCCAAAAAACATGGGGCCTTATTTTTTACAGATGCAGTGCAAGCAGTAGGAAAAATTCCTGTGGATGTGATTGCCGATGGTATTGATATCATGGCTTTTACCGCGCATAAAATGTATGGTCCTAAAGGGGTAGGTGCTTTATATGTGAGACGTAAAAATCCTCGTGTAAAAGTAACTGCACAAGTAGATGGTGGAGGACATGAAAGAGGTATGCGTAGCGGTACTTTGAATGTACCTGGTATTGTAGGCTTTGGTAAAGCCTGTGAATTGTCTCGTTTAGAAATGGCTGCTGATACAGAAAGAATTTCGAAATTGAGAGACAAGTTAGAAAATGCTTTAAAACAAATTGATGAGTCTTATGTGAATGGAAATCCAGCACATCGTTTACCCCATGTAAGTAATATCTCTTTTAAATATGTAGAAGGTGAAGGATTGATGATGGGCTTTAACAAAGACATCGCATTGTCATCTGGTTCTGCATGTACTTCTGCTTCACTAGAACCTAGTTATGTTTTAAAAGCATTGGGTTTAGGAGATGACTTAGCACATAGCTCTCTTCGTTTTGGTTTAGGAAGGTATACTACTGAAGAACAAATTGATTTTACCATTAAAGCAGTCACTGATACTGTTTTGAAGCTAAGAGAAATGAGTCCTTTATGGGAAATGTTTAAAGAAGGCATTGATATTGACGCGATTCAATGGGCACATCACTAAAATGAGGGTGTTTCAGTAATCGAATTTTTTTAATAATTTTGAAAATATAAAATAAAAATAAAATGGCATATTCAGATAAAGTAATCGATCATTATTCTAATCCTAAAAATGTAGGCACATTAGATAAAGCATCTAAAAGTGTGGGTACTGGTTTAGTAGGTGCGCCAGAATGTGGAGACGTGATGCGTTTACAAATTCAAGTGGATGAAGCAACAGGAATTATTACCGATGCTAAGTTTAAAACTTTTGGTTGTGGTTCTGCTATTGCTTCTTCTTCTTTAGCCACAGAGTGGTTAAAGGGTAAAACTGTAGACGAAGCCGTTAAAATTGACAATATGGATTTAGTGGAAGAATTAAATTTACCTCCAGTAAAAATTCACTGCTCAGTATTGGCCGAAGATGCCATTAAAGCAGCCATCAATGACTTCCGTGTGAAAAACGGATTGGCTGAATTGGTATTTGAACAAAGCCACGTTTAATTTAGGCATACCTATTTTTATACCATGAGTGAAGTAGCCCAAGAAAATTCGATTTATGTAAGCGAGAAAGCCAAGGCCAAGGTTTTGCAGTTAATGCAAGATGCGGGCATAACTGGCGATGCAACTTATTTTTTGAGGGTGGGTGTGGTAGGTGGTGGTTGTTCTGGCTTGAGTTACAAATTAGATTTTGACAATGAAATTAAGCCCATGGATCAGGTTTTCGAAGACAATGGGGTGAAAATTGTGACCGATTTAAAAAGCTTTTTGTACTTGGTAAATACGGAATTAGAATTTTCAGATGGGTTGAATGGGAAAGGATTCTTCTTCAACAATCCCAATGCCAGTAGAAGTTGTGGCTGTGGAGACAGCTTTGCGGTATAGCCTAAAAGCAACCAATCCTAAGATTTTTATAATATTAAATGCTCCGATAACTCGGGGCATTTTTTTTGTAGCTTTGACCCATGTGGGCAATAGGCAAAAAAGAATGGGCACAATACTTTAGTGGGATCACTGGTTATTTAATCATTGGTTTTTATTTATTGATCAATGGGCTTGTATTGTTCGTTTTGCCCAATTACAATGTATTTGATTTTGGTTACGCTTCCCTGCAAGTTTACTTTGACTTTGCGCCATGGTTTTTGATGTTCTTGATCCCGGCCATCACCATGCATAGTTTTTCCGATGAATATAAATTAGGTACTTATGAAATCATCAGCACTTTACCTATTCGTCCTTTGCAGTTGGTGCTCGGTAAATTTTTAGGTGCTTATTTAATCGTCTTGGTAGCCATTGCGCCAACTATTTTGTATGCACTGGTTTTGGATAATTTGAGTGCAGTAGGTGGATTAGATTGGGGCGCTACTGTTGGTGGCTATTTTGGCTTATTATTTTTAGCTGCAGCCTTTACCTCCATTGGTATTTACACCAGCAGCAGTACAAAAAATAATTTAGTGGCCTTATTGTTTTCTATCCTACTTTCTTTATTGCTATTCAAAGGCTTTGATTGGATTAGTGGCTATGCCATTTTTAAAAATGGCTTTGATTTCTACCTTAGTCAATTAGGCTTTAGCAATCATTATAGGTCCATGAGTAAGGGGGTTCTGTCTTTTCAAGATACGATCTATTTTATGGCTGTATTTGTACTATTTATACTGGGTTGCCTTGAAAATATAAAAGCAAAATTTAAATACCTAGCCGCCCTTGTTTTTATTTTGGTTTTCAACTACCTAGCCTTTGTTTGGCCGCTGCAATTGGATTTGACCAAAGAGCATAGATACACTTTAAGTAGTAGCACCAAGCAAATCATTCATGCAGTTCAAAAGCCTGTAAAAATTCATTTGTATTTGGGTGGCGACCTTCCGGCTTATGATAAAAAAATTGCACAAGCCACCGCTGGTTTATTGGAATCCCTGCATCAAATGAATCCTAAGCATATTGAATGGCAGCTAGAAATACCTAGTCAAATGTATAAGGATACTGCTTTGTATCAATTCTATGATAGTTTATCAAAATTAGGCTTACCCATTCAAAGGTTGCAGGAACAAAATGCTAGTTCGGACAAAAGAGTAGATCAATTGTTGATACCAGGGGCCCTCGTAGAAGTGGAAGGTCAAAAACCAATGGTGATAGATTTAAGAACTAGTAAAAAATTTTTCAAGCCCTATAATATTATCAAAGACATTCCAGAGGAAGATCCAGAAGCCAGTGCAAACTCGGCAGAAGCTTTATTAGAATATAAATTTACGCAAGCAATTTATTTATTGAATAGAGCTGAAGTACCCACCATCGCTTATCTCATTGGCAATGGAGAGCCAACTAATTTAACAGTGAATGATTTAGGGGAATCTATACGTCATCAATACAATTTGGTGGTATTTGATTTAAAAAAGGGGTATCCGGATGCTCAAAAAATAAAAACTATTTTAATTGTTAAACCAACTACCCCATTTGCTGAATCGGATAAATTAAAGTTGGATCAATATATACTATCAGGAGGAAATATTATTTGGGCAGTGGATAAATTATATGCCGAATACGATAGTCTGCAAAAAACAGACGGCAGCTATCTGGCCTATGACCGTGGACTTGGCTTAGATGATTTGTTTTTCAAGTATGGCATTAGAATGAATAGCAACTTGGTACAAGATTTAAACTGTGCCAAACTACCAATGGTGGTAGGCAAGCAAGCCGATGGCAGTCCTATGATACAACGTATCCCTTGGCCTTATTATCCTTTTTTATTAGGAGAAGATCGACACCCATTAGTACAAAATTTAGATCGTGTCTTGTCTTTGTTTCCCTCTAGCATTGATACCTTGGTAAGTGCATCCATTAAAAAAACAATTTTATTGAATACCGATTCTACTTCTAGAATTATAGCAACGCCCAACTTGGTTTCTTTGAACAGTGTAAAAGATGAGGCTGATATGGCCAGTTTTAAGCAGGCTCATTTACCCATTGCGGTATTATTGGAAGGGAAGTTTAGTTCCTTGTATGCCAATAGAATTTCGGCCGCACTCAAAGACAGTATTTTAAAAACCACAGGACAGGCCTATCAAGCATCGGGTAGTGCTCAAGCAAAGCAAATAGTAATCGCTGATGCAGATATTTTTACCAATCAGGTGGATAAAACCAGGGGCGCATTACCCATGGGCATGATTCCATTTGAGGACTATCAATTTGCGAACCATGATTTTTTCATGAACTCCATTGCCTATTTGAATGAACCTATGGCATTATTGGAAAGCAGAAACAAATTTGTGATTTTACGTTTGTTGAATAAACAAAAAGTAGAAGAAAATAGGTTGTTTTGGCAAATAGTCATCATTGCAAGCCCTCTTGTCTTGCTGGTGATTGGGTTTCTAGTTTGGGCAGGCTATCGAAAACGTCGATTTGCTCTGTAGCAGTGGATGTATTAACTTTATACTATGACAACAGATCAACTGGTTTATCTTGTTTTTAGCAGTGTAATTGCGATTGCATTGATGCTTGACCTAGGATTTTTAAGTAAAAAAAATAGCATCATCACCATCGGACAAGCCTTACGTCAAACTTTTTTTTGGGTCATGTTAGCCTTTGCTTTTTTTATATTTATGTGGATAGAAGAAGGCCAAAAATTAGCCTTAGAGTATTTGAGTGGATATTTGATGGAATGGAGTTTGAGTATTGACAATATTTTTGTGTTCATCCTAATTTTTACCGCATTTAATGTAAAAGAAAAATACATTCCACGTGTTTTATTGATTGGCATTTTGACCGCCATAGTGCTTCGTGTTGTTTTTATCACAGTAGGGGTAGCCTTGGTGGCAAGGTTTGCTTGGGTCTTGTATATTTTTGGAGTTTTCTTATTGTATACCGGTTATAAAATGTTTATAGCAGGGGAGGAGTCACAATTTAATCCCGAAACATCCAAAGTGTATTTATTTTTGAAAAAGTATTTACCCATTGGGCATACCGATGGAGAGGGAAAGTTCGTTGTAAGAGACCACAACAATAAACCTTTGTATACTAGTTTATTTGTGGTGGTGGTTTTACTCGCCGGAATAGATTTGGTTTTTGCATTAGATTCAATCCCTGCAGTAATGGGCATTTCCAGAAGTAGTTTGGTTATTTACACTTCTAATATTTTTGCCATCCTTGGACTTCGTTCTTTGTTCTTTTTATTGAGAGGGGCAGTAAATCAATTTGAACACCTACAACAAGGCATTGCCATTGTACTCATTTTTATTGGTGCAAAAATGTTAGGCGAACATTACATCAATGAGTGGTTGGATAAAAATACCCAAGTACTTATTTCTTTGATGTTTATAATATTCTGTATTTCCGGGTCCATCCTCTATTCTATTTTTACGGCTAAGCAAAAATTAGCCAAAGCAAATAAGCAATAAACAAAAGCCTCGCTATTTTTTGCAAAACGCCATCAAACATATTGCCCAAAGTATTGCTGCACGCTTTGTTTTAGTGAACGAATCTGTGATAGAGCATTTATTGATTGATAGTAGAAGGCTAATTTTTCCTGAAACGAGTTTGTTTTTTTGCTTGAAAACTGCGCATCAGAATGGCCATGATTATATAGCAGACTTAGTTCAAAGGGGAGTTAAAAATTTTGTGGTAGACACTAATTTTGACAGTTCAAAATTTCCAACAGCCAATTTTATTTTTGTCGATAATGTCTATCAGGCTTTGCAAAAAATTGCCAAGCAACATAGGGCATTGTATCATTATCCAGTCATTGGCATAGCCGGCAGCAATGGTAAAACTATTGTTAAAGAGTGGCTGGCTCAATTACTCGCAAGCACATTTAACATTGTCAAAAGCCCTAGAAGTTACAATTCACAAATTGGAGTGCCTTTGAGTGTTTGGGGCATGAGTGATGCGCATCAATTAGCCCTATTTGAAGCAGGCATTTCTACCAAAGGGGAAATGCAAAGTTTAAAAGAAATAATTGAGCCAACCATTGGCCTATTCACCAATTTGGGAACAGCCCACCAGGAAGGCTTTGCCAATGAGGAGGAAAAATTAAACGAAAAGTGGCTGCTATTTAAAGAGGCAACCACCATAATTGCACCCTACAACGTCTTAGCTAAAGTGACTGCCACCAAGGGTCAAAAAATTGTGAGCTGGGGGAATGATGCAAAGGCTAGTTTGTACATTGTCTCAGAGACCTTGCATAAAAAAGGGGCCTTGCTTAAAGCCATCTTTAATGGAATACCAAAACAATTAGAACTACCATTTTCAGACAAAGCCTCGATAGAAAATGTGATTAGTTGTTGGGCTACCTTATTATTTTTAGACATTCCTGATGCGACCATACAAACCGAAGTTTTGCAGTTAAAGCATTTAGAAATGCGCATGCAAATCAAAAAAGGGGTGCAGCAATGTTATTTATTGAATGACAGCTATAGCAATGATTTATCTTCTATGGCCTTGGCCTTGGACTATGCCAAACAACAAGCAGGTTTGTTGCCCATCACCTTGGTGGTATCCGACTTTGTGCAGTCCAATGAGCAGGAATACCAAAAAGCAGCACAGCTTTTTAATGCGTATCCTGTAAAAAAAATAATTACCATAGGAATGCAATGGACATTGTTTTTGAAAAAAAATGCTTATTTATTCTCCGCAATACCCTCCATTCAATCCTATCAAACTACGCATCAATTTTTGACAACCTTAGATACTACTTTGTTCAAAGAAGAATTTATTTTATTAAAGGGAGCAAGAATTTTTGAATTTGAAAAAATAAATGCTGCATTACAATTCCAAACACATCAAACGCAATTAGAAGTAAACCTATCTGCCTTGGTGCACAATTTTAAAGCTGTAAAAAATAAAATAGGCCCGCAGGTAAAGGTCATGGCTATGGTCAAGGCCTTTGGGTATGGCACAGGCAGCACCGAAATTGCAAGAATACTTCAATTTCATCATGTAGATTATTTAGCAGTGGCGTATGCAGATGAAGGGGTGGAACTTAGGAAATCGGGCATTCATTTGCCTATCATGGTCATGAATGTAGATCTTTCTGTATTTGATACATTGGTTCAATACCATTTAGAACCTGAAATTTTTTCACTTGAATTATTAGAACAGTTTGCTGCCTTTGTTAAACAACAAGCCATCCCGAATTTTCCCATTCATCTTAAATTAAATACGGGCATGAATCGATTGGGTTTTGATGAAGTAGAAATAAAATTAATTGGACCAGTACTCAAAAAAGAAAACTGCTTAAAAGTGCAATCTATTTTTAGTCATTTAAGTGCCAGTGGTTCTGAACATTTCAAAACCTTTACAGAAACACAATTAACAAAGTTTACCACTTGGGCTGCAGTCATAGAAAATGATTTGGGTTATACTGCTATCAAACATATTTCTAATTCGGGGGCTATATTAGACCATTCTAAATATCATTTAAATATGGTTCGTTTAGGCATTGGCATGTTTGGAATTCCCCAAATGGAAGGTGTTTTTGAAAATGTGTTACAGTTACATACCACCATTTCTCAATTAAGAAAGCTGGCCCCCACCGAAACAGTAGGGTACAACCGATCAGGCGTTTTGGACAAGGAGACCATCGTAGCAACGGTCAGACTGGGGTATGCAGATGGCTACAATAGAAAACTGGGTAATGGGAAAGGCGCCATGTGGGTGAATGGCGCTAGGGCAGCGATTATTGGCTCTATTTGCATGGACATGACCATGATCGATGTGACAGCCATCCCCAATGTGAAAGTAGGCGATCAAGTAGAAGTTTTTGGCCCTAATCTTTCTATTGAAGAATTAGCGATTTGGGCTGAAACCATACCTTATGAAATTTTAACTTCCATTGGGCAAAGAGTAAAACGGGTCTATATTCAAGACTAACTTATCTTTGTCCTCAATTATATAAAATCTATGAACGGGAAAAAAGTAGCAGCATTTATCGCATTGATTATTTTTATTGATCAAGCCATTAAGTTTTATATCAAACTACATTATTTTATTGGTGAAGAACATGCCCTCATAGGTGAATGGGCAAGATTGCATTTTGTAGAAAATGAAGGTATGGCTTGGGGATTAAAATTTGGCGGCGGTTTTGGAAAAATTATTTTAACCTTATTTAGATTGGTGGCAGTGATCTGGGGTGTCTTCTTAATCAAAGGTTTTATTGATCAGAAATACCACAAAGGGTTTATCCTATGTGCAGCATTAATTTTCGCGGGCGCAGTAGGTAATTTAATTGACAGCTTATTCTATGGAATGATCTTTGATGCCAGCTATCCTTATACTACTATGGTGGCGCACTTATTTCCAAGAACTGGCGGCTATGCTTCTTTTTTGCATGGCAAAGTGGTAGACATGTTTTATTTTCCCATTATCAGGGACGGGCATTTTCCAAAATGGTTCCCTATTTGGGGTGGAGAGGAATTTGAGTTTTTCCGTCCTGTTTTCAATTTTGCTGATGCAGCCATCAGTACTGGGGTCATTTCCCTATTTGTCTTCCAAAAGAAGTTTTTTAAGGAACCTATACAGGTGCAAGCCAAAGAGGTGGAGGATGCAGCCAATTAAGCAAGTACAAGGGTAAATTCCTAAAAAATGGGCTGTCCTTTTTTAGCAGCTTATTCGTACCTTCGAGCCCTAAAAATGAGCTAGGACAAGCGTTTTATGAATAAGAAATACCCCGAATTAAATGGCCTAAATCTTCCTGCTATTGAAGCAGAGATTTTAGCTGCCTGGAAATTAGAACAAGCTTTTGAACATTCTGTTTCATTAAGAGAAGGCAAAAAGCCCTTTGTATTTTATGAAGGACCACCAAGTGCCAATGGAATGCCTGGGATACATCATGTAATTTCTAGAACGTTAAAAGACATGGTTTGCAGATACAAAACCATGCAAGGCTTTCAAGTAAAAAGAAAAGGTGGATGGGATACCCATGGTTTGCCTGTGGAGTTAGGGGTGGAAAAAGAATTGGGCATTACCAAAGAAGACATTGGCAAGAAGATAAGTGTAGAAGACTACAATCAAAAATGTAGAGAAGCGGTACTTCGTTATAAAAAAGAATGGGACGATATTACTAATAAAATGGGGTATTGGGTAGACTTGAATAACCCCTACATCACTTTTGAAAACAATTATATTGAAACACTTTGGTGGATATTAAGCACGCTTTATAAAAAAGGGTATTTGTATCAAAGTGTAAGTATACAACCTTATTCACCTGCGGCAGGTACTGGATTAAGTTCTCATGAACTGAACCAGCCTGGTACCTACAAAGATGTAAAAGACACTTCTGCAGTAGCGATGTTTAAAGCATTGCAAAATGTAGACAGTCAATTTTTATTTGATGCAGTAAAAGCAGCGCAGGTAAAATCTGCTGAAATATTTTACATGGCTTGGACCACTACACCCTGGACCTTGCCTTCCAATTTAGGTTTAACCGTTGGACCCAATATTGATTACGTTTTAGTGGCTACTTACAATCCTTATACCGCCATTCCGGTGAATGTGGTATTGGCTAAGGCATTGCTTGGAAAATATTTTAAAGAAGAAGGAGAAAACTTAGAAAGTTTTGCCGAAGGCGATAAAATTATTCCTTGGAAAATAATTGCCAACTTTAAAGGTAGTGCGTTGAATGCACTGCGATATGAGCAATTGATGCCCTTTGAAGCCAATGATCCAAAAACATTTGAAGGAGATCCTTTCAAAATAGTATTGGGTGAATTTGTGACAACAGATGATGGAACAGGTATCGTGCATACCGCTCCTGCATTTGGTGCAGACGATTATAAAGTGGGCCAAAAAAATAATTTAGGCATCATTACATTAGTTGATAGAGCAGGAAAATTTGTAGAAGGGGTTGGAGCGTTTAGTGGCCGCTATGTAAAAAACTACAAAGATGAAAAAGACTACCAGGATGTAAACGTAGATATTTCAGTAAAGTTGAAGAAAGAAAATCGTGCGTTTAAAGTGGAGAAATACGAACACAGTTATCCGCATTGTTGGAGAACAGATAAACCAATTTTATATTATCCATTAGACGCATGGTTTATTAAAACTACTGCTGTCAAAGATAGAATGGTAGCATTAAACAAGACCATCAATTGGAAGCCCAAAAGCACTGGTGAAGGGCGTTTTGGTAACTGGTTAGAGAATATGGTGGATTGGAATTTATCTAGAAGTAGGTATTGGGGAACCCCACTTCCTATTTGGAGAACTGAAGATGGCAGTGAAGAAATTTGTATAGGATCTATCGAAGAATTAACAAAGGCCTATACTGCAGCAAAAGAAAAAGGGTTTAACAAAGAAGTGAATTTAAAAATTATTGATGGCAAGCTCGACGTTGATTTGCATAAACCCTTTGTGGATCAGATTGAATTATTAAGTGCAACAGGCCAACCTATGAAACGTGTGGCTGATTTAGTAGATGTTTGGTTTGATTCTGGTGCCATGCCTTATGCGCAATGGCATTATCCATTTGAAAATAAAGACTTAATAGACAAAGGAGAAGCCTTCCCTGCCGATTTTATTTGCGAGGGCGTAGACCAAACACGTGGATGGTTTTATACTTTACATACTTTGGGTGTATTGCTGTTTGACAGTGTTGCCTACAAAGCGGTCATGAGCAATGGCTTGGTCTTGGATAAGAATGGCAATAAGATGAGTAAGCGTTTGGGCAATGTGGTGAATCCATTTGAAACCATTGAAAAATATGGCGCAGACGCCACCCGTTGGTACTTGGTCACCAATGCCTCACCATGGGATAATTTAAAGTTTGATTTGTCAGGTATACAGGAAGTGCAAAGAAAATTCTTTGGCACTTTATACAATACCTATCAATTTTTTGCATTGTATGCCAACGTGGATAATTTTCATTTTGAACAAGCATCAATTCCGTTAGCAGAAAGACCAGAAATTGATCGTTGGATTATTTCTTCACTCCATACATTGGTTCAAACAGTGACCAATGCCATGGATGATTTTGAACCAACCACAGCAGGAAGGGCCATTGAAACTTTTGTAGATGAGCATTTAAGTAACTGGTATGTAAGATTATGTCGCAGACGTTTTTGGAAAGGCACCTATACGCAAGATAAAATTGCAGCTTATCAAACCTTGTATGAATGTATTGAGACCATTACTAAATTGATGGCACCTATTGCACCTTTCTTCTGTGATCAAGTGTTTAGAAACTTAAATAGCATTACCAAAAAACATAAAGTTAATTCCATCCATCATGCAGATTTTCCTAAAGCAGACATGGATAAAATAGATGCCGCTTTAGAAACCAGAATGCAAATGGCACAAGACATTTGTTCTTTGGTTTTATCTATTCGTAAAAAAGTGAATATTAAAGTTCGTCAGCCTTTACAAAAAATATTAATTCCTGTTTTAGATCCTGCGATGAAATCGGCTATTGAATTAATGGAAGAATTAATACTTGCCGAAGTAAACGTTAAAGAAATTAATTATATAACTGAGACGGAAGGGGTAATTAGCAAAAAGGTAAAAGCTAATTTCAAATTATTAGGCGCCAAGTTGGGTACTAAAATGAAACAAGCCTCTGCCGTAATTGCTAATTTGACCCAGGCTCAAATTAGTAGCTTAGAAAAAGAGGGCAGTTTAGCATTAGACATCGAAGGAGAGAGTATTCAATTGTTAATCAATGAGGTAGATATTATTGCAGAAGATATACCTGGCTGGAGCGTGGCGGTCAAGAATGCCCTTACCGTGGCCTTGGATATTAGCATTAGCCCGGCATTATTGCAGGAAGGAAATGCCCGTGAGTTGGTAAATAGGGTCCAAAACATCAGAAAAGAGTCAAATTTCGATCTCACAGACAAGATTTTGCTTGAAATCGAGGAGAATACGGAGATGAAGGACTCCATTATTCAATTTTCGGACTATATTTGCCGCGAAATTCTAGCACACCAAATTGACTGGGTTCCGTCCTTAAAAGAGGCGGTAGAAGTTGAGATAAATGAGCATAAATTAAGAATTTCAGTTAGACAAAAAGGATAATTATGGCTACAAAAAAACCAGCTCCAAAAAAAGCCGCTCCTAAAAAGGCAGTACCTGCTAAAAAGGCAGCCCCTGTTAAAAAAGCAGCACCTCAAAAAGCCGCCCCTAAAAAAGCAGCACCTGCTAAAAAAGTAGCGCCTAAAAAAGCAGCACCTGTAAAAAAGGCCGCCCCTAAAAAAGCAGCTCCTCAAAAAACAGTGCCTGCGAAAAAAATTGTTCCCAAAAAAGCAGTACCTGTCAAAAAAGCGGTCCCTGTAAAAACACCAATAAAAAAAGCAACCCCCATTAAAGCTCCTATAAAAAAAGCGGTTCCTGTTAAAGGGAATGCAAAACCAACTGTTCCTGTTAAAGCGCCCATCAAAGCACCAATAGCTGCGAAGCCTGTTGAAAAATATGTTCCACCTGCAAAGCCGGTTCCTAAAATACCAACACCTCCAGTAAAACCAGTACGTAAAGTAGCAGAACCAATTAAAGACATTAAAGTTCCAAAAATAGCTGCCAAAAGCAGTGTGCCTTATCAACCTGGCTATGTTCCTATGGAAAGAAGAAAAGAAGTAGAAAGATCAACTGATACTTTAGTGAAATACTCAGATGCTGAATTGAAAGAATTTAAAGATTTAATCAGCAACAAATTAGAAGCTGCTAAAAAAGAATTGCTTTATTTACAAGGCATCATTACCCGCAAGGATGAATTAGGTGGTGATAATGATGATGCTAGATACATGACCATGGAAGATGGCAGTGTGAGCATGGAAAGAGAGCAATTGGGACAAATGGCCAGCCGTCAAATTACTTTCATCGATCATTTAGAAAAAGCCTTAATGCGTATCGAAAACAAAACCTATGGTATTTGTAGAGTTACAGGCCGTTTGATTGATAAAGCTCGTTTACGTGCAGTACCTCATGCTACTTTAAGCTTAGAAGCTAAATTGGGGTATGTAAAAAATAGCAGCGATCAATAGAAGATGAAACATTTAGTTGTTCTATATAAAAAACCCGATAAATTTTATCGGGTTTTTTTGTAAATATTATTTTTCTAATTTTTGTACTTGTTTTGATTTTTACTTATTTCACTTCCTGCATTTCAATTAGTTTTCTATAATAACCATTTTGTGCAATCAATGCATCATGGCTGCCTCTTTCCACAATATTGCCTTTTTGCAAAACAATAATTTCATCTGCATGACGAATGGTAGAGAGTCTGTGTGCAATGACAATAGAGGTTCTATTTTGCATCATATTGTTAATCGCCTCTTGTACTAATTTTTCACTTTCAGTATCCAATGCAGAAGTGGCTTCATCTAAAATTAAAATGGGTGGATTTTTTAAAACCGCGCGGGCAATGGTTAAGCGTTGACGCTCGCCACCACTTAATTTGCTGCCTCTGTCACCTATCATGCTTTGAAAACCACCTTCCTTCTTAATGATAAAATCATAAGCATTGGCAATTTTGGCAGCTTCCATAATTTCAGCTTCAGTAGCATCTGGTTTGCCTAAGGCAATATTGGCAGCGATAGTATCATTGAATAAAATAGGCTCTTGCGTTACAATGCTGATTAAGTTTCTTAAACTATGTAAACTATAGTCCTTAATATTTTTTCCATCAATAAATAAATTACCTGCACTCACATCATGGAAGCGAGGCACTAAATCAGCCAAGGTGCTTTTGCCTGCACCAGAGGAGCCCACTAAGGCCACCGACTTGCCTTTTTGAATGGTCAGGTTAATGTCTTTTAATATGGAAGTATCTTGATAAAGAAATTGAACATTCTCAAATTGAATAGACTGCTTAAATTCAGCCAGTTGAATGGGGCTAGTAGGCTCTTCCACTGTTAAAGGCGCTTCTAAAATTTCATTCAATCTATCCAAGGTAGCATTCCCTCTTGTCACGTTGTAAGCGGCTTGGGATAAGGCTTTAGAAGGATTAATAATTTGAGAGAATAAGGCTACATAAGCAATGAAAGAACTGCCTGTTAGTATCTCATTGTTTAAAACCAATCTGCCACCAAACCACAACACACCACATAAAATAATAACACCTAAAGTTTCAGAAACGGGAGAAGCTAAATCACGTTTATTGAGTATTTTATTTTTGATATGAAAAATCTCATCTACCAAGGCGAAAAATTGTTTTTTCACTCTACCTTCTGCATTAAAGGCTTTGATGATTCTTAAGCCGGTTAAAGTTTCTTCCATCTGCGATAAAATCTCACCCCATTTTACCTGTGCTTTATTGGTATTTTTTTTCAAGCTTCTTCCAATGCGTCCTACAATCAATCCAGCAAGGGGCAATAGTATAAAAACAAATAAAGTAAGTTTTACACTTATGATAAATAAGAAAATTAATATCCCTAAAATATTCAAAGGCTCTTTAATCAAACCTTCTAGCGCACCAATCACAGAATTTTCTAATTCAGTAATATCGTTGGAGGATCTACTTAAAATATCACCCTTGCGTTGTTCTGTAAAATAGCCAATGGGTAATTGTAATATTTTTTCATACAATAGTCTTGAGTATTTTCTGGTGACCGCATTTCTGATCGGAGCTAAAAAATAATAAGACAAGTATAGAAATATATTCTTTAGAAAGATATTAATAATAATCGCAACACAAATCCAACCAAGGGCAGTTACTTTGCCATGGGCATCAATAATTTCTTGTAAAAACCCATAGACCATCTCTTTGATATTGCCAGAACCGCCAGCGGCTGTGTTGATCACACCAGTCAATTCTCCTTTTTGAAATATAAGGTCCATAAAGGGCATCAACATACCTAAGGAAAACAAACCGAAAACAATAGATAAGGTAATAAATAGGCTATACCAAGCCATATAGGCCTTGTATTCTCTGATATAGCTTATGATGCGAATAAATTTCTTCATATTCAAAATTATTCCCGCAGAATAATCAGCAAAGTAACTAATTTTACAGCGAATCAACGATTTTGATTATGGAGGAAGGAAAAAGACAAAAACAGGTGGCCGGGGCCATTCAAAGCGCCCTTAACGATATCTTTTTAAAATTAGGGCTAACTAATTTACAAGGGGGGATGATTTCCATTTCCTCGGTTAAAGTGACCCCAGATTTATTGGAGGCTAGAATTTATTTGAGTTTATTTCAGGTAAAAGACACAGAGGCTTCTTTTAAGAAAATTCAATCACAGGCATGGGAAATTAAGAAACATCTTTCTGATACCATGAAGCATCAATTAAGGCGCATCCCTGTCTTGCAATTTTATTTAGACGATACCTTGGATTACGTTTTTAAAATGGATGAGATTCTAAAAAATTTGTAAGTGCATTTTTTATTTGCATGGCGTTATTTTAGAGGTAAATATGCTTTTCAGGCAATACAAATCATTGCTTGGGTAAGTGTATTTGCCATTGCATTAGGTACTGCTGCGCTCATTTTGATATTAAGTGTCTCCAATGGCTTTACCGACATTGTGAAAGGCTTGTATTCGGATTTTTATGCAGATGTGCGCGTCACGCCAGTGCAGGGGAAATTTTTTAATTTATCAGACAGCACCTATAGTTTAGTTGAAAAAATGGAGGGCGTTAAAGCCGTGAGCAGGGTGGTTGAAAACAGGGCCCTCATTGTCAAAGATAATTTTCAGGCGGTGGTGATGGTCAAAGGGATTGATTCTTCTTATGGCTACATCAACAACATCAAAGCACATTTAAAAAGAGGAAAATGTGTGATAGGGGATTTAAATACCCCCAAATTAATCATGGGCATTGGCATAGAACAAAAATTAGGCTTGTTCCAGCGTTTTATTGGGGACACGCTTCAGTTGTTTGCCGTGAACAGATCAGGAAAATCAATCACCAACCTGAATCAATTGAATACTTTGAATGCTGTACAATCAGGCGCATTTTCTGTACAGCAAGAGTTTGATGATCAATATGTTTTTACCAATTATGCTTTTGCACAGTATCTTTTCGATCTAGCACCACAGCAGGTATCGGCGGTGGAACTTTCTGTTGGACCAGGTGCTGAGGCGAAGGTGATGAAGCAGTTAAAAAATATTTTTGGAGATCAATTCTTAGTAAAAAATAAATTCCAACAAAATATAGATTTATACAAGATCATGCAAATGGAAAAATGGATCATTTTTTCTATTCTTGCTTTAATCATGATGGTGGCTTCTTTTAATTTAGTGGGGGCTTTGACGATGTTGGTACTAGAAAAACAAAAAGACATCCATGTCTTACATGCCATGGGTGCAAGACCTTGGGATATTCAGAAAATATTTTTATTACTCTCTGCCATCATGGCTTTTATGGGGGCCTTTATTGGCGGGGGTTTAGCCAGCTTGTTTTGTTGGCTACAAAATAGTTTTCACTTTATAAAACTAGGAGGTAATTCTTTTGTAATAGATTATTATCCAGTTAAACCAATGGCCGAAGATTATATCGCCATTATACTATTAGTGGTTGTTATTGCGGTTGCTGCAGGATGGATTCCAGCGCGCAAGGCCTCAGCGCGTCTTTTCGAAAAAATAAGTTAAGCAGTGAAAATGCGCTTGAAAAATGACATAATAAATTATTTATAATTTATTATGATGGCGGAAAGTAAAAAAATAATTAGAGATTAAATAGAGGAATTTATATTCTATAAAATTCCTCTAAAAGTAAAAAAATCAAAAAGAGAATTTTAAGGAGC
>CANFXV010000037.1 GCA_947451115.1 Bacteroidota bacterium
AACTTACCTACTAAGTTTTTATAACGTGCATCCTTAGGGTGCACACAAATAGCGCTATCACCTAAAATAGTTTCAGGACGAACAGTGGCAATAGTAATATACTCATCCCCTGGTACATCTAATTTATAACGAAGGTGATAAATTTTACCAGCTACTTCTTTATGTATTACTTCTTCATCACTTAAAGCCGTTTTCGCGCGCACATCCCAGTTAATCATTCTCTTGCCGCGATAAATTTTTCCCTTCTTGTATAAATCAACAAATACTTTTATAACAGATTCGTAATAGTCTGGGTCCATGGTAAAAGAAGTACGCTCCCAATCTAAACTGCAACCCATCTTTCTTAATTGTTGCAAAATAATACCGCCGTATTTTTCTTTCCATTCCCAGGCGTATCCTAAAAATTCATCTCTTGTTAAAGAAGATTTTGCAATACCTCTTTCTCTTAACATAGCCACTACTTTTGCTTCCGTAGCAATAGAAGCGTGGTCGGTGCCAGGTACCCAACAAGGATTATATCCTTGCATACGCGCACGACGTACCAATATATCTTGAATGGTATTGTTCAAACAATGCCCCATGTGTAACACACCGGTAACATTCGGAGGAGGAATTACCACCGTGTAGGCTTTTTTATCATTGGGCGTGCTGTGGAAATAACCACTGTCTACCCAATGCTTGTACCACTTCAATTCTACCTCACCCGGTATATAATTTTTACTCAATTCCATGCTTTGCGTCTTTTCCTATAATGAGCCACAAAAATAAGGAAAAGCGACAAGCAATAAGTTGCTAAAAAATACGACCTTAGCCACCTCATGGAATTTGCAGTTGTAGATATTGAAACCACAGGCAGTACCCCCCAATCGGCGGGCATTACTGAGATTGCTATTGTGATACATAATGGGGTGGAAGTGACGGGTAAATATGTGACTTTGATTAACCCTAGACATAAAATACCTCCCTTTATTGTAAATATGACGGGCATTAGCGATGAAATGGTGGCAGGCGCCCCTTTGTTTGAGGAAGTAGCGCCGCAGATTTACAATTTATTAAATGGCCGCGTATTTGTGGCCCATAATGTAAGCTTCGATTATTCCTTTGTACATTATTTATTAGGTAGATCCGGTTTTCAATGGTCGGCCCCTAAATTATGTACCATTAAATTAAGCCGCAGGGTATTTCCTGGTTTAGAAAAATACGGACTAGGTTCTTTGACCCGTGATTTAGGAATTAGAATAGAGGGAAGGCACCGCGCTTGGGGAGATGCTGCTGCAACCGCGCAAGTGTTAACCATGGCCATTCAAAAAGAGGGGATGCAACCTATTCATAGTTTATTGGCAAAAAAAGAGCCAAGGAAAAAAATACTACCACATACTGAAATGCCCAATGAAAGGTCGGACTCAGAAGATTAATCTTTTTGATTTTAATACTCCGCTGTCACACCCGTATAATTGTGCGGCGTAATCGCTTTCAATTCTTTTTTAACTGCAGCGGTCACTTTTAATCCATCGATAAATTTGTGCATCAATTTTTTATCCATCTTATTTTTACCTCTTGTTAAATCTTTCAAAGCTTCGTAAGGGTTAGGATATTTTTCTCTGCGTAAAATAGTTTGAATGGCTTCTGCTACTACGGCCCAATTGTTTTCTAAATCGGCCTTCATTTTTTCTTCATTCAAAATTAATTTGCCTAATCCTTTTTCTAAAGAATTTAAAGCAATGGTAATATGTCCTACTGGAACACCAATATTTCTAAGCACAGTAGAATCGGTTAAGTCGCGTTGTAAACGGCTTATAGGAAGCTTAGCAGCCAAGTGTTCAAGAATAGCGTTTGCCATTCCTAAATTACCTTCTGCGTTTTCAAAATCAATAGGGTTCACCTTATGCGGCATAGCGCTAGAGCCCACTTCGCCTTTTTTGGTTTGTTGTTTGAAATAATCCATAGAGATATAGGTCCAGATATCGCGGCTTAAATCAATTAAGATATTATTCAAACGCTTTAAGGTATCGCAATGCGCAGCGAAATGATCGTAGTGCTCAATTTGAGTAGTGAACTGCATTCTTTGTAATCCTAATACATCATCCACAAATTCATTGCCCAGGCTTACCCAATTCTTTTTAGGAAAAGCAATATGATGTGCGTTGAAATTACCCGTAGCGCCACCAAATTTAGCAGCATAAGGGATGGCGGTAAATAATTCTATTTGATGATGTAGTCTTTCTACGAAGACCATGATTTCTTTGCCTAAAGTAGTAGGAGAGGCAGCTTGACCATGTGTACGTGCCAATAAAGCAACCTTCTTCCATTTTTTAGCCAGCTGAAATAAATTGTTTTGCAAATTGATGTACGCCGGTAAAATATTATTTTCCATGGCCTCTTTCCAACTCAATGGAATAGCCGTATTATTGATGTCTTGTGAAGTCAATCCAAAATGAATCCATTCTTTTAATTCACTGGCTTTGTTTTGATCCAATATTTCTTTCAAAAAGTATTCTACTGCTTTTACATCATGGTTGGTGGTAGCTTCAATGGTTTTTATCTTTTCAGCATCGGCTTCGCTAAAATTATCAACTACAGCCAACAATGTTTTTCTTAAAGCAGGCGTTAGTTTAAAAAATTTCTTATCTGCAAGAAATAAGAAATAATGCACTTCTACTAATACGCGGTATTTGATTAGGCCAAATTCAGAAAAATACGCACTTAAAGCGGCAGTTTGCTTTTGGTAACGACCGTCAATGGGAGAAATGGCTGTAAGTTTGGACATTGGCTGATAATTTAAACAAGTAGTTAGTTTCTTAGAAAAAAGGTTTTTCTTTGTGCAAAGTTAATTCAATTGGACAAAAAATGGCGCATAGGCGCGGTAAGTTATTTAAATACCCGCCCATTATTACTAGGTATGGAGCAAGGTCCTTTTAAAGACAAGATTGATTTGATCAAATCCTATCCTGCACAAATAGCTCAGAATTTATTGGAGGATACCATTGATATTGGCCTTGTGCCTGTGGCTATTATGCCTTTATTAACCAACCCTCAAATAGTTTCTAAATATGTGATTGGTGCCGAAGGCGAGGTTGCTTCAGTAGCATTGTTTAGCCAAGTACCCATGGAACAAATTGAAAAAGTTTATTTAGATTATCAAAGTCGAACCTCAGTGGCTTTAGCCAAGGTTTTATTGACTCAATATTGGAAGAAGGAAGTTGAATATATGCCGACTACTGAAGGTTATATGGATCAAATTGGAGGGAATACTGCTGGAATCATCATCGGAGATCGCGCTTTGGCTAGTTTAGACCGTTTTGAGCATGTATTTGACCTAGGTCTAGCTTGGAAGCTGCATACTGGTTTGCCCTTTGTTTTTGCTGCTTGGGTGGCGAATAAACCCATTCCATCAGATTTTATGGAGGCCTTTGATTTAGCCAATTCTTATGGATTAACACATTTAGAAGAAGTGATTGCCTTAATACCTGCTTCAGCGCAAGTATATGATTTGCATAAATATTATACGGAAAACATTAGCTACGAGTTAACGACGGAGAAGAAGATGGGGTTGGAGCGGTTTTTGGAAGCGTTGAAATAATCATCTCAAAATTTTCACCATTAAGATTTGCTTTTTGATTTAAAAAAGCTTGGAATTTTATTTTGAATAAAATCGTTGAAGAAATTTAAAATTTCTGGCGCTGGATTGATCCAGTAAGCCAACCCATAAAAAGCAATTCCAAAGGCGAAGGATTGAATAAGAATATTTACTGCAAAATTATTGGCAACCGGCAGCATATGAATTAATAACATGAGTGCAATGGTAGACAATAAAAATAATCCATGTCTCCAAGTATAAGGCTGCAGCTTAAATTTATTGTACAAAAATCCAAAACGAATGCTATTGTATAAAGTAAGGGCCACCAAATTTGAAAATGCCAGACCCTCTAAACCATAATTTTTGATTAAATAATAATTTAGGGGAAGCGATAAGATGATGTAGAACAAGTTGGTAAAGAAATCAAATTTCCAATAATTAGATGTGCCAATTATTTGGCTATTCACTCCAGTACCTAGATCAATTAATTTGGCCAAGCCTAATATAAAAATTAGTTTGGGCAAGTCGTCGTATCCGCCACCATATTTGTTGCTGATAAAGTTTAAAAAAGCAACAAGGTTGCCTATGTTCAGCCAGATAAGTCCAAACAACAATAGGCCAATGGCCAATAAATTGGAAACGCTTTTATGGTAAATATGTTTGATGTTGGCCATGTCTTTGTTTTTCCATGACTCTGCCAAAACAGGAATAGTAATAGAATTCAAACTACGCTGTGGAATTTCAAGTATGGCCGATACATAAGTGGCAATGGCAAAAATAGCTGTGTCACTCAAGCCTCTCAATCCAAAAATTAAAAAAGTATCGTTGGTCTTGGCTAAAAAATTAAAAAACTGCCCTGCAAATACGAATAAGGCAAAATTGATCATCCTTCCTTTTAATCTTTTCGTAACATGGCTAATATTAAAATTGATCGTCCACTGTTTTGTTTTTACTAATTGAACAAGCAAAATAAGAGAAGGAATTAAATAAATGCCACTAAAAAGCGCAATGAATGTAGGAAAGTCTATCCATTTAAAACCAAAGGCAATAATGAGTGCACTGGTTAAAATTCTAACTACAGTCTCTTTCAATAAATTGGTCAATACTCCTTTTCTTAATCCCCAAGCAAATCCCTCTAACCATAAATACATCAATAAAAAGAAAGTAAAAGGGTAAACGTAATTAAAGTATACCGCTAAATCTGGGGACTTGCCTAATTTACGAATGATAAAATCTTTTTCTTGCCAACCAATAGTTAATATAAAAGCAAAGCCAATTAAGTTGATCAGTAAAGTGATAAAGGGGAGGTCGTTTTTTTTAGATCCTAAGTATTGATTGTAAAAGGGGTAAAATTTATTGACCACGGGGATGGTTCCCAGCGTACAAAATATAGACAAGGTAGATCCGATGTCAATCATAGCCCTTACTAAACCCTGGTCAGATTTAGAAAAAAAATGGGGAAATAAAACCAGCAAATTAAAAGCGCCAATAACAAAGCCAATCATTATAAATAATGACGATTTTAAGCCTTGTTTTTGAATGATTCCCATAGAACAAATATATTGTAAATAAAGTTGTTCTTAGAGAACTTTATAAAAATAGGATTGATCGCGAATGATGCGAACACTGAGCGCCCAAACCCTTGCAACATTATAACCTAAAGCCAAAGATTTTTTAATGTCTGGCAATGGATTTTTTAAGGTAAAAATATTTTCAATGAGACTCGCAATTAAATAAATTGGCACAGCAAGGGTATAATTAAATAGTTGAATTAAGAACCAGAAAAGGCCATATTGTTTTCTGATCCTTAGATGGTTACTTACCATGTATTGCAATCCTCTTTGATCATACAAATTGGTATAGGATTTATCCTTTGACCCAGCATTAGCGCTAATCACTTCGCCAATAATATGTACGATATGTATATTCCCAAAAATACACAATGGCCCATATTTACCCAATCTGCTGCACCATTCAACTTCTTCGGCATATAAGAAAAAGTCATTGTCTAGTAAGCCAGCCTTTTCTATAGCTTGTTTTTTAACCATTAAAAAAGCACCACTGATCCAATCAACTTTTTCTTCTGTATTGGCAATTTCAATGCTAGGCTTTTGCACTTTGAATAAACCAGCCACCCATTTCAAAAAGCCTCCCCAATAGGGTAAGGGAAGCAGGTGATTCAGGCCACCTTTCATAAAATGATTACCTGAGATCTGAGGGGTGAGGTCAGGATTCAGCATTTGTACACCGCAAGCAACATAAGCAGATGCTGTAAATAAGTCTAGTGTATTTTGAATGGCATCATTTAAAATTATGGTATCAGGATTCAAAAGTAATACGGTATCTCCTTTAGCCATTTGTATGCCTGCATTGTTGGCGCGTGCAAATCCTGCATTGTAGCCCATATCATGCCAAAGCAAAAATGGAAATTCCTGCATTAGTATTTCTTTACTTTGGTCTTTGGAATCATTGTCCACCACCATCCATTCAAAATTTTTATAAGAATCAAAGGCAATTGCAGATTGCAAACAATTCTTAATATAGTTTGACGACTTATAGTTGACTATGATGATGGATAATTTCAATGCTTATAGTTTACTTTGAAGGATGTTTTGTAGATAGGAAATGGTCATTAATGTTTTTGAGACCAAGCCGTTTTTAAGTAAAGCGCTTGAAAACTTTGATTGTAGCTGAACCATATTTAGTATGCAGTCAGGCCATTGAGTATCGCCAAATTGAGTAAGGTCTTTTTCGGATCTGACTTCGCAGTTTCTTAATATTCTCCACCAGGCATCAAATACGATGATATGCTTTAATGGTTTTGTTCCGTATTTTTCTAATAAAATATGCCCTTCGGGAATTTCTACACTTGGTACATTGATGCAAGAATTAGTTACCTGGCTTTCGCTTACGCCTACATTGATTAATGAATCTTCTAGGTAGTAAATTTCTTTTTTTTGATTAAGTATTCTGATATAATATTCTAAATCTACCCTCCATTTCATGCGCTCATCATATTTTTCTAAAATACTTTTATGAAACAAAGTAACACTTGGTGGGCCAATGATATTTTCGGATAACAATAGGAGTGGTTGACTTAAAACCTTTTGAAGTTGACTAACGCGGTGATGAATTGGTTGGAAGCAATTTTCAGTTTCTATAAAATTACTGTAGGCGGAATAAATAAATTTAGGCCCTTTTAAAGTGGCGTCTGCAAATTTTTGCAAACTGTCTTTGGACGAAAACCAATCATCGTCGTGCATTAGTTTTATCCAATCTCCCTTGGCTTTTGCAATGGCTGCGTTCCAGTTGGCTGGGGTGCCTAAGGCTGGGCTATTTTTAAAGTATTGTATTGAATTTGGAGTACTTAAGGATTGTAGGTAATTGTATACTGTATCATCATCGCTGTCGTCGGAAACAATTATTTCATAATGGGCATAGCTTTGTACTTCAATGGAAGCCAATAAACGTTTCAGGTAAGGGATTCGTTTGTAAGCTGGTATACAGATAGATATAAAAGGCTGCGACATGCTTAAAAATCAATAATTAAGATGAAATTAGTAACTTTTTAGCATTTATGTTAAATTTGCAGTTATTAAGACTATTGCATGTTAAAATTAGCCGGGGTTGTCATATTATATCATCCTGATCTATCTAAGACTATTGAGAATATAGCTACTTATGCAAATCAATTAAATAAGCTTTACATTTTTGATAATTCGGCGCAACCTTGTATGGATATTTCAAAGGATTTAGCTTATTTAAAAATTCCAATTGAATATATTTCAAATGGCACCAATGAGGGAATTTCTAAAAGATTAAATGAGGCAGCAAATAAAGCCACTCAAGAAGCGTATGATTTTTTATTGACTATGGATCAGGATTCAAGTTTTGAGCCTGGAGCTTTTGAGCTATATAAAAGATTAGTGGATGATTTTAATAAAGATAGAGTGGCTCAATTTGGTGTAAATAGTGACCCTAAGCATATTGTAATTGTTGATACTCCATTATATGTTGAAAGTATAATCACTTCTGGCACTATTTTAAATCTATCTATTTTTAAACGTTTGGGTGATTTTGATGAAAATCTTTTTATTGATTTTGTAGATGTTGAATATTCGTTGAGAGCTAATTACCATGGCTATCAAAATATTATTTTTAGCAATGTGATTATGCAGCATGCTATTGGGTTTTTAAAGTTAGGAAGATCATTGAAAAATTTCAAAAAGACCCCCAGAATTTTACATTCACCAATTAGGGTTTATTATATTGTTAGAAACGGCTTGTATTTATTATTTAAAGTAAATCATGTAGATAAGAAAGCTAGAAAAGCCATCCTTTTTGATCATATGAAGATGTTAAAAAATGATTTTTTATACAATGATCATCTTGGTAGAGTATATTTGAATGCTTTAAGAGGAGGGTTTGATTTTTTAATTAATAAAATGGGTAAAAAATAAATCTATATCATTAACATTGCTAGAATTAAGCTAGCCTATAAAATAAAAATTATGCAAAGTCTAAAAGAGATCTACGAGAGTCATGAAGGAAGATTGTTGAATAAATGGACTCATTATATTGATGTGTATGACCAATACTTTTCAAAATACAGGGGCCAGGAAATAGTTTTTCTTGAAATAGGAATTGCGCATGGAGGGTCTTTGCAAATGTGGAGGAAATATTTTGGTGAAAAAGCTACCATCATTGGCGTAGATGTAAATCCAGAATGTAAACAATTTGAAGAAGAGAATACCATCGTTTATATTGGCTCTCAGGAAGATCCTATTTTTTTAGAGCAATTGAAAAATAAAATCCCTAAAGTTGATATTTTATTGGACGATGGAGGGCACACAATGAAACAACAAATTACAACCTTTAATATTTTATTTGATCACGTAAAAGAGGAAGGCATCTATGCTTGTGAAGATTTACATACTTCTTATTGGAAAGAGTATGGTGGGGGTTTAAGAAAGAAAAGCACTTTTATTGAATTTAGTAAAAAATTTATTGATAACCTTCATGCATGGCATGCAAATGAAATTGACAAACCAAAAATACATAATCAAATAACAACTAATGTTTTTGCTGTTCACTATTATGACAGTATGGTTTTTTTAGAAAAAAAGAAAATGGTTGCACCGAGCAATACTTTCAAAGGGGAAGCACAATTAAAAAATCATTTTCTAAATTATGGTCAGAAGAAAAAAATTACAAAGAGGATCAGAGCTTGGCTAGGGCTATAATTTTTATTAATCAAACAACCCCTTTAACGCATCTATCCTAAACTGAATCACTGGCCATGCCTTAGCTGGACTGAGTTGTAAGATATATTTTATTCCTAAAATTACTGCTGCCCCAAGCTTAAAAATGTATTCTATTATTTTTTTAAGATAGGCCCCTTTAGATATAGTTAAAGTTCTTGTTTTCTCCCCACGGCCAATGCCGCTAGCTACTCGGTACATATATTCCGATGTTAATTTTTTCACTTCCACCACATGATACACACAAATAGAAGGGTCGTAATAGATGGTATGGCCTAGCGATAAAATTTTATAAAATAATTCTTTCCCTTCGCCACCAATTCTTAAAGTACCTACTACACCAGGCAGGTTAGTATTAAATCCACCTATTTGTTCATAGATGTCTTTTTTTACAATCATATTGGACTCTAGTGGATATTTGCCTGGTGCAAATGCACAAGCAGTAGGGGCATAGTCAAAATTTCCTACCAAGGAGGATACATAATAACTCATCCATTTAGGTTCGGCTGGGACATATTTTGGAATGATACGTCCACCAAATCCCACAGCTTTGGGTTTTGCTGCTATATGAATTATTATATTTTTAACATAGTCCGGAGTGGCCACTGCGTCATCGTCCATAAAACAAAGCCAATCACCATTGGCTTTTGCAGCCCCAGTATTTCTGGCGAAGGAAGCACCCTGTTTGGATTCCGTTAAATAAGTGATAGCGCCTTTGGGATGAGCCACACGCCATTGTGCAAAAACTTCGGCAGTATTGTCGGTAGAATTATTGTCAACAATAATGGCTTCAAAACAATCCAAACCAGCAGTTTGAGTATACAAACTATCTAAAGCATCACTAATATAGCTTGCACGGTTATAACTACATATGATGATAGATAAAACCATTGATTAGTTGCTATTTTTTTTCACTTGCTTCAAGCTAGTAAACCCTAATCCAATCAACAATGCCCATAATAATAAAGAAGCTACTGTTGATGCTTTTTGAGCGTTTATAATAGATTCAGGCTTGAACTCAAATCGGATGGTATGGTTGCCTGCAGGAACAACTAAGGCTCTTAAAACATAGTTCACTTTTACAATGGGCGTTTCTTGATTGTCGATGTAGGCTTTCCAACCTAGTTTGTAGTATACCTCACTAAATACGGCCAATTGCTTTTGGGTGGCACTGCTTGTATAACTTAATTCGTCGTTATTGTTGTACACTAATGCAATCTTTGCATTTTCATCAAAATTGATATTACTTAAAGCGTCTATTTTATCTTTTTGTTCAATAATGGCAGTGTCTTTTGGATTAAAATTATCCAAGCGATGCATGACTTCGTTAGGTCCTTTCTCATATTGAATACCTTTCACAAACCAGGCATTGCCTAAGGCAGCTTTATTAGGAATGGTGTCATTGGCCATATTTCCAGACAATACATATTTAGTATTGAGCATGTTCATGGTTGGGGCACAATTAGGAAATTTATACCATTGATTTTCTATTAGATCTTGATAGATGCTCAATTTTGCAGGATGATAACCTCCCACTGTTTTATGGTGATAAGCAACTAAGGCGCCTCCATTAAATGCATTACCAATGTTCCCAGACCTTAAATCTAGTATACGGTAATTGCTGGTGTCTTTTTTTAAGGCGATATCAATTGGGGTTAAAGCAAAGGCGGTTTCATTTTCAGTGGTTTCTATAAAATTCTCTGATTTTAGGTATTTGATATTTACTTGAAATAAATCAATCAAGGATAAGATACCAAAACCCACTAATAATACGGTTTGATTAAAAACTTTCTTAAAGTATAAAAATAGCAAAGCGGCAATCAGCAATACAAAAAGCAAGAATCTAAGCAGATCGCCTTCGATCAAACTTTTTCTATCGGCAGCAATGCCTGCGACTAAACTTTGCGCTGGTGATTCAAAAGCAGTTCTTTGACCTGCATCTGGCAATTTTGAAATTTGAGTAATTAAGTTTTTCTCATTTTCGCTTTTAAAATCTGTGGTAAAATAAATAGCTAATAACGCTATAAGGGCTAAACCAATTAAAACTATTCCGGTTTTGTATTTAGCGATTATGTTTTTAAAGCTAGTTTCACTAATCACCGATTGTATACCATATAAAGCCATTATACCTAAGAGTAAAGTAGGGATTATTAAAATCATGCTAGGTGCTCTAAACTTGTTATATAGGGGTAAATGATTTAACATGTACACATTGAAAGATTCAAAATAGCTACCTGCACTGAGCAATAAAGAAAAAATAATAGTAGCTGCAATCCACCACTTGTGTTGGTTATTACTTGCAGAAAAACCAAGTAAGGCAAATAAACAGATAAGCACACCTGCATAAGGAGGGCCTGAGGTAAAGCCTATGCCTCCCCAGTATAAAGACAGATAAGATTGTAATTGTTGTGCTACCTGAGGTTGCATTTGTTGCAGGGCTTCAATGGCTTTAGAACTGGCAGGGTCTATAATATTAGGGTCGCTGGTGCCACCGTAAATATTGGGAAACATCATTACCAAAGGTTCTGATTTAAACATACTGTAACTCAAGGCATAATCTTTGTTTAAGCCAGTGGCAGTTGTTTTACTATCTTTTGTTACAATAGCACTTCCGCCTCTGATGGACTCTTTGCCATATTCATAAGTACTTATTAAGATGGGCGCATTCACGGCAATACCAATTAAGCCAGCGATCAATGCAGTGACAAAAGTTTTAAATATATGTGTGTACTCTTTTTCTTTGATCCATTGAATGATAAAGAAAATTGACATAAATGCAACAATGATAATCCCATAGTAACTTACTTGCAAATGGTTGGCGCCTACAAATAAGGCCGTGGAAATACCAGTGAGTAAGCCGCCCCATAAATATTTTTTTTGAAAAATCAATAGCAAGGCGCCAATGAAAAATGGCAGATAAGCAATGGCATGCATTTTAGTAATATGCCCCACCATTATTAAAATAGGGTTATAAGTAGCATAGCTATAACTCAAGGCACCAATGATGCTGATGATGGAATTAAATCCTAAGACTTGGGCTAAAAAATAAAAGCAAAGAGAAGCGAGGAAAAATAAACTAATGGGTTCGGGTAATTTTAAAGTGAATAGTTGATCCAACATACCTACCGAATAGGCAAAACCTGGGACCCCTGTTGTTTGATATGTGGGCATACCCCCAAACATACTATTGGACCACATTGGCGTATGGCCATTTTTTTCTGCATAGCTAAGCGCATCTTGTGCCATTCCTTTCCATTGGGTAATATCTTGTTGTTGTAAGACTTTACCCTCCAAGGCAGGTCTGCAATAAACGATAGCAACGATTGCAAAGATGGCGATGGCTATTAAATGGGGGAGGGCAGACTTAAAAATAGGCTTCCACATAGGTATTAATTTATAGTGCCAAACTTACAACTAAAAAGGCTTTTTAAGTAATTTTAGTACCTTGTAAATAATTTTATAAAAATGAAAGTTTCTTCTTCAATTATCAATCTATCCTTTATAGCCAAAGTGGCCATTATTTGTAATGCCTTTTACTTATTTAGCCTTCTGGTGATGACTGTTCAGTGGATTAAATTACCTGAGGGGGTAGTTAATTTTTTTGCAGTTTTGGGCTTGGAAATGGCCCCTGGGGTGAATATTGCATTTTTTTTAGCCTGGTCTTGGGTAAAACTAACTAAGAGCAACAATTTTGTTGAAAATTGGAAAACAATTTTTATCATCTTGATGTTAAGTATCCAAATTGGCTCTTTATTTTTTTAGTCAATAAAATTAAATTTTTAATTAGTGAATCAATCAAAGTCTAGTATCCTACACGGCCTATTAAAAGACAAGCCAGCCAAGTTGTTTATTGGCATCACTGCTTTTTTTGTAGCCAATGCTTTAATTGCAGAATGCATTGGAGGAAAAATATTTTCATTAGAAAAAGTATTCGGTATGGCACCCTCTAATTTTACTTTATTTGGAGTGCCTCATCTTTCTTTTAATTTAACCTGTGGCGTATTATTGTGGCCACTAGAATTTGTGATTACCGATATTGTGAATGAATACTTTGGCCCAAAAGCGGTACGTAGAATAAGTTATACTGCGGTGGCTTTAATTAGCTATGCTTTTTTAATGTTTTATTTGGCTATGCACATTGCACCTGCCGATTTCTGGGTAAGTTCTAAAACTGCAGACGGCATGCCTAGTATGCAATTGGCTTTTGAATCCATCTTTGGTCAAGGTATGTGGATTATTCTAGGAAGTTTAATTGCGTTTTTAGTGAGTCAGTTTATTGATGTATATGTTTTTCACAGAATTAAAAAAATGACCGGAGATAAAATGGTTTGGTTGAGGGCGACTGGTTCGACCGTTGTATCTCAATTGGTGGACAGCTTTGTGGTATTGGTGATTGCTTTTAAAATTGGCAATGGCTGGAGCTGGTCAACAGTATTGGCTGTTTGTGTGGTGAATTACATGTATAAGTTTACCATGGCCATTGTCTTAACACCATTGATCGGGTTTATAGAAAAAAGAATTGAAAATTATGTAGGACATGATGTTGCTAAAAAAATGAAATTGGAAGCCATGGGCTTGGAGAATGAAATTTAGAAACTTTCTTTTAATATTTGGATGGCCACTTTATCAATAGGGAGACTCATGGTAGCTTCATTCAAGTTTTCAAAATCTACCCATCTAAAAGACTCTGCAGTTTTGGTATTGTCATCTACTTGTTCTGGTTTAAAATCAAAAGCCTTTTCGCTGGTTTTAATTTTACTACATTCCTTAGAGTGAACAATGTAATAAATAGAAATGATTTGGTCCTTTTTATTGAAGGCAGATATTTGAAAGAAATCGGTGGTATATAAATGAGCGCCAATTGTCACTTTTAAGCCTGTCTCTTCCACAAATTCTCTTTCTAAACCTTCTCTAGTGCCTTCGCCAAATTCCAAGCCGCCTCCTGGTAATTTTGTAAAGTATTCCCCACGCACAAATTCATCGCTTACTAGTAAACGGTTTTGCTCGTCTAATAAAATACCATAAACACGTACATTGAATAAGGCCATAAATAAATTATATAATTTTCATTGAGCCATTAAATACCAGGCTGCCAGGGCCCATTAAATAGATATTGTCAAATACATTGTCCCCTCTGTTATTAAAACTTACTGCTAATTTCCCGCCCAATGTTTCAATATTAATTTTTTGTTCGCCTAGTTTTTCTATACCTGCAATTAGGGCAGAGGCAGTCACGCCAGTGCCACAACTAAAAGTTTCATTCTCTACACCACGCTCGTAGGTTCTAACAAATAATTGATCGGCTTGCTGTGCTACAAAATTTACATTGATGCCTTCGTTTTTAAAACGTTCGTTGTAACGTATCATTTGTCCAAGGCCAAGCACATCAACATGATTCAAGCTGTCTACAAATTCAACATAATGAGGTGACCCTGTATTTAGTACATAAAAAGTAACCTCGCCTTCAATATTTTTTTCTACTGCTTTTACATCAGTCATTTTTAAATGTACCCAACCATTTGCATCTATTTTTGATTCATGAGGGCCATCTACCGCAATAAAATGATACAATTCTTTTATGATTCCTTGATCAAAAGCATATTGTGTCAAACATCTTCCACCATTGCCGCACATGGTTCCTTCTTTTCCATCCGCATTAAAATAAGTCATGGAGAAATCATAACCAACTGCATTACCCAATAACATCAATCCATCTGCCCCAACACCTTTTCTTCGATCACACAAAAATTGAATTTGCGCTTCGCTTAAATGTATATTGCCAGCGCGATTGTCTATTATGACGAAATCGTTCTGTGTGCCTTGATATTTAGAAAATTGTATATTCATTTTTTATCTTTTAAATGTCTGCAATAATGCCTAAAGATTTTTGAATCATATGATCCACGGCCTTTCCCATATCCTTACTATACTCTTTTTTCACTCTGTTGGCAATAATCACATTAATACTTAAGCATTGATGTCCTAATAAATTACACAAACCATAAATGGCACTGGTTTCCATTTCAAAATTTGCAATTCGGTGTTGGCCATAACTAAAGCTAGTCATTTGATCTACTAAGTTGGGCATCTTCAAAGGGAGTCGAAGAATGCGTCCTTGTGGACCATAAAAACCAGGACAAGTAACCGTAATGCCATGACTGTAACCTTCCATGAAATGTTTTATTAATGCTGCACTTGCGGTGGCTATATAAGGATGCACTTTATGGGTAAGAATAGAAGTATGCTTTTCAAAAGCTGCTAAAATGGCTTTTTCTTCCTCATTATTTTCTAAAGCATAAAAATTTAATAAATTATCAATGCCTAATCCATGCGTACCCGCTACCAGTTGATCTACGCCTACTTCACCTTGTAAGGATCCGCAAGTGCCCATACGAATAATAGAGACCGATTTTTTTTGATCATGAATGGTTCTTGTGTTTAAATCGATATTCACTAATGCATCAATTTCATTTAAAGCAATGTCTATATTGTCAGGACCAATACCGGTACTTAATACCGATATTCTTTTGTTGCCAATCCTACCTGTATGGGTAATAAATTCTCTATGGGCCAACTTGAATTCAATTTGATCAAAATATTTGCTCACTGTTGCAACGCGTTCTGGATCACCCACTGTAATAATGGTGTCTGCCAACTCCTCTGGCCTTAGATTTAAGTGATAAATGGCTCCGCGGTCATTTATAATGAGTTCTGATGCACCAATGGCCTGCATATTCAATTATTTAGGAGACAAATGTCGTTTAAATCGGAATAGCGGTAAAATTCTTTTATAATTAAGTTCTTTACATTAATTTCGCGTCCTAGATAGGGTCGGGTGGCCGAGTGGCTAGGCAGAGCTCTGCAAAAGCTTCCACAGCGGTTCGAATCCGCTCTCGACCTCATAAAAAAACAAAACCCTTACAAATTGGTATGGGTTTTGTTTTTTATCAAACACTGTCATCATGAAACATTCTCAAACTATTGGAGTCTTGCTTTGCCTATTAATGATTTATAGTAGTGCACAACCTTTGGTGATTATAGAAAGCAGACACTGGACCATTACAGGTTGGGATGCCGCAGGATCAAATTTTGGACAAGCAGGTAAATTTTTAAGCTTTTTTGCTGCTTTGAGCTTGCTGTTTTTTGCATTACCATACATCTGGGCAAAACGATTTAATATGGTTTTTGCTGCCTTGCTTTTAGCTTGGAGCATTCGTAACTTCCTTTTACTTTCTACCTGTCAAATGGGAGAGTGCCCCGAAAAACAATGGGCCTTATATGGCTGCATTTTTATTTCAGCGGCTATTATGCTGATGACTTTTTTGCCTAAGCTAAAAGTTTCAAGCCAGCCCCAATAATTGCCACCGCTTCATCTATTTGTTTTTCTGTAATAAGTAAAGGCGGAGCAAATCTTATTTTATCTCCATGCGTAGGTTTTGCGAGTAAGCCTAAATCCTTTAAGTGCAAACACAAATCCCAACTTGCATCTGGGTTAATGTGTTTAATTACAATGGCATTCAATAAACCTTTACCTCGAATGGTGGTAATAAAGGGAGAATTTAAATTCGCTAAACCTTGTCTTAATCTTTCGCCCATTTTTTCTGCATTTTCCGCCATCTTCTCTGTTTTTAAAACTTCTAAAGATTTTATAGCCACTGCACAAGCCAAAGGGTTTCCTCCATAAGTAGAACCATGTTCGCCTGGCAAAATCTGCATCATTATTTCATTGTTGGCCAATACAGCAGAAATTGGAAGTGTTCCTCCACTTAATGCTTTTCCTAATATTAAAATATCGGGTTTAACATTTTCATGATCGCAGGCTAGCATCTTTCCAGTTCTTGCTAAACCCGTTTGAATTTCATCTGCAATAAATAAAACATGGTATTGATCACATAAATCACGCACGGCTTTTAAATAGCCATCAGCTGGAATTACTACCCCTGCTTCACCTTGGATAGGCTCCACCATAAATGCGGCCACTTCTTTATCCTTTAAGGCTTCTTCTAAAGCCACTAAATCATTGTAAGGCACCAAGCCAAAGCCCGGCATATAAGGGCCAAATCCTTTGTAGCTACTAGGATCGGTGGATGAAGAAATAGCAGCCAATGTGCGTCCCCAAAAATTTCCTTCTGCAAAAATCACTTTCGCTTTATTTTCTGGGATGCCTTTTACATTGTATCCCCATCGACGCGCTAATTTAATAGCCGTTTCGCCGCCTTCCACACCTGTATTCATGGGAAGCACTTTATCGTATCCAAAATATTCGGTGATGTATTTTTCATACTCGCCCAATAAATTATTGTGAAAAGCACGAGAAGTTAAAGTGAGTTTACTTGCTTGTTCTTGTAATACGGCTATGATGGCTGGATGACAATGTCCTTGATTTACCGCAGAATAGCCACTTAAAAAATCAAAATATTTTTTTCCATCTACATCGAATAAGTAAACACCTTCGCCTCTTTCCAATACTACTGGAAGGGGGTGGTAATTATGAGCGCCATATTTTTCCTCTAGTGCTAAATATTTAGCAGCATTGGAACTAACTGTTGAATGAGTCATTTCTTTAAATTGAATTATTGGAAAGTAAATAATGGTAGTGAAAAGACAAAAATGCTTTTCTCTTGAATACAAAAAATAGGAGGTAGTTGAACTACCCCAAGGGATGATTGAGTAAATCTAAGTTCCTACGTAAAAAACTGCCCTTGTTCATAGCACTAAGTTAGATTTTTTAGTTCAAATTCCCATATTTTGGACTTACATTCGCTAAAAGTATCAGTTTGAAACCGCTTGTTTCCATCGTCATATTAAATTACAACGGGGCTAAATATTTAGCACAGTTTTTACCATCGGTACTGGCAACATCATATCCAAATTTTGAAGTGGTGGTGGCCGACAATGGATCCTCAGACGATTCTATTCAACTAGTTAAAGCATCCTTTCCAACGGTTAAAATAATTACGAATACGACGAATGAAGGTTTTGCGGGTGGATACAATTGGGCTTTAAAAAAAGTAGCTGCAAAATATTATGTTTTGTTGAATTCTGATGTGTCGGTAGATGCGCATTGGTTAGATCCGATGGTAGATTTGCTAGAGTCCAATGCTTTGATAGGCGCATGCCAACCTAAAATATTATCCTATACAAATCCAAATAGTTTTGAATATGCTGGAGCCGCAGGTGGTTGGATAGATAGCCTAGGCTATCCCTTTTCAAGAGGTCGTGTATTTGATGTTTGTGAAAAAGATGAAAAACAATACGATAATGCAGCACCTATTTTTTGGGCCACGGGTGCTTGTATGATGATACGTGCTGAATTATTTCATGCTATGCAGGGTTTTGATGCAAGCTTTTTCGCTCACCAAGAAGAAATTGATTTATGTTGGAGAATACAGTTGGCTGGTTATCAAATTTATGCATGTCCAGTAGCCAAAGTGTATCATGTTGGAGCAGGTACCTTGCCAAGAGGGGGGCGAAAAGTGTTCTTGAATTTTAGGAATAATCTAATCATGCTCGCCAAAAATTTGCCTTTAGCTGAATTGTTATGGAAACTACCAGCCAGGTTTGCTTTGGATGCCATTTCGGCCTATAAAGGCTTGTTGGGGGGAGATACAAGCTTCTTTTTGGCAATTGCCAAAGCACATTTTGCATTTATGGGCTATAGTTTAGGGGGTAATATAAAAAGAACAAAAGGCACTAAACCCCTAGATTCATTGGGTGGAGTCTACCAAGGGTCGCTGGTTTTTCAGTACTTTATAAAAAACAAGCAGTTTTTTAGTAAAATAGTAAGCAAACAAGTTCATTATTAAGAACTTGTTGTTATTTTTGCGTCCGTAAATAAACACTATGTCACAAGATTTACAAGACAATTCAGCTAATAAAGACATCGCCGCAAACTGGGTGACTTCTTCTAGATTCTTTTTTTATGTATCTATTTTTGCCATACTAGCATTGGTTTTAGGCAATTGTGCAAAATTGTACAATAGTCGCTTTTCAAAACCAAATCCTGAAGTGCAAACTAGTTCTCAGTACAAACCTGAGTATAAGTAAGAAAATAATTTTGTTTTAGACCGCTGTTTCGTTATTTTTGCAGTCCTAAAAATAGTTCTTGAACAAGCGAAAGTAGCTCATTTGGTAGAGCACGACCTTGCCAAGGTCGGGGTGGCCGGTTCGAGCCCGGTCTTTCGCTCCAAAAATCCCGTTCTTCGGACTGGGATTTTTTTTAAGTCTGATCTCAGACGCCTTGGTGGTGGAACTGGTAGACACGCAGGACTTAGACATTGTTCTTTGGTTGAACAAAATTTGAGTGCGCTTCGAGAAATTGAAGATGTAGAACTCCGTAAATTCGGCGAACCCTTTAAAATG
>CANFXV010000038.1 GCA_947451115.1 Bacteroidota bacterium
AAATCGTGACAGGGTTTGTGCCCAGAACAGGAATCGAACCTGCACATCCTTGCGAACGCTAGATTTTGAGTCTAGTGCGTCTACCAATTCCGCCATCTGGGCTGGGGTGCAATATTACGCTATTAACGAAAATCTGCCAAAATACGGTCGAGGTATTTTTTCTTGTAGTAATACTCCTTTATTTGCAACATTCCTTCTTCGGAAATAGCATCGACCGAAGGAGCTTCCAAAAGAGCTTGTATAGGGGTTGAAATTTCATTTTTTATCGTATTCACCTGGGCTATAACATAATCCTTTTCGGGTTGGGTATCCGCCTCCATCCATGCCTCATTTAATTCCATCATCTCCATTAAAAAATCGGGGCTTAAAGCATATTTTTCGTCGGTAATTAAATAACCTTTTAATTCAAGTACATAGGGCAATATTTTCTCCTTATTATTTAGTAATGAAAATCCCTTATTGGCATTGGCAGAATGCTCAAGCGCTAAAGATTGCTCCTCCTCAGTACCTTGGGTAAATTTATCTGGATGGTAAGCTTTTTGAATGTCCATAAAAGCAGCACGAAGCATTGAAGCATCTACTTTAAAACCAATAGGTAAGCCGAACAATTCAAAATAGTTCATATTTATAATCAGTATATTGTGTAAAATTACCAAAATGCCGGTTATTGGACTTATTAAAGAAGGAAAAGTTCCAAATGACAATAGGGTAGCCTTAACACCCAAACAGTGTAGGTATTTATTAGATCAATTCCCTAATTTGGATATTATTGTCGAATCCTCCCCTCATAGATGTTTCAAGGATAGGGAATACCAAAAAGAAGGTATTAAAGTAGTGGACGCAATAAATTCAGCAACTATTTTATTAGGCATTAAGGAAGTACCCAAAGACCAATTGATAGCCAATAAAAAATATTTATTCTTTTCTCATACCAAGAAAGCCCAAACTTATAATCAAGCATTGTTTCATGTTATGATGGATAAAAACATAACACTTATTGACTATGAGTGCTTAGAACATGAGGATGGACAAAGATTAATTGGCTTTGGATTTTTTGCCGGTATTGTAGGAGCGCATAATGGAATGATGGCCTATGGCAATAGAACCAAAGAATTTAAATTGGGTAGAGTGAGGGATGTGAAAGATTATATGGAATTAGTGCATACTTATTTTGGTTTAAAATTGCCCAATATTAAAATTGCCATTACAGGTTCTGGAAGAGTAGCCCATGGTATTTTAGAAATTATGAATTTAATGGATGTGCAACAAGTAGAGCCAGATGAATTTACTAGCAGAACATATGCATATCCTGTTTATGTGCATTTAAAGGGAGGAGATTTATACAGAAATAAGACAACTAATGCATACGACAGAAGTGATTTTCATGCGCATCCTGAAAACTACCATTGTTTATTTAATACTTATTTGAAGCATACGCATATACTTATGAATGGTATTTATTGGGAACCAGGTATTGCTCCTTTATTTACCAAGAATGATTTAAAAGAGGACGATTACGCTTTAACCACTATTGCCGATATTACCGATGATGCCCATGGAAGCGTGCCTTGTAATTTAGGCGATTCAAGTGCTGAGGCGCCTATATACGGAGTGAATGTAACAAGCTTTGAAAAGACAGCCCCTTATATGCATAATGGCATTGATATAATGGCGGTGGGTAATTTACCCAATGAATTGCCAAGAGATGCTAGTAGATACTTTGGAGAACAACTTATTAAATATGTGATTCCCGATTTATTAAAGGGAGGCAATAAGATTATAGAAGGCGCCACCATGCTTGATAAAGGAAAACTAACTACAAAGTTTTCTTATTTAGAAGCATATGCTAAACATTAATTTAGTAGCATTAATCATCACTTACAAATGCAAATAATAATTTTTTAGTAAATTAGTAAACTCAGACATATACTTATTGTCTGCATCTTTAATAATGAGCTTGTTTCTTAAAACTTCAGTTTTATTTCTTTGAAAATGCAAGATGGCCCTAAAAGGTAAATGCTTGGCATCGTTATACACTAATACTTCTTCTGCTAAATACATATGATTCGCTTCTGCTAATTTTTGCATGGTATAAGCGCGAAGGGTAGGAACTAAGACAAAAAAAGATCCAGTGTCGGATAATAAATTAGAAACATTTTCAATCAAAACAGACCAGGGTAATTCGGTGCTATGGGCTGCTTTGTTTTTATTTACATCGGGGGATTTTAAATCGCCTTCAAAAAAAGGCGGATTGGTAATAATCAAATCAAATGTTTTATCAACTTGTTCCTTTGAAAGGAGAATGGCTTTAGTATAATTTTGAATAGAATCATTGACTATTGCTATTCGGTCTTTCCAGGGGCCTAATTCAAAATTAGATGTTGCTTCTGCAGCTGCCTGCGCTTCAATTTCTACAGCAGTAATCTTAGCCTTTGTTGTTTCTGTAACTTGGCCCATCATTAAACTCAATAAGCCTGTTCCAGTGCCAATGTCTAATATAGATGATGATTTTGTAGTGACCTCTTTCTCTGCTACCCAGGCACCAAATAAACATGCATCAGTACATACTTTCATTGAAGTATGCTGCTGATGCACGATAAATTTTTTAAACTGGAAAAATGGGTTCGCCACTATTCTGCACTTAAGCTAGCTCCTAAATATTCTTTGTTTAATCTTGCAATGTTGGCAATAGATATTTCTTTAGGACAAGTAGCTTCGCAAGCACCTGTATTGGTACAAGATCCAAATCCTTCTTTATCCATTTGCGCCACCATGTTCAATACGCGTGATTTTCTTTCTGGAGCACCTTGTGGAAGTAAAGCTAAATGGGAAACTTTAGCACTTAAGAATAACATAGCTGAACTATTTTTACAAGCTGCCACACATGCACCACAACCAATACACATGGCTGCTGCGAAGGCGTCGTCTGCATTTTGTTTTTCAATAGGGAGGCTATTACCATCTACCGCATTACCTGTATTCACACTAATGTATCCACCTGCTTGAATGATTCTATCAAAAGCAGAACGGTCTACAGTTAAATCTTTTACAATAGGGAAGGAGTTGGCTCTCCATGGCTCAATGACAATGGTTTCGCCATCCTTAAAGGCGCGCATATGTAATTGACAAGTAGTATTCGCCTGCCAAGGACCATGTGGCTTTCCATTAATATATAAGGAACACATACCGCAAATACCTTCACGACAATCGTGATCAAAGGCAACGGGGTCACCCCCTTCGGTAATTAGTTTTTCATTTAAAATATCCAACATTTCTAAAAATGACATTTCATCTGAAATACCTGCAACATCATAAGTAACAAAGGCACCTTGGGTATTGGCATTTTTTTGACGCCAAACTTTAACTTTTAAATTCATTGTATTTTGAGACATAGCTAAAAAATTATTCTTTAAATATTTTGTGTGATTGTGGTAGGCTTATTTGTAATTACGTTGACTTGGTTGAATTACTTCGTACTTTAATTCTTCTTTATGTAATTCCCATTCGTGTTCGCCTTTGTTTTCCCAAGCAGAAACAAACATAAAGTTTTTATCATCTCTCAATGCTTCTCCTTCTGGTGTTTGGTATTCTTCTCTAAAGTGACCACCACAACTTTCTTCTCTGGTTAAAGCGTCAATACACATTAATTCACCTAGTTCAATAAAGTCGGCTACGCGATTGGCTTTATCTAATTCAGGATTATATTCGTTTATTTCTCCTGGTACTCTTAAATCAGACCAGAATTCTTTTTTCAATGCTTGTACATCTGCAATGGCTTGTTTTAAACCTGATGCATTTCTTGACATACCACATTCGTTCCAAATAATTTTTCCTAAACGTTTGTGGAAACTTTCTGCTGTTTGTTTACCATTGATATTTTTTAAGGATGCAATACGCTCTGCTACTTTTTTAGCTGCTTCTTCAAAGGCAGGGTGAGTAGTAGGTATGGCTGCATTGTAAATTTCATCGGCTAAATTATTTCCCACTGTATAGGGGGCTACAAAATAACCATCGGCCAAGCCTTGCATTAAGGCACTTGCGCCTAAACGGTTGGCACCATGATCGCTAAAGTTTGCTTCTCCTAATGCATATAAACCAGGCACTGTAGTTTGTAATTCATAATCTACCCATAAGCCACCCATGGTATAATGCACGGCTGGATAAATACGCATAGGCACTTCGTAAGGATTTTCTCCCGTGATTTTTGCGTACATATCAAATAGGTTACCATATTTTTCTTTCACTACTTCTTTACCCATAGCAATAATTTGCTCATGAGCAACATTTGAAAGACCTTGTTTGCTTACTTCAATCTTACCATATCTTTCAATCGCAGCAGCATAATCTAAATAAACTGCTTGCTTCGAAGTTCCCACACCATATCCAGCATCACATCTTTCTTTTGCAGCACGAGAAGCTACATCACGAGGTACTAGGTTTCCAAAAGCAGGGTAGCGACGCTCTAAATAATAGTCTCTTTCTTCTTCAGGTATTTCATTGGCTTTTCTTGTTTCGCCTAAATTTTTAGGCACCCATATACGTCCATCATTTCTTAATGATTCAGACATTAAGGTTAATTTGGATTGATGATCGCCACTCACAGGAATACAAGTTGGGTGAATTTGTGTAAAGCAAGGATTGGCAAAATAAGCCCCTTGCTTATGTGCTTTCCAAGCAGCTGTAACATTCGATCCCATGGCATTCGTAGATAAATAAAATACATTACCATAGCCACCTGAGCATATTAACACTGCATGTCCAAAATGTTTCTCTAACTCACCTGTAATTAAATTACGGGCAATAATGCCTCTTGCTTTTCCATCAATTTTTACAATGTCCAACATTTCATGTCTTGCATGCATGGTTACATTACCCAGTGCTACTTGACGCTCTAAAGCTTGGTAAGCACCGATTAATAATTGTTGACCCGTTTGTCCTGCAGCATAAAAAGTTCTTTGAACTTGTGTACCACCAAAACTACGGTTGCTTAATAATCCACCATATTCACGTGCAAAGGGAACGCCCTGTGCCACACATTGATCAATAATATTCGCACTCACTTCAGCTAGGCGGTGCACGTTTGCCTCACGCGCACGGTAGTCACCACCTTTAATGGTATCATAAAATAATCTGAATACACTATCTCCATCGTTTTGATAATTCTTAGCAGCATTAATTCCACCTTGCGCTGCAATACTATGTGCACGACGAGGAGAATCTTGAAAACAAAATGCTTTTACTTTATAACCTAATTCACCCATGGCGGCAGCAGCAGATGCGCCCGCTAGACCAGTTCCAACAATAATGACTTCCATTTTTCTTTTGTTGGCGGGGTTTACTAGTTTGCAATGACCTTTATAATCAACCCATTTGTCATCTAATTTTCCAGCAGGTATTTTTGAGTTTAACATATTTAATCTTTTATCTATCGTTTAGAATATATTTTATTTTAAATTTTTAATTTACCCAGTGTAAATAAAAACTAATAGGCATTAAGGCAAATGCCAATGGTATGATAATTGCAAAACCATAACCTAAGCTGCTTATCATCGCGTGATATCTTTTATTATGCACGCCAATAGTTTTGAAGGCACTTTGAAAACCATGTGCCAAATGATAACCCAAGGAAATACATGAAATAACATAGAACAGGACTACCCAAACATTTTGGAAAGTATCCTGCATCACCCCATATAAATTATGTACTACAAAGCCATTGCCTAAATCCATTTCCGCAACACCTGTAATTCTTGAAGGAACCCAAAAATGTTTCCAGTGGATAATAAAAAACATTAAAAGTATAGTGCCTAAAATAGCCATACTTCTGCTATACCATTTGCTTCCTTTTGAATAATTTACTGCATAGCCCACTTTCCTTTTGCTTCTATTTTCTAAGGTTAGCATATAGCCTTGAAGGATGTGAAGAAAAATGCCTAAGAACAATCCTATTTCTAAAACTCTTGGCACTACAAAACTTCCCATGAAATGAGCTGCTTTGTTAAACATCACACCACCATCCATGGCCCAAATGCAAGCATTCAATCCTGCATGAACCACTAAAAATAATATTAGAAAAATGCCGGTAAAAGCCATCACCAATTTTTTCCCCACAGAGGAAGTAAACATTTGCTTAAAAGTCATAGTAGGTTGTATTTTAAAAATCGATGCAAAAGTAAGAATGAATTGCGAGCTTGCTATGTTTCAAACCATGATTTTTCTAACTATTTCTTCAAAAATGCCCATGTCCCATTTTGTTTAATCCTATAGGTAAAAAATAGCCAATATGTAAAAAAGGGCATTTCAGATAAGTTATTCACCGCTTGCATAAAAATATTCCAAAACCCGGCAATTGGCCTAATTTTACCACATGATTAAAGTACTAGGTATACTTTGGAATAGCTTTAAAATGGCTTTGCAAGAATTAAAGGTGAATAAGCTTAGAACCTTTTTGTCTTTATTTGGCATCACCATTGGTATTTTCTGCATCATTGGGGTATTGGCCACCATTGATAGTTTGGAATCTAAAATCAAAAATGACTTATCTAGCTTTGGTAATAATTCGGTCTATATCGACAAATGGGATTATACGGGTGGACCTGAATACCCATGGTGGAAATTTGTAAAGCGTCCTAGTCCAAAAATAGACGAAATGGACTTTGTCAAAAAGAAAAGCGAGCTAGCTTCAACGATGGCATTTTTTGTGCAAACACAGGAAACTTTTACCAACGAAGACAATCAATTAAAAGGGGTCAATATTTATGGTATAACACCCGACTTTACTTCTATACATCCTTACAATGTTTCTTATGGGAGGGGTTTTAATGAATCTGATTTTAGTCGTGGCGGCCCTTATGCGATTATTGGGTTTAAAGTGGCAGAAGAATTGTACGGAAGAGCAGACAAGGGTTTGGGTAAAACCATTTCTTACAAAGGGCGCAAATTAATGGTCATTGGCGTAATTGAAAAACAAGGCTCTGCCATTATTAATGGATACGATTATGATAAATCTACCATTGTAACATATAACTATTTTGCCTCTGTATACAATCCAGACAATTCCAATCCATCCATTCAGGTACAAGCAAAATCTGGCGTTACTTCCAAGGCTTTACAAGAAGAATTGACCGGGATTATGCGTCAAATAAGAAAATTAAGTCCTACCCAGGAAGACAATTTTACTTGTAATGATGTAGCACAATTTAAGGATCAAGTGGAAAGTGTTTTCGGGGCCATCAACAAAGGAGGTTGGGCCATTGCGGGTCTTTCCTTAATTGTAGGTGCCTTTGGTGTTGCCAATATTATGTTTGTGACCGTTAGAGAAAGAACCAGCCAAATAGGACTCAAAAAAGCAATAGGGGCAAAAAGTAGCACCATTTTGTACGAATTTTTATTAGAGTCTGCCTTTTTATGCATCGTAGGTGGTTTATTGGGCTTATTCTTAGTATGGATACTCACTGTGGCCTTAAGTTCAGTGATCCCATTTGCCATAGTTATTGCACCTGGCATCATTGCCTTAGCCTTTAGTATTTGTATCATCTTAGGCATTGTTTCTGGTATTATTCCTGCATCTATTGCAGCCAAAATGAATCCTGTAGAAGCCATTAGAACAAAGTAAAACTTGTTATTTAGCTTTATCTTCGCAGCGTGAGCAATAAATCCAGTACCATATTGGCCATTGAGTCTTCATGTGATGAGACTGCCGCTTCTATTATTGTAGATGGCAAGATTCTTTCTAATTTTATTGCCAATCAATCGGTACATGAAAAATTTGGGGGAGTAGTTCCTGAACTGGCCAGTAGGGCACATATGGAAAATATTGTTCCAGTAGTAGAGGCTGCTTTAGCTAAAGCTTTTCCTAATGAAACTAAGCAAGAAAAATTAGCCCATATTGATGCCATCGCTTTTACACAAGCACCTGGTTTGATTGGTAGTTTATTGGTGGGTGCTCAGTTTGCCAAATCATTGGCCTTGGCTTTGAATAAACCCTTGATTGCTGTACATCATATGCAAGCGCATGTATTGGCCAATTTAATCGATAGTCCCAAACCTAGTTTCCCTTTTTTATGTTTAACCGTAAGTGGAGGCCATACACAAATAGTTCAATGTGATAGTGCTGCTTCCATGAAAATTTTAGGTGAAACCATTGATGATGCTGCAGGTGAGGCATTTGATAAAATTGCTAAATTATTAGGGTTGCCCTATCCTGGGGGGCCATTTTTGGATAAGTATGCACAATTGGGTAATCCGAACACCTATGTTTTTGCCAAACCCCATGTGCCTAATTTAGATTATTCTTTCAGTGGATTAAAGACTTCTGTTTTGTATTTTTTACAAAAACAAAGTCCTGAATTTATACAAGACAACTTGAATGATTTATGTGCATCCGTGCAATTCACCATTGTTGAAATTTTAATGAAACAATTAAAAAAAGCCATTCAAATTACTGGGATTCATGAAGTATGTATTGCCGGTGGGGTAAGTGCCAATTCTGGCTTGAGAAAAGGGATTGAAGCGCTTGGTGTTAAAACCAGATCCAATATATATTTACCTGCCTTTGAATACTGCACCGACAATGCTGCCATGATTGCCATGGCCGCTCATTTCAAATACCTAGCGGGTAGTTTTGAAAATTTATCTGTCTCTGCCACTGCCCGAGCCAATTGGTAAATTAAAAAGGATTAACTTTGCAGCCTCAAAAACAGTTCAATAATGATTAGTGCTAGAAACGTGACTTTGGCCTTTGGGAAAAGAGTATTGTTTGATGAAGTAAACATAAGCTTCACTAAAGGCAATTGCTATGGTATCATTGGTGCCAATGGCGCAGGTAAATCTACTTTTTTGAAAATACTAAGTGGTGAAATTGAACCCAATAAAGGTACGGTTGAAATTACCCCAGGAGAACGTATGGCGGTTTTAAAACAAAACCAATTTGAATTTGATGAACAAACTGTTTTGAATACTGTGTTGATGGGGCATAAAAGAATGTGGGAAGTAATGCATGCCAAAGATGCTTTATATGCTAAAGAAGATTTTACAGAAGAAGATGGCATCAAAGCAGGAGAGATGGAAGCAGAATTTGGAGAGATGGGTGGCTATGAAGCAGAAAGCAATGCGGCAAGTTTACTCAGCGATTTAGGGGTGAAAGAAGAAATGCATCAGGATTTAATGAAGGACATTCCTAGTAATTTTAAATTAAGAGTTTTATTGGCGCAATCTTTATTTGGGAATCCAGATATTTTATTATTAGATGAGCCTACCAACGGATTGGATATTGAAACCATTGGATGGTTAGAGAATTTTTTAGCCGATTATCAAAATATTGTATTGGTAGTAAGTCACGATCGTCACTTCTTAGATACAGTGTGTACACACGTTTCAGACGTAGACCGTTCTAAAATAAAAACCTTTACGGGTAACTATTCATTCTGGTATGAGTCTTCTCAATTGATGGCGCGTCAAATGTCAGACAAGAATAAAAAGAACGAAGACAAGCGTGCTGCCTTATTAGATTTCATTGCGCGATTCTCTGCCAATGCAAGTAAGAGCAAGCAAGCTACCTCTCGTAAAAAGGCTTTAGAAAAATTAACCATCGAAGAAATTGAACCATCGAACAGAAAATACCCAGGTATTATTTTTCAACCATTGCGTGAAGTGGGTAACCAAATTTTGAATGTAGAGAAATTGAAAAAAGAAGTAGATGGACGTGTCTTGTTTAAAGATGTTTCTTTTTCTGTAAGTAAAAATGATAAGATTGCTTTTTTAAGTAGAGACCCATTGGCCATCACTTATTTCTTTGATATTATTAATAACAATGGCAATGCCGATGGCGGTACTTATGAGTGGGGAACCACCATCACAAGTGCTTATTTACCAATGGAACACAATGCCTTTTTTAATGCACCATTGTCCTTAATGGATTGGCTTCGTCAATACGTGCCAAGCCATGTAACAGATGCAGATGAACCTTTTATCAGAGGATTTTTAGGCAAAATGTTGTTTAGCGGGGATGATGTGATGAAAAAGACCAATGTACTCAGTGGGGGAGAAAAAGTGCGTTGTATGGTGAGCAAGATGATGCTTCAAAACCCTAATGTGGTGATTTTAGACCAACCCACCAATCATTTAGACCTAGAAAGTATCCAAAGTTTCAATGAAGGCTGTCAAAACTTCCCAGGTGTAGTCTTGATTACCTCTCATGACCATACTTTTATGCAAACAGTGGCCAATAGAGTGATTGAATTGACCCCAAAAGGCATCATTGATAGATTGATGACTTTTGATGAATATATGGAAGACAAAAGGGTACAGGAACTAAGGGCTGAAATGTACGCTTAAGAAGAAGAAAAGGCTTTGTAGCTAAATGAAAACCAACAATTTAGCCTTTTTTGCCCCTTAAACGGGTAAAAGGCTAAAAAAACACAAAAATAAATGGGAAGGTATCTGTTATTTACTTACCTTTGCCGTCCGTAAAAAATAATTTCTCATGGCTAGAGTATGTCAATTAACAGGAAAGAAGCCGATGTCTGGAAACAGTGTTTCTCACTCCAACATCAAGACAAAACGTCGTTTCCTTCCAAATTTGCAAAAGAAGCGTTTCTACTTCATCGAAGAAGACCGCTGGATCACTTTGAAAGTATCAACAGATGCAATCAGAACCATCAATAAAAATGGTTTAGCTTCTGTAGTTAAAGATCTTAGAGCCCAAGGCGACAAGATATAATCAATTAAATTAAGTTTAACTTATAACACACCATCATGGCAAGGAAAGGAAACAGAGTTCAAGTAATATTAGAGTGCACCGAGCACAAGACTACTGGTTTACCAGGAACTAGTCGTTATATTACTACGAAGAACAAAAAGAACACCCCAGATCGTTTGGAGTTCAAGAAATACAACCCAATTTTGAAAAAAGTAACTGTTCACAAAGAAATTAAATAATCATGGCAAAAGCAGCTTCTAAAAACGCGAAAGTAAAGGATCTTAAAGCTTCAGCTGAAGCAAAAAACTGGACTAAAGTAATTAAAGCTATTCGTAGCCCAAAAACTGGTGCCTATACTTTTAAAGAAAATATTGTTCACAAGGATCTTGTAAAAGAATTTCTTGCAAAATAACCTTATTCGTTATTACTAATTACTAGTATTTACGTTCTAAAGATATTAACTCCTGCCTCGTTCAACGTGGTGGGAGTTTTTCATTTAAATATTGACTAAATTTACATAATGAGTTTTTTAGGAAAATTATTCGGGAAAAAAGAAAAAGAAAGTCTTGACCTTGGCTTAGAAAAAACCAAGCAAGGATTTTTAGAACGTATCTCCAAAGCCATCATTGGAAAAACTTCGGTGGATGACGAGGTATTGGATCAATTGGAAGAAGCCTTAATTGGGGCAGATGTAGGGGTAGATACTACATTAGAATTAATTGAAAAAATTCAACAAAGGGTAAAAAAGGACAAATATGTTTCTACGGCAGAATTAAATAAAATTTTACACAAAGAAATTGTTTCCTTATTAATCGATGCGCCTACACATCAATTGGGATTTCAGCCACCTGCTGCAACTAAACCCTATGTAATATTAGTAGTTGGGGTGAATGGTGTAGGCAAGACCACCACCATTGGCAAATTGGCCCATCATTACAAAGCTGCAGGCAATCAAGTAGTATTAGGCGCTGCAGATACCTTTAGGGCGGCAGCTGTGGATCAGTTGACCATTTGGAGTGAAAGAGTAGGCGTGAGTATTGTCAAACAAAACATGGGTTCTGACCCAAGTGCCGTAGCTTTTGATACGATACAATCGGCCATCGCTAAAAATGCAGATATAGTGATCATTGATACTGCTGGTAGATTGCACAACAAAGCACATTTAATGGATGAGTTGAATAAAATAAAAAGAGTCATTCAAAAACAACTACCGGAAGCACCGCATGAAGTTTTATTGGTATTAGATGGTTCCACTGGTCAAAATGCTTTAGAACAAGCCAAACAATTTATGGCAGTGACCAATGTGAATGCACTGGCCATTACAAAATTAGATGGCACTGCGAAAGGTGGTGTGGTATTGGCCATTGCGCATCAATGTAAAATTCCTGTAAAATACATTGGAGTGGGCGAACAAATCAATGACTTGCTCATTTTTGATAAAGATGAATTTGTTGATTCTTTGTTTAGCTTAAATAAAGCCTAGGGTGCCGCTGAATTATTTCAGCGTATAGCGAATACCTATACCTCCTTGATTTCTAAAATAACCTTGGATGATGCTAAAAGAAGGTTGCCAATCAATACTTAAATTCAGTGGGGAATGTTTCACTTTATAATCAAGTCCTATGAGGCCATCAAATCCAACCGAGATATTGGATTTATCCAGGGTATTGTTTTTCTTTCTCCACTCGTCGCTCCAAATACCTAAATGACCTCCATAGCCTATATACCACGATAATTGTTTGTCTTCTTTAATGGGGGTATGAATTTCATTTAAAATGGACAACCAAAAACCATCTAAAGTAAGATAGCCCGAAGCCTCAATGGCTTTATTAAGGGTATAAAAAGTTTTATAAGATAAAGCACCTGGGTACATTTTAACGCCAATTGCCTTTTTGTAGCCTTCTTCGTACAAATGAATGCTTCTATTGACAGTAGTATCTATAGTAAAATCTTGCGCAAAAATTAATTGAAAAACAAATAAACTAAAGAGGGTAAATACGAAATGCTTTTTTGTCATTGTTTAGGTTTGGGGGTATACAAATTTAAGGGGATTTATTTAAAAAAGAGGCCTGAACAGCGTTAGGGATTCTTACGAATTATGTTTAAGTTTGTACTATGCATAGTTTTCAAGAATTAGTCTTAAAATTTAACAAAGGATTTGATACCCCTCATTTCCCCTCCAATCCAGCTAGCTTGTATGAACCAGGTGACTATTTTCTGTCTATTGGCGGCAAAAGAATCAGACCTGTACTTTGTTTATTGGGTAATGAATTGTTTAGTGAAATTCATGAGGATGCTTATCAATTGTCCAATGCCGTTGAATTGTTTCATAATTTTTCCTTGGTACACGACGATATCATGGATGAAGCTTCTTTAAGAAGAGGAAAAGCTACGGTGCACACAAAATATGACCATAATACTGCATTGCTAGTGGGGGATGTTATGTTGGTTAGGGCTTATGAGTATTTACAAAAAATTCAATCTGCTCATTTATCTAAAATTTTACAATTGTTCAATACTACTGCAAAAGAAGTATGTGAAGGCCAACAATTAGATATGGATTATGCCAAAATGGAAAAGGTAAACATGGATCAATACATCCACATGATTACTTTAAAAACTTCTGTTTTGCTGGCGGCTAGTTTAGAAATGGGGGCCATTATAGGTGGGGCAAGTACCTCCAATTGCAAACACTTGTATGAATTTGGAAAAAATATTGGTATTGCATTTCAAGTGCAAGACGATTATTTAGATGCCTTTGGAGACGCTGCTTTATTTGGCAAAGAACCCGGTGGCGATATCAAGCAAAACAAAAAAACATTTTTATTGATTCATGCATTAGAAGTGGCCAATAAAGATCAAAAACTTGCCTTAGAAGCCTTATTGAAATCCAACGAAAACGACAAAGTAGAAAAAGTACTTGAAATATTTAGAGCATGTGGCGTGGATACTTGGGCAGAAAGTAGTAAAGCCAAATACTTAAAAGCAGCATTTGAACATTTAGAAGCTATAGCAGTGACAAGTGAAAGAAAAAAGCCATTGATTGAACTAGCTAATTATTTAATGAATCGAAATCAATAATCCCCACTGATGAGTTTATTTAGAAAAAAATCAATTGATAAAATTGTAGCAGATGCAGCATTAGGATTAAGTGATGGACATAGTGGAAGCGGTTTAAAAAGAGTCTTGGGTGTAAGAGATTTAACCTTTATGGGGATTGCTGCGGTGGTGGGCGCTGGTATATTTTCAACCATTGGAACGGCTGCCTTTCATGGCGGCCCTGGTATTTCCTTATTATTTGTCATTACCGCAATTACCTGTGGGTTTAGTGCCTTATGTTATGCTGAATTTGCGAGCAGGGTACCTATTGCAGGGAGTGCCTATACTTATGCCTATGTAACATTTGGAGAATTGATTGCTTGGATTATTGGTTGGGCTTTAATTTTAGAATATGCCATTGGGAATATTGTGGTGGCCATTAGTTGGAGTGGTTATTTTGTGAACCTTTTAGAGGGTTTCCATATTCATTTACCAGGTTGGTTGTCTACCAACTATGAACAAGCCCAACAAGGTTATGATGAAGCTGTAAAACATTTAGCAGCAGGAGGGACGAAAGAAACCTTTAGTAAAATTGCTCGTATTGGATATGATGCCATAAATAATGCCCCTAGAATTGGTGCTTTCAAAATCATTTTAAATACACCCGCCTTTATAATTGTTTTTCTTATTACTATACTTGCCTATATTGGAATTAAAGAAAGTAAAAAGAGCACCAATTTTATGGTGATTTTTAAAATCATCGTGATTATTTTTGTGATCTTTTTAGGTTTCTATTATGTGGATACCAAAAACTGGGATCCATTTTTACCCAATGGTTTTACAGGAGTTCTAGCAGGTGTTTCTGCAGTGTTTTACGCCTATATTGGTTTTGATGCTATTTCCACCACCGCAGAAGAATGTAAAAACCCTCAACGCGATTTACCAAGAGGGATGATTTATTCCTTAATTATTTGTACTGTTTTATATATTCTAATTGCTTTAGTGCTCACCGGCATGGTCAATTATACAGAATTAAAAGTGGATGATCCTTTGGCCTTTGTTTTTGACAGATTGGGTTTGCACAAAATTGGATATGTAATTTCTATCAGTGCAGTGGTCGCCACCACCAGTGTCTTATTGGTATTTCAATTGGGGCAGCCAAGAATTTGGATGAGTATGAGTAGAGATGGTTTGTTGCCAAAAAAATTCTCAAAAGTTCATCCTAAATTTGGCACACCAGGTTTTGCCACAATAGTAACAGGATTTTTTGTGGGGATACCTTCTTTATTTATGTCCATTAGTAGAATGACTGACTTAACCAGTATTGGTACTTTATTTGCCTTTGTACTAGTTTGTTTTGGAGTTTTGGTCTTACCTAAAATAGCACCTACAGGCATTAAACAAGCCTTCAAATTGCCTTATATCAATGGCCAATACATCCTACCAATACTAGCAATGGTATTTATTTATTTTGCCAAATATAGAATCCAATTAGATCTATTAAATTTAACTACTCAAAATTTTCAAGAGTTTTTATTTTTAATCTTCCTACTTATACTGGTTCTAGTTTCCATTGCTACTTTTATTTATAAATTCTCCATCATACCCATTATTGGTGCCTTATGTTGCTTGTATTTAATGATCGAAATTCCACCTGTGAGTTGGATTTGGTTTTTTTGTTGGATGATCATTGGACTACTTTTATATTATTTTTATGGACGGAAACATAGTTTATTGTCCAAAGAGAAGGCTATTTAATAAACTAGTTTATGAAATACCAGATAGGAGATGAGATTTTAGTTTTACACAGTAACGAAGAGGGGCGTATTATTGAAATTATGAATGAAGAGATGGTCATGATTGAAGTGCGTGGTGTAAAGTTTCCTGCCTATATGGATCAAATTGATTTTCCTTATTTCAAAAGATTCACCGAAAAAAAGTTATTTCCAGAAAAGAAGGCGGCACAAAAAATATTTTTGGATCAAATCCCTAAAGAAAAGATTCAGAAAAATGACGCCAAGGACGAAGATGGGGTTGGGTTAAATATTGTTCCAAAGTTTAGTTTGGATGATTTTAATGATGAAATAGTAGAAAGTTTGAAAATTTATTTATCCAATCGAAATAGAGTAGGGTATCAATTTGTTTATGAACAAGCATTTCAAGGTACTGTCAATTTCTCCATTGAATCTTCTATTCCACCTTTTACCGATTTCTATATCCACGACCTGCCTTTTGCTACAGTGAGTGATGGATTAAGCTTTGCCATAGATTTTTCATTGATGGAGCCACACAAGAAAAAAGCGGCACATTTTGAAACCTCCTTAAAAATAAAAGCAAAACAGTTGTTTCAAAAAATTGAAACCTTAAAAGACAATAACCAAACCACCCTCAGTTATCCTTTGTTTGTGACTTATCCTGACCAAGAAGAAGACAACCATATTGCCATTGATGTCTTAAGAAATGCTGGTTTTAAAGTTTACGATGCCAGTAAAATCAAACAAAATATTCCTGCTGCACGTTCTGTGGTCGATTTGCATATTGAAAAAATAATGGACAGGCACAATCATTTAAGTAATGCCGAAATTTTACAATTTCAGTTGGAAGAATTTGAAAAATGGTTTGAATTAGCACAAATGAACCATTTGCCCTCTATCATTTTTATACATGGGTTGGGGAAAGGCAAATTGAAAGCCGAAATTCATGATCTATTAAAAGTAAAAAAAGGAGTCAAGCAATTCATCAACCAATACTCCGATTTTTATGGCTATGGTGCCACGGAAGTGTTTTTTGAGTACTAATATCTCGTCAAATTTTAATTACTTACCTTTGTACCACTACAAACCCGAGCTATCGTGGCAAGCAATTGCCAAGGAAAGTCCGGACAGCATAGGGTAACCCACCGGTCAATAGCCGGCGCCTCGAGCAATCGGGGCAGAGAAAGTGCCACAGAAAATAACTACCTCGCAAGAGGAAAAGGTGAAAACGTGCGGTAAGAGCGCACGGATAAGACAAGCAATTGTTTTATAGGGTAAACCTTGGGTGCTGTAATGCCACGTAAAGGAGCGCTTAAGAACGACTCGTTCAAGTTCCAGGGTAGGCAGCAAGACCCCACCAGCAATGTTGGGGCTAGATAAATGATAGTTTAGAAACAGAATCCGGCTTA
>CANFXV010000039.1 GCA_947451115.1 Bacteroidota bacterium
ACATGTTGGTTGACACCGCTGGTCGTATTGATAAATTCAACAAGCGTTACGCCAAGAAAAAATAAAAGAGAGACAATTAAAAAACATTTCTTTTTATACTTATTCAAACCCTTTCTTACGCAAGTAAGAGAGGGTTTTTTGTCATTAAACTCTTTGGAGTACTTACCTTTGTTTAGATAAATAAAAAAATATGCAATCTTTAGATATTCTTGCTTTTGGAGCCCATCCCGATGATGTGGAATTAGGTTGTGCTGGGGCATTATTGTTAGCCGTTGCTGAAGGCAAAAAAGTAGGCATTGTAGATTTAACCAAAGGCGAATTAGGAACCAGAGGTACGACTGCTCAAAGATTAAAGGAAGCTCAATTGGCTGCTCAAGTAATGGGCATTGGCGTGAGAGAAAATTTAGGCATGGCCGATGGATTTTTTGAAAACAACAAAGAAAATCAATTTGCCATTATAGAAACCATTAGAAAATATCAACCATCAATTATTTTTTGTAATGCACCTGAGGATAGACATCCCGATCATGGTCGTGCAGCTCAATTAATTGCTGATGCTTCATTTTTAGCTGGATTGGTTAAAATACAAACCACCCATAATGGAGTGGCTCAAGCCCCATGGAGACCAACACAGGTTTTTCATTATATACAATCAAGAAATTTGAAACCCAATTTTGTAGTAGACATTAGTGCCTACATGGACAAAAAGATGGAATCTATATTAGCACATAGTTCTCAGTTTTTCGATCCTAATTCAACGGAGCCGGAAACCTTTATTTCTGGGAATGCTTTTTTAGAATTTGTGAAAGGAAGGGCCAAGGAATTAGGACACCAAATAGGTGTGGATTATGCAGAAGGTTTTATTACCCAAAAGTTATTAGGTATTCGTAGTTTTGAGGCAATCATTCAAAAGACCACCTAAAAATATTTTATCCCTTTATAATTTATAATTATGGCCATTGTTAAAGTAGGATTAGTGCAAATGTCCTGTGAGGCATCCAAGGCTGCCAACACTTTAAAAGCAATTGAAAAAGTAAGAGAGGCGGCTAAAAAAGGAGCCAATATTATTTGCTTGCAAGAATTATTTACTTCACTTTATTTCTGTGATGTAGAAGCCTATGAAAATTTTAAATTAGCCGAACCTATTCCTGGTGAAACCAGCAATACATTGGCAGCATTGGCCAAAGAACTAGGCGTGGTCATTATTGCTTCTTTATTTGAGAAAAGAGCGGAAGGTTTATACCATAATACAACGGCAGTCTTGGATGCAGATGGTGCATATTTAGGAAAATATCGTAAGATGCATATTCCTGATGATCCTGCTTATTATGAAAAATTTTATTTTACACCAGGCGATTTAGGTTACAAAGTTTTCAAAACAAAATTTGCCACCATTGGTGTTTTAATATGTTGGGATCAATGGTATCCCGAAGCTGCAAGAATTACAACCTTAATGGGAGCCGAGATGTTATTTTATCCAACCGCCATAGGTTGGGCTACTGCACAAGACGAAGCCACCAACAAAGAACAATACAATGCTTGGCAAACGATACAACGCAGTCATGCGGTGGCCAATGGCGTACCAGTGATAAGTGTGAATAGAGTAGGACTAGAACAAGAGGGCTTAATGAAATTCTGGGGTGGTAGTTTTGTTAGCAATCCCTTTGGCACTTTATTATACGAAGCTTCTCATGATAAAGAAGAAGTGGCTGTTATTGATATTGATACAGAAAAATCGGATAGCTATAGAACCCATTGGCCGTTTTTACGCGATCGTCGTATTGATTCTTATGCGCCAATTACTAAAAGATATTTAGACGAAGAAACTGAATCCTAAAGTAGACACTAAAAAAAACAATGACGAACGCAACACCCAAATCCTTAGGTTATTATTTTCCTGCTGAGTTTGCGCCACATGATGCCATTTGGTTAAGTTGGCCACATAAAGAAGAAAGTTGGCCTGGTAAAATTGCTAGTATATACCCATCTTATACCGAGTTTATAAAAATAGTTTCTATAACAGAAAGAGTTTGTATAAATGTAGTGGATGAAAAAATGCGTAATTCAGCACAAAAAATGTTGCAATTAGCAGGTGTTGATATAGAGCGTGTTCAGTTTTATTTACATCCTACCAACGATGCTTGGTGCCGTGATCATGGACCAGCTTTTTTACTAAGAGATAATGCAATAGATCCTAAAGTCATTATAGACTGGAATATTAATGCTTGGGGTGGAAAATATCCTCCTTTTGAATTAGATGATGTGATTCCAACGCGAATTGGAGAGGCATTAGGTTTACCTGTATTTTATCCAGGCATTATAATGGAAGGAGGCTCTGTGGATTTTAATGGCGCTGGAACAGTGATGACTTCAAAATCTTGTTTATTAAATCCTAATAGAAATCCTCATTTGAATCAAGCTCAAATTGAAAAGTATTTGAGTGACTATTATGGTATAGACCAAGTGCTTTGGGTAAGTGATGGTATTGTGGGAGATGATACCGATGGTCACATAGATGATACGGTTCGTTTTGTCAATGAAGACACCGTGATTACGGTAGTGGAACCTAATGTGCTTTCAGCCAATCATGAGCTTTTACAGCAGAATTTAAAAGAATTAAAACAAATGCGTCTGCTTAACGGCAAACAATTGAATATTGTAGAATTACCTATGCCTGCGGAAGTAATTTATGAAGGTCAAAGCCTTCCTGCTTCTTATGCTAATTTTTATATAAGCAATGGACATATTATTGTGCCTACTTTTAAATGTGATGCGGATGATAAAGCCATGCAAATTATTCAATCTTGTTTTCCCAGTAGAGAAGTAGTAGGTATCGATTCTACCGATATTATTTGGGGGCTAGGCAGTTTCCATTGTTTGAGTCAACAAGAGCCAAGTGCTAAATTCTAAAAATTTTTATAAAAATTTATCCAATGCGGGCATCAAAAAGTTATATTTTATTAGCTGGAGTAGTATGGCTAACCAGTTTTTTTGCTTGCACGCGTTTCCCCTATGCCAAGACAAATCGTTTCTATAAGCATCAAGCGACTAATTTAGTCAAACAAATACATCTAAGCCCTGAGCTTCAAATCATAGATCAATTGCCCAAGTCATCAGATTGGGTAGGTACTACGAACTTTGATTTACGCAAGCCTAATTTTGTCATCATTCATCATACAGCACAAAACTCTTGTGAACAAACATTAAGAACCTTTACTTTAGAAAGAACTAAGGTGAGTGCGCATTATGTGATTTGTAAAGATGGAACGATCCATCACATGCTCAATGATTATTTCAGGGCCTGGCATGGAGGGGTGGCTAAATGGGGAAACAATACTGACATTAATTCAAGCTCCATTGGTATCGAATTAGACAACAATGGTTTTGAACCTTTTGATACGGCACAAATCAATAGTTTGGTTTTGTTATTGGCTAAATTAAAAGAGACCTATAAAATACCTGCCAATAATTTCATTGGTCATGGAGACATTGCACCTGTCAGAAAGAACGATCCAAACATACAATTCCCATGGGCTCAATTGGCTATTAATGGCTTTGGTGTTTGGTTTGAGCCCAACTTAACGGATAGTTTGCCAGCAGGCCTTTCTATCCCCATGGCCTTATCCATAGTGGGTTATGACATCAAGGACACCAATGCCGCCATCCTGGCTTTTAAACGTCATTTTAGACAAGACAGTACCTCCGTCATCAATGACAGTGATAAATCAGTTTTATTCCAATTGATAAAAAATAAATTATCCCACTAACAATTGTTAGCGTAATTTTGTAGAAAGCTAGTGGTATGGATTTTAAATTAACAGAAGAGCAGTTGATGATACAAAAAGCTGCGCGTGCATTTGCACAACAACAATGTTTGCCTGGTGTCATTGCAAGAGATGAGCATCAAAAATTTCCCAAAGAACAATTAGAACAATTGGCTGACCTAGGTTTTTTAGGTATGATGGCATCACCTGAATATGGTGGCGCAGGTATGGATACCATTAGTTATGTAATTGCGATGGAAGAAATTAGTAAAGTAGATGCTAGTGTATCTGTGGCTATGAGTGTAAACAATAGTTTAGTCTGTTGGGGATTGGAACATTATGCAACAGAGGAACAAAAGAAAAAATATTTAACCCCTTTGGCTCAAGGGAAAAAAGACGGGCAATTGCATATTGGTGCATTTTTATTGAGTGAGCCTGAAGCGGGTAGTGATGCTACTCATCAACATACCACGGCCATTGATCAGGGAGATCATTATTTATTAAATGGCGTAAAAAATTGGATCACCAATGGTTCTACTGCATCCATTTATTTAGTGATGGCCCAAACCGATGCCACCAAAGGTTCAAAAGGAATCAATGCTTTTATTGTTGAAAAAAATACCCCTGGAATTACCGTAGGAGCGAAGGAAAATAAATTAGGCATTAGAGGAAGTGATACCCATGTGGTATCCTTTACTGATGTAAAAGTACCTAAGGAGAATAGAATTGGAGCGGATGGTTTTGGATTCTCCTTTGCGATGAAAACATTAAATGGTGGAAGGATTGGTATTGCTGCACAAGCCTTGGGCATTGCAAGCGGTGCCTATGAATTGGCACTGGCCTATAGTAAGCAAAGACAATCTTTTGGTAAACCCATCCATGAGCATCAAGCCATACAATTTAAATTAGCAGAAATGGCTACTAAAATTCAATCTGCCAGGTTGCTTTGTTATCATGCAGCATGGGAAAAAGACAATGGCCTTGATTATACAACTTCCGCTGCCATGGCAAAATTACATGCAAGCGATACGGCCATGTGGGTAGCTACAGAAGCAGTACAAGTGCATGGAGGTTATGGCTTTGTGAAAGAATACCATGTAGAGCGATTGATGCGTGATGCAAAAATTACCCAGATCTATGAAGGGACCAGTGAGATTCAAAAAATGGTGATTGGTAGAAATATTATAAAATAAAAAAGTACCTTAGGAAACATACCATTCATTATGCCTGTAAATACTGAAGCCTATCATCACCTTATAAAGCAACTGCAATCAAAAAATGTGCAGTTGGTGGCAGTGAGTAAAACAAAGCCCAATGAAGACATACTGGCCTTGTATGAACAAGGGCAGCGGGCTTTTGGCGAAAATTATGTTCAAGAATTAGTGGATAAGGCAGCCATTTTACCTTCCGATATTCACTGGCATTTTATAGGGCATTTACAATCTAATAAAGTAAAATACATTGCACCATTTGTGTATTTAATTCATGGAGTAGATTCCGAAAAATTATTAGCAGAAATTAATAAGCAAGCCATTAAGCAAAATAAAATAATTGCTTGTTTATTGCAAGTGCATATTGCCACAGAAGAAACCAAGTTTGGTTTTGATGCCAGTAGCTTAGCTGAATTTATTACAAGTGGCCGCCTTTCTAATTATAGCCATATAGTCATTAAAGGATTGATGGGTATGGCTAGTTTTACGGAAGATCAAACCCTTGTAGAAAAGGAGTTTAGTACTTTAAAAAGTATATACGATCAAACCGCTACAGCATTCAATAATATACATTTTGATACCCTAAGTATGGGCATGAGTGGTGACTATGCATTAGCCATTGAAAAGGGTAGTAACCTAGTAAGAATTGGAAGCTTGCTTTTTGGTGCAAGAAATTTGGTATTGTAATACAAGATACTACAAATAAAAAATGCTGTCTCTTTGTAAGAGACAGCATTTTTTATTTTAGAGCAAAGAATTTTATTTTGATTTACCGTAATCAAAAACTAATTGACAAAAGGCTTTTACGCCCACTATAAATCCAGACTCGTCGATGTAAAAGTCGGGGGTATGATGTGAGGCTACCTCATTGGCATTTTTACCTTTGGGTAATCCACCTAAATAGAAAAAGAAACTAGGGGCTTTTTCCGCATAAAAAGAAAAATCTTCGGCGCCAGTTTGCCAAGTGGTTTCAATAATATTATTTTCACCACCAGCAGCCTTCACCAATGAGGCACTGGTTTTTTTAACTAAGGCAGGATCATTGTAAGTCACCAATGTTTTAGTATCAATATTTACATCAGCAGTAGCGCCAGAACTTTCAGCAATTGCTTTTACGGTGTTTTTAATTCTTTCATGAACCTCTTTTTGCATTTCGCTATCTAAAGTTCTAATCGTTCCTGTCATTACTGCGGTTTCAGGAATGATATTTGAGCGCACGCCACTATTGATGGTGCCTACGGTAATCACTAAGGGCGCCTTGGTCAAATCCATTTGTCTACTCACAATATGTTGTAAGCCTTCAATGATTTGTGCACTAGCAGCAATAGGATCCACGCCACCCCAAGGTTGAGAGCCATGACTTCCTTTGCCGTTTACTTTAATGGTGAACCAATCAGAAGAAGCCATAAAAGCGCCAGCTTTATACCCAATTGTTCCAACAGGTAATTGTGCTTCGATATGTAAACCAAAAACTGCCTCTACTTTAGGATGGTCTAAAGCACCTTCTTTGATCATTAAAGGAGCACCACCTTCTTCAGTACCTGGAGGACCTTCTTCCGCAGGTTGAAATAAGAATACAACAGTGCCAGGTACCTCTTTTTGCATAGCACTTAGGACTTTCGCAGTGGCCATTAAAATAGAAATATGTGAATCATGACCACAGGCATGACTTACCCCCACTTTTTGTCCAGCGAAATCTGCAGTTACTTTAGAAGCAAATTCAATAGGTGTTCTTTCTGTTACAGGTAAGGCATCTATGTCAGCTCTTAATGCAACTACTGGCCCTGGTTTTCCACCTTTCAAAATAGCTACAACACCAGTTTTGGCAATAGGGTATTGCACCTCAAGACCTAATGTTTTTAAATAATCGGCAATGTATTTACCCGTATTGTATTCGCGGTTTGACAGTTCAGGATTTTCGTGAAAATGTCTTCTCCAGCTAATCAATTGTGGTTCTACCTCTTTGACCAATTGGGTGTAATTTTTTGGTAAATCCTGCGCATTCGATTGAAAGATGCTTAGCAGTAAGCCAAAGGCGATTAAACTAATTTTTTTCATGGTACTTGATGGTTATTTATATTAAATATTTGATGGAATTAATTAAGCTTGATACTCTCCAAAAACTGTTCTAAGTACGCCCGCAATTTCTCCTAAAGTGCAGTTTTGTTCCACTGCTTCAATAACGGAGGGCATTAAATTATTGGTAGACGATGCAATTTCTTTGATATTTTTTAAACAGGCAATAACTTTATTTTCGTCACGTTTTGCTTTTAATTTTTTAATTTTTTCGATTTGTGCTATTCTAATGGCTTCATTGATTCTCATGATAGGAATTTTTTCGGCATTCTCCGATTGGAATTCATTGACCCCTACGATGATTTTTTCTTTAGACTCAATTGCCTTTTGATAAGCATAAGCACTCTCTGCAATTTTGTTTTGCATAAAGCCATTTTCAATCGCACTAACGCTGCCACCCATTTCATCAATTTGTTTGATTAAGGCCAATGCTTTTTCTTCCATTTCATTGGTTAAGTTTTCTACAAAAAAACTTCCTGCAAGTGGATCAGCGCTGTCAGGGATGCCACTTTCAAAAGCCACTACTTGCTGCGTTCTAAGTGCAATGCTGGCTGCATTTTCGGTAGGTAGGCCCAAGGCTTCATCATAGCCATTGGTATGCAAGCTTTGTGTACCACCCAACACAGCTGCAATGGTTTGAATGGTGACTCTGCTTATATTGTTCAATGGTTGTTGAGCGGTTAGGGTAGCGCCACCTGTTTGTGTATGAAAGCGGAGCATCAAGGCTTTTTCATCGGTGGCACCTAAATCCTTCATCATCTGCGCCCAGATTTTTCTAGCGGCTCTAAATTTAGCTACTTCTTCAAATAAATTATTATGTGCATTAAAGAAAAAGGAAAGTCTTTTGCCAAACACATTAATATCCAAGCCTTTTTCTTTGGCAGCTTGTACATAGGCTTTTCCATTGCTTAAGGTAAAGGCTATTTCTTGCACTGCTGTACTACCAGCCTCTCTAATATGATAACCAGAAATTGAAATACTGTTCCATTTTGGTAAATGCAATCCACAGTATTCAAAAATATCTGTTATAATTCGCATGGATGGTTTGGGGGGATAAATATATGTACCTCTGGCTGCGTATTCTTTTAAAATATCATTTTGTATGGTGCCTGCCAATTGATCTAATGCGATGCCTCTTTTTTTCGCTAAGGCAACATAGAATGCCAATAAAATAAAAGCAGTTGAATTAATGGTCATTGAAGTGCTTATTTTATCTAAAGGAATATCTTTAAATAAAATTTCCATGTCCTCTAAGGAACAAATGGATACACCCACCTTGCCCACTTCACCTTCCGCTAAAGCGTCATCTGCATCATAACCAATTTGAGTAGGTAAATCAAAGGCCACACTTAAGCCCATCACCCCTTGACCTAATAAAAAATGGTATCTTTTATTGCTTTCTTCTGCAGTGGAAAAACCAGCATACTGCCGCATTGTCCATAATTTACCACGGTACATATCAGCCTGAACCCCACGCGTATAGGGAAACTCACCTGGCAGCAAATCACCATTCAAATTTTCTGGTAAATCTTTGTTGGTGTAGACCTTTTTGATGTCGATGCCACTGTCCGTTTTTTTAGCCCCTTTTTGCATCTTTAAATTTACGAAAATTTAAAGAGTAGGCCTTCAATTATTTCTATTTTCGAAAGATGCTTTCTAGTCAAGATCAGCTATAATTTGTACTTTTGTATGATTAAATTTATCCTATGTCAACTACTATAGCTTCAACAACTTCCTTAGGTACACCGGTATCATTTACAGAAGGAGCCATTGCTGAAATTCATCGTTTGATGGCCGAACCCGATTTTGATCAACAACAAAGACTAAAAGTAGGGGTGAAAGGAGGTGGCTGCAGTGGTATGACCTATGTATTAGGTTTTGATGTTCCTAAGGCTGAAGATGAATTATTTACCTTTGAAGGCATCCCTTGTTGCATGGAAGCAGCGCATCAAATATATTTATACGGTATGCAAATTGATTGGCAAGGCGGTTTAAATAGCCGTGGATTTACTTTCAACAATCCCAATGCTTCTAGTACCTGTGGATGCGGTACTTCATTTGCTGTTTAAAATTTTATTGAAAACAATACTCATTCGAGCATTATAAATTATTGAACCAACAAAAAAGCCCCCCGAGTACTCGGGGGGCTTTTTATGGATAAGTAAGTCTTATTATTTCTTTTTCTCTTCACGTCCTAATGGGCGACTTTTTGCAAAGTCAACTAATACAGGTGCCGCTACAAAGATAGAAGAGTAAGTACCTGTGATTACTCCAATTAACATAGCGAAGGCAAAACCTCTTGTTACTTCTCCACCAAAGATGAATAAGATTAAGATGGTTAAGAATACAGTTAAGGAAGTCATAATGGTACGACTCAATGTTTGGTTGATCGCCTTGTTGATGATAGAAGCATTGTCTGCGCCTTTCATAATTTGGCTGTCCTCACGAATACGGTCATAAACAATTACAGTATCGTTCATAGAGAAACCAATAACGGTTAAGACTGCAGCAATAAAGTGCTGGTCAATCTCTAATGGGAAAGGAACTACTTTTCTTAAGAAACTAAATACGATTAAGGTCACAAATACATCATGTAATAAAGAGAAGATAGTGCCTAAAGAATATCTCCAATCACGGAAACGTATAAAGATGTATAAACAGATCGCAATTAATGCAAAAATAGTAGCCTTAGTAGCACCTGCTTTTAAGTCTTCAGAAATAGTAGGAAGTACTGTTTGAGAACTTTGCTTATACTGAGCATCGAACTCTTTTAAGGAGGTTCCTGCTGGTAATTGCTTCTCTAAACCTTTGAATAATAAACCTTCTACTTCTGCATCAATATTGTTGCCTTGTTCTTTAATTTTATAAGAAGTTGTAATGTTGATTTGATTCTTAGAATCTACTGTTTTAATAATAGGAGACTCGCCAAATACTTTTTTCAAGTCGTCTCTTACAGATTCAATGTTAACTGCTTTGTTAAATTTAATCGTATAACTTCTACCTCCAGCAAATTCAACACCTTCGTCGAATCCGTTAAAGAAACTAGCAATACCCATTACTAATACCACAGCAGATAACATGTAAGCATACTTTCTGAATTCAATAAATTTGAAAGCAGCATGCTTAAAGATTCCTCTTGAAACTTTTGTAAAATATTCGAAGTGTCTGTTCTTGCTAGTGTAGATATCGGTGATTAAACGAGATACTAAAATTCCGCAGAATAAAGAAAGTAAAATACCAATGATTTGTGTTGTAGCGAATCCAAGTACTGGGCCTAAACCAAAGTAAGCTAAGATACAAGCTGTTAAAAGGGTAGTAACGTGTGCATCCAATACTGGAGACATAGAACGCTTGTAACCATCTGTTACCGCCAATTGATAACTTTTTCCCTTCGTTAATTCTTCTTTAATACGCTCAAATATAATTACGTTCGTATCTACCGCCATACCAATGGTTAATACTAAACCGGCAATACCAGGTGCAGTTAAAGTAAAACCTAAGGCACTTAATATACCAATAGTGAAAAGTAAGTTTAATACTAATGCGATGTTGGCTACCCATCCGCCTGTGTTAAAATATAATAACATTAAAGCGAAAATGACAAGGAAAGAAATTCCAAAAGCCATAGCACCACCTTGAATAGAAGCCAAACCTAAAGTTGGACCTACTAATTGCTCTTGTACAATTTTAGCAGGAGCTGGTAATTTACCACTCTCTAAAATTTCAGCTAAGTCTTGAGCTGTTTTTACAGAGTAACTGCCAGAAATTTGAGAGTTACCAGTAGTAATGGCATCATTTACATTAGGCGCAGAATAAACAGTGTTGTCTAATACTATCGCAATAGGTTTGCCAATATTTTTAGAAGTCATTTTTGCCCAGATACTTGTACCTGCTTTATCCATATTCATCTTGATGGCCACACGACCTCTTTCATCAAAATCTTGCGCAGCATTGGCTACGTGATCACCTTCTAATTCTGCTTGACCATTTTCCAAAGTTTTGATAGCATAAATAGGAACAACCTCTTTAGTTTTTACATCTTCAGATTCCATTTTGCCATACATGAAAACTAAATTCGATGGGAACTTTGATTTCACTTCGGCCATGGCTAAATAGCTATTTAATTTGCCGGTATCTTTTTTCAAGATATAACCAATTTCTGCTGGGAATATATTTTGTCCATTCTTTCCTTGATAGGGTTGAGTGAACTGCACTGTTTTAAGTAATGGATTTTTGTTTGGATTCAATCTTGAAGTATCTGCCTTTTTAGCTGAATTAGAATCAGTGATGCCCATTAAACTAGCTTCAATGGCTTTGTCTGCAGCAATAATACCATTTTGAAAATCTTTGTTTTCAAAAGTATACACTTCAAAAAATTGCAAGTTGGCCGTAGATTGTAAATAAGCACGAACGCGCTCTTTATCAGTCACCCCAGCTAATTCAATATTGATGATGCCCTTGTTGGCGTCAGGGTTGATATTAGGAGAAGCCAAACCAAAACGGTCAATACGTGTTCTTAAAATTCTATAGGTATTGTTAAATGCTTGAGTAGCTTGGTCTTTTAAATAGGTGGCAACTAAATCATCCGTAGCATCAAATTTTAATTTGCCATTGCTTCTAGTAGCAAACAAAGGAGCTAATTTACCCGTAGGGTTTAAGCTGCTGTATTCCTCTCTAAATAAACTAATTAAATCGGCTTTGCTATTGGCTTTTTTATTCACCGCATTGCTTAAAGCTTTATTAAATGTTGGATCCTTAGTGTAATTGGCCAATGATTTGATTAAACCATCCAAACCTACTTCCATGGTCACACTCATACCACCTTGTAAATCAAGGCCTAACATTAATTCTTTTTCTTTGGCGGAGCCATAAGTGGTCATACCAAAGGCCAATTTAGTGTCTTTGGTACTGTCCAATAATCTTTTGAGGTATACTTTTTTGATATCACTTAAGCTATCGTTGTACAACAATTGTTCTTCTTTGTTGGTGGGGTATACTTGTTCTGCTTTTGGGAACTTTTTTACCCATGAACTTGCCTTGGCATCCATTGCTTTTTCATGGTTTCTTACAAACAATGTAAATGACAATTGGTAAAGACAAATTAAAATAAGCGCAAATGTAAAAAAGCGCACTAATCCTTTGAGTTGCATAATAGTGTGGTTAACTGATTTTTAGTCGGCAAATATAATGGAAAGAGGCCAAAATAAGGGCTAAAAAGCCATTATTTTCCTAGTTCAAAACAATATCAAAATAAAGCGGAGTATTGCCTGGGATGGTGCCATTTCCTTGGGCTCCATAGGCTAAAGAAGAGGGAAGTAGTATTTTCATATGACCACCTTTACCAATATAAGGAACAACAATCTGCCATCCTGGAATTAAACCACTTAAAGCAGAAGTAAAAGTCCCTGTTTGAAATTGATTTCCGTTTAAAAATTTTCCTGTATAAGTAATTGATAATGATTCACATAGATTCACTTTAGTACTGGATCCTGGATTTATAATTTGATATAAGATTCCACTAGAATCAACCGTATAATTGATACTATTGGTAGTACAAAATGCAATCATGGATGCTTTTTGGGTAGCATTGACATCTTTAGGGTAGTTGGCAGTTAAAGTACAAGCTGAAGACTTGCTACATCCAGTATTTGAAAATAGGGCAATTATTGCGAAAAATAGGGTAAAAATAGCCAAAAAATAGGCATTTTTAGTGATTTTTGGGGTAAAATGGGTCATTTTTTGTTTTTTAAATATTTGATTTCTTGGAACCTTTGTTCATTCATTTCAAAGGTAAATTGTTGATAGATCCAGGCAAAGCCAAAGGAGATGATTAAAATGGCCACCACCATCCAAATTCCATTGCCACTCATGTTGGCAATCATATTGGCTCTTTCATACCAACCTATTTCTGAAATTGCTAAAATTAGGGTTCCAAATATAAGGCTGATGCTCAAGCCCTTTAAAAAAGGTTTGCGTTTATAATGGGGTCGAAGTCTGTCCACTGCCCATTGTTCATAAAACTTTTCTTCTGCTGCATCTATCATGGTACAAATTTATGCAATGCTAGTTAATTTAGGTCTTCATTGCTTACTTTTAATTAACAATTAACCAATCAAAGCTTATGAAAACCTTAATGCAAAAATGGGGTATCACTATTTATATTTTAATACTGTCTATGCATTTGTATGCACAGGTTTTGGGGGAGCCCTATAAAATAGTACAAGTGGTTACTAAACTATTATTGTTGCCCATTTTGATTTTATTTTTATTGGCACAAGACAATCATCAAAATACCCCAAAAGGAAAGTGGTTGGTTCTATTGGGATTGGTTGGATCATGGGCAGGGGATGCTTTTTTATTAGGGGATAATTATTTCATCCCTGGCATGGTTGCCTTTATGACCACTCATATATTTAATATTATTTTCTTTAGCAAAATTTATGGACCCTTGCAGCCACGCGCTAATAAATTATACATTTCTAAATTTATATTAATTACTTTTTGTTTTTTCATATATTTTCAATTGAAAGCATCCATGGGCGCTTTGATCTATCCTGTATTGGTATACATGGCATTAATTTGTAGCGCTGCATTAATGACTATTCATGTATCTAACAATTCTAGTACTAAATTAATTGCCAATTTGTTTTGGACTCCAGGGATGTTGTTTTTTATCTGCTCTGATACAGTGCTTGCTTTTAACAAATTTAGTTGGGAAAAAACAGGCCCGCATATTCAACACATTGGATTAGTGACTATGCTTACTTATGGAATCGCACAGCTATTATTAGTCAAAGGATTTCAATTGTATTTTACCACTGCGCCCAAAGAAGCCGTATAAAAATATTTCAGCTTCTTATTTTTAACTGTACTACAATTAGACATAGGGTATACTACAATAAAAAAACCTCCTCGAAAAATCGAGGAGGTTTTTTTTATTACTTGATGCGAAAAATCGCTTTCAATATTAGTAACCCATACCACCCATATCAGGAGCATGTCCGCCACCTTGTGGCGCTGCAGCTGGAGCTGGTTTGTCAGCAATCACACACTCTGTTGTTAACAACATAGATGCAATAGAAGCTGCATTCTCTAAAGCAACTCTTGTTACTTTAGTTGGATCGATAACACCTGCTTTGAATAAGTTTTCGAAAACTTCTGTTCTTGCATTGAAACCAAAGTCGTCTTTTCCTTCTTTGATTTTTTGAACAACAATAGAACCTTCGATACCACTATTCTTAACAATTTGACGAAGTGGTTCTTCAATCGCACGACGTACAATTTGAATACCTGTTGTTTCGTCTTCGTTAGCACCTTTTAATTTATCTAAACTTGCTACTGCACGAATATAAGCAACCCCACCACCTGGAACGATTCCTTCTTCTACTGCAGCACGCGTTGCGTGTAAAGCATCGTCAACACGATCTTTCTTTTCTTTCATTTCAGTTTCAGTAGCTGCACCAACATAAAGTACGGCAACACCACCACTTAACTTCGCCAAACGCTCTTGTAATTTCTCACGATCGTAATCTGAAGTTGTATTTTCAATTTGTGCTTTAATTTGATTCACACGCGCAGTGATATCTGCTTTTTTACCTTTACCACCTACGATAACGGTATTGTCTTTATCAATTGTTACAGAACTTGCTTGACCTAAATAAGTTAAGTCGGCGTTCTCTAATTTGAAACCTTGTTCTTCAGAGATAACTGTACCTGCAGTTAAAATTGCAAGGTCAGTTAACATTTCTTTTCTTCTGTCACCGAAGCCTGGTGCTTTCACAGCTGCTACTTTAATCGTACCACGTAATTTATTCACCACCAATGTTGCCATTGCTTCACCTTCTAAATCTTCAGCAATAATTACCAATGGACGACTTGTTTGTGCTACTTTCTCTAAAATATGCAAGATGTCTTTCATTGCTGAAATTTTCTTATCATAAATTAAGATATATGGATTTTGCATTTCTGCTTCCATCTTTTCGCTATTGGTTACGAAGTAAGGAGAAGTATAGCCACGATCGAATTGCATACCTTCTACTACATCTACAGTAGTATCGGTTCCTTTTGCTTCTTCAACTGTGATGACTCCTTCTTTACCCACTTTGCTCATGGCAAGGGCAATTAATTTACCAATTTCATTATCGTTGTTGGCAGAAATAGAAGCCACTTGCTCAATTTTCTTAGCGTCGTTACCAACGGCTTGAGATTGTGCTTTTAAACTTGCTACAACTTTTTCAACTGCTTTATCAATACCGCGTTTCAAATCCATTGGATTTGCACCAGCAGTAACGTTTCTTAAACCTTCTCCAATGATAGCTTGTGCTAATACAGTGGCAGTAGTTGTACCATCACCCGCTTGATCAGCAGTTTTGCTAGCAACTTCTTTTACCATTTGAGCACCTATGTTTTCAATAGGATCTTCTAAATCAATTTCTTTGGCAACAGAAACACCATCTTTAGTAATAGAAGGTGAACCAAATTTCTTTTCAATAACCACGTTACGACCTTTTGGTCCTAAGGTTACTTTTACGGCGTTGGCTAAAGTGTCAACCCCTTTTTTCATTTTATTTCTCGCTTCTAAGTCGAAAAAAATCATTTTAGACATA
>CANFXV010000040.1 GCA_947451115.1 Bacteroidota bacterium
CACAACCCATTTATACAAAAGCCGATACACTAAGAGGTAGTTTAAATGATCAACGTGATTGGTTTGATATTTTGAAATATGATATTACCGTACAACCCTTTTATGAAACCAAAAGTATCAAAGGCAATGTGGTATGGACAGCCAAAGTAGTTAAAGCCAGCAAAGATATCCAAATAGATTTACAAGTTCCTTTACGCATTGACAGTATTATATATACCAGTCCAAATCAAAAAACAATTGCGCTAAACTTTACAAAAGAGGGAAATATTACTGTGGCGCATTTAAGTGAGCATCCCACTTTACAAACTAATTTTAAGTTAAACATTTACTATCATGGTATTCCTATCGAAGCCATCAAACCCCCTTGGGATGGAGGTTGGATTTGGACAAAGGATGCCAATGGAAAACCATGGATGACGGTAGCTTGTCAAGGAATTGGCGCTTCTGCTTGGTATCCATGTAAAGACATTCAATCGGACGAACCCAACAATGGCGCTAGTTTAACCATGATTGTACCAGATTCTTTAATGGCCATTGGCAATGGTCGATTAAAAACCCAATCTAAAAACAATGGATGGGCTACTTATACTTGGGAAGTAACTAGCCCCATAAATAATTACACCATCATCCCCTATATTGGTGATTATATTGGATGGATTGAAAAATACCCTGGACTAAAAGGCGATTTAGACTTGCATTATTGGGTACTTAGAGAAAGCGAAACCAAGGCAAGAGCTCAGTTTACTGAAGTGCCTAAGATGTTAAAAGCTTTTGAATATTGGATGGGCCCCTATCCTTTTTACGAAGATGGTTATCAATTAATTCAAAGTTCTCATTTAGGGATGGAACATCAATCCGCAGTGGCTTATGGCAATAAATTTGCCAATGGTTATTTAGGTAGAGATTTATCTGGATCAGGCTGGGGAAAAAACTGGGATTATATTATTGTGCACGAAAGCGGTCATGAATGGTTTGCCAATAATATTACCACCAATGATATTGCAGACATGTGGGTGCATGAAGGCTTTACTAATTTTTCCGAAGTATTGTATGTAGATTATTACAATGGTGCAAAAGCAGGCATTGAATATTGTGTAGGTCTTAGAAGAGGCATTCAAAACAAAAAACCAATTATTGGGCATTATGGCGTCAATGAAAAAGGGAGTGGTGATATGTATGCGAAAGGCGCAAATATTTTACAAACCATTCGCCATTCCATTTACAACGACAGTATTTTTAGAAAAATCATAGTAGGCCTGAACAAAGATTTTTACCATCAAACCGTTTCTACCAAACAGATTGAAGACTATATTTCTGCGCATGCCGGTTTTAATTTCACAAAAGTATTTGATCAGTATTTAAGAAATCCACAAATGCCCACTTTCAATTATAATTACGATAGCAGCCAAAAAATACTGACCTATCAATACAAAAACTGTGTGGTGGGATTTAATTTGCCTATCAAAGTTTCCTACAACAATACAGTGGTAGAACTTTTGCCGATGGATTATGAACCCAAAAAGCGATTGATTAAAATGGACAATTTCAACATTGACAATTTTATCAAAGCCATACAAGAAAATTATTATCTGCTAACGGAAGACAGTAAATTCTAATGCTGCGCGGCAATCCTTCCTAAACTGTACAATCTTCTTTGCCAATAAGGATCTGCTAAATCGCTGATGGTAACGCCTTGACTGGTGGAAGCATGGGCAAATTTATTATTGGCTAAGTAAATGCCCACATGTGAAATATTTCTGCGGCCTTCTGCTTTAAAAAATATCAAATCTCCTTCTTTCAAATTATTCCATTCAATTTTTGAACTTTGTTCGTACTGTTCTGCCGCTGTTCTTTTTAAACTTACTTTGTAAACTTCTTTCATCACATCTAAAGTAAAATAAGAACAGTCTACTCCGTTCTTGGAACTGCCTCCTAAACTATAAGGGGTGCCCCACCACTCATCAATTTTTTGCAACAAAGGAATATTGGTGATGGATTCTGCTGGAATATCCATTCTTAAGGAATACTTTAATTGCAACCAATTCAGTTTTTCGCCCTCAGACAAATTAGCGGGCATGACATCATACTTGGTGGTCATGTCGTTTTTCTTCTCCTTCACCAAACGTCCTTCCCCATTTTTAATGAAATTATTCCCAGGGGTGACCGAAATATTTTCCAAAAAATCTATAGAGTTAGTATCGTTGATTGAACTTTGGGCATACGCATCATTTTGCTGAAAAGCAAGCCCTTTATGGAAACTTGTTTTAATAGAAGTGGATACATTTTTAAGCGTAGTACAACTATCCAATACAAGCACCCCAATAAAAAGCAATAAAAGAAGTAATAATTTGTTTTTGAACATCGTGGGCAAGTTAAGCCAAGTACTTCAAAAATTTTATAAAATAGCCAGTTAAAAGCCTTTTTTGTGGAAAATTAACAGCCCCAAAGCATCTGTTTTTAACGATATTTGTGGCCATAGTCCCTATAGCCAATGCCCACATTTTCACATTTACACGTTCACACACAATATTCACTTTTAGACGGCGCAGCATCTATCGAAGGCTTATATGATAAAGCCATTGGCGACAATATGCCCGCCTTGGCCATTACCGATCATGGTAATATGTTTGGTGCCTTTAAATTTGTGAGTCAGGCTTGGAAAAAAACCAAGGTCATTGGTAAGGACAATGAAGGCAAAGATATTTTAGCGCCTATTGTCAAACCAATTGTAGGTTGTGAATTTTATGTAGTGAAGGACAGGCATTTGAAACAGTTCACTAAAGAAGCTAAAGATCAACGTTTTCACCAAGTACTATTAGCTAAAAATGCCATTGGCTATCAAAATTTAATCAAACTTACATCGCTCGGCTATATTGAAGGTATGTACAGCAAGTATCCGCGTATTGATAAAGAATTAATTTTAAAATACCATGAAGGATTAATTGCCACTACTTGTTGTATTGGCGCCTATGTCCCTCAAACTATTTTAAAACAGGACGAAGCAGCCGCAGAAAAAGAATTCAAATGGTGGTTCGATATTTTTGGAGAAGATTATTATATCGAAATTCAAAGACATCAAATTCCAGAGCAAGAAATTATCAATGCCCAACTTTTAAAATTCGCCAAAAAATACAAAGTCCCTGTTATTGCCACCAACGACAGTCATTACATCAATGAAGACGATGCCAATGCCCACGATATATTATTATGTATCAATACTGGAGAAAAACAAGCTACCCCAGGATTTGATGATTTTGTAAATGACGAAATCCAAATTAAAAACAGAAGATTTAAATTTCCGAACAACGAATTTTATTTCAAGACCCAGGAACAGATGACTGCCTTGTTCAGCGATCTTCCTGAATCCATCGATAATACCAATGCCATTGTAGATAAAGTAGATGTCTTAAATTTAAAAAAAGATATTTTACTTCCCGCCTTCCCTATTCCTAAGGAATTCCAGATACATAAGGAAGCCAATATGAATCAATGGGAATTATTAAAGCATTTAACTTGGGAAGGAGCTAATAAAAGATATCCAGAAATTACTACAGAAATACAAGAACGTATCGACTTTGAATTGTTCACGATTCGCACCATGGGTTTTGCTGGTTATTTTTTAATCGTGAGTGATTTTATTCAAGCAGGACGCAATATGGGCGTATTTGTTGGGCCAGGAAGAGGTTCTGCAGCAGGTTCTGTGGTGGCTTATTGTGTAGGCATCACCAATATCGACCCCATTAAATATCAATTACTATTTGAAAGATTCTTGAATCCAGATCGTAAGAGCATGCCCGATATTGATACGGACTTTGACGATGAAGGTCGTCAAAAAGTAATCGATTATGTGGTGGATAAATATGGTAAAGAACAGGTAGCACAAATTGTTACTTATGGTACCATGGCGGCAAAAAGCAGTATTAAAGATGTGGCCCGTGTGATGGACCTTCCATTGTCTGAAAGTAATTTACTCGCAAAACTAGTTCCTGATAAACCAGGCACTGAATTAAACAGATGTTTGCACGCACCACTCACAGTCAAAGAGGGTGAAAAATCTTTAGCAGAAAAAGAAGGCTATCAACCAGAAGACATAGACAACGTAAAAAAATTACGAGAGATTTATAAAGGCAATGATTTACGTGCCGCCGTATTACATGAAGCAGAACGTTTAGAAGGTTCCATTAGAAATACGGGTATACACGCAGCAGGTATCATTATCGCCCCTAGCGATTTAACCGAAATCATGCCGGTGGCAACAGCCAAGGATTCCAGTTTATGGGTCACACAAATTGAAGGATCAGTGATTGAAGAAGCCGGTGTACTTAAAATGGACTTCTTGGGATTAAAAACATTGTCCATTTTAAAAACGGCTTTAGAATTAATTAAGCAAAACCATAATGTAACCATCGATTTGGATTTAATTCCACTCGATGATGCTAAAACATTTACTTTATACCAACGCGGCGAAACCAATGCCACTTTCCAATTTGAAAGTGTAGGCATGCAAAAACATTTACGCGATTTAAAACCTGATAAATTTGCCGACTTAATTGCCATGAACGCCTTGTACCGTCCAGGTCCAATGGCCTATATTCCTAATTTCATTGAGCGTAAACATGGCCGTGAATTAATTAAGTATGACCTACCTGTAATGGAAGAAATTCTTTCCGACACTTATGGTATTACCGTATATCAAGAACAGGTCATGTTGCTCAGTCAAAAAATTGCAGGCTTTACCAAGGGCGATGCCGATGTACTTAGAAAGGCCATGGGTAAAAAGCAGAAGTCTGTTTTGGATAAAATGAAAGCGCAGTTTATATCAGGCGCTGTAAAAAATGGACATCCCGAAAATGTATTGGAAAAAGTGTGGACCGACTGGGAAGCCTTTGCACAATATGCCTTTAATAAATCGCATTCTACTTGTTATGCTTATTTGGCTTATCAAACCGCTTACTTAAAAGCGCATTACCCTGGGGAATACATGTCGGCGGTTTTAAATCATGCAGGTAGTATTGACAAGATTACTTTTTTCATGGAAGAGTGTAAAAGAATGGCCATTAAAGTTTTAGGGCCTGATGTAAACGAATCTTTGAATGGATTTTCCGTGAATGCGAAAGGTGAGATTAGATTTGGCTTAGGCGGATTAAAAGGAGTAGGTGAAGCAGCTATTGATACTATTATAACCGAAAGAACAAAGGCAGGACCTTTTAAGGACATGGTCGATTTTATGAAAAGAGTGCTTTCTCGATCTGTCAATAAAAAATCATTAGAAAGTTTAGCTTACTCGGGTTCCTTTGATTGCTTCCCCGAATACCACCGAGCGCAATACTTTAATGTTGCCGATGGCGATAGAACCAATGGACTGGAAAAATTAATAAGCTATGCCCAAGCATTGCAAACCATTAATGTGGGCAGCACCAATACCCTATTTGGCGACCTGCCCTCTGCCATGCATGTGCCGGTACCTAAAATGGCCCTTTGTGAAGAGTGGACTTTGACCGAAAAGCTAGACCATGAAAAAGACATTACAGGTATGTTTATGAGTGGTCATCCTTTGGATCATTTTGGATTTGAAATGCGTCATTATCAATTCACCCCTATTAATTCTTTTAATGAAGTAAGAGATAGTTTGAACATGTTCCCTAATCAATTAGGCCGCAACTTTAAATTGGCTGGCTTAATCACCGAAGTGCAACATAGAGTCACTAAAACAGGTAAAAATTTTGGTTCCTTTGTCATTGAAGATTTCACAGGCAAAACCGATTTTTTGCTTTGGAGCGAGGATTATGTTAAGTTCCAGAACTATTTAGAAGTTGGACAAAAGATATTTATCAATGGCTCATTCAGAACCAGGTACAACCAATCCAATCAATTTGAATTTAAGATTGTGCAAATGTCCTTATTGGAAACAGTCAAGCAAGTGCAAACCAGGTCCATCGAAATTAGCTTACACCCTGCCAACCTAAACAATGAAATGATTCATTTCTTTGAAAAGAACTTAAAACAGAACCCTGGTAAATCTGCCTTTAAAATGACCTTCGTTGAACCCATCGAACAACTGGCCTTTAGCTTACTCACTTTTGAAAAGGGATTTTTAATGAACGATGAATTGGTGCAGTTCCTAGACAGCAAGCCTGAATTGAATGTGCAGGTGAATTTGGTCACTTAGTCAGCATGTCTGCCATAGAATTTGTCCCCAATGGCTATTTGATTAAGTGGAAAAGTCAAATAGGCAGGTATCAGGGTTTGGAACTATTTTTGAACTAATAACCATATAAGCAAACAAACAAAATTAAAATAGATACTATGAGTTTAGAATTTACAGATGCCAATTTCCAAACCACTGTTATGGAAAGCGATAAATTAACTGTTATTGATTTTTGGGCAGAATGGTGTGGACCATGTCGTGCCATAGGACCAGTTATTGAAGAATTGGCAACACAGTACGAAGGCAAGGTAAACATTGGTAAAGTGAATGTGGATGTAAATCCTACTTTAAGTATGAACTTTGGCATTACTTCAATCCCAGCCATCTTATTTGTAAAAGGTGGTCAAGTTGTAGACAAACAAATTGGTGCTGTACCTAAAGCGGTATTGGACAAAAAGATTCAAGCGCATTTGTAGATCCACTTTACATAAGATGATATTTAAAAATAGGCCTAGTTTGCCTATTTTTTTTTATCTTCCTATTTCAAATTCAGCACTATGGAAAGATTTCAAGGCCTTATTGGTATCGTAGTTATTTTAATGATTGCATTTCTGTTCTCCAATAACAAGAAACAAATCAATTACCGTTTGGTGGCAAGTGGCCTTGCCTTACAATTGACCATTGGCTTTTTAATTTTGAAAATTCCAGTAGTGACGAGCTTTTTCCAATTATTAGGTAGAGGTATGGGAAAAATTGAACAATTTGCCCGTGCAGGTGCGGCCTTTGTCTATAGTGGCGTGGCGGCCACCACTCCATCTGGTGTGGCCGATTTTGCCAACGGCGGATTTGTATTTGCCTTTAACGTCACTGCAACCATTATATTAGTTTGTGTAATTGTGGCCTTATTTTACCATTTTGGCATCATGCAAAGAATAGTTGCAGTGGTGGCCAAGGCCATGAATTTTATCATGCGTGTGAGTGGTGCAGAAGCTTTAAGCAATGTGGCCAGTGCTTTTGTAGGTCAGGTAGAAGCACAAGTAATGATTCGCCCCTATTTAGCCACCATGACCAAAAGTGAAATATTAGCCAGTATGAGTGGTAGTTTGGCTTGTATAGCGGGTGGTATTTTAATCGTATATGCCAATATGGGTGCGCAAGCAGGTTTAGATTTAGCCCCTAAATTAATTACGGCTAGTTTAATGGCTGCCCCAGGTGCCTTAGTGATTGCCAAAATTATATTTCCTGAAACAGAAGTTTCTCAAACCATGGGCAAGGTGAAGCTTGAAGTAAAAAGCCAATACAGTAATACCATTGATGCCATTACCCATGGTGCAGGTGATGGTTTTAAAATTGCAATGAATGTAATTGCTATGTTAATTGGTTTTATTGCATTGATCGCCATGATCGATTGGATCATGTTGACTGTTGGTCATCTGTTTAACCCTAATTTGAATTTGAGTTTAAATTTCTTGTTTGGAAAATTATTTTATCCAATGGCTTGGGCCATGGGTATTCCAACTGCCGACATACAAAATGCAGCCACCTTACTTGGACAAAAGTTAACCATCAATGAATTTGTGGCTTTTAAAAGTTTAACCAGCAAAGTAGTGCCTATAATTACAGAGAAAGGTTTACTTATTGTAAGTATTGCCATTTGTGGCTTTGCAAATTTTAGTAGTGTGGGTATGTTGATTGGTGGTATTGGAGAACTAGCCCCTACTCGACGCAAGGACTTAGCTGAACTAGGTTTGAAAGCACTTTTATGTGGCACCCTTGCTTCTTATTTATCTGCTAGCATTGCAGGAATACTAATTGGTTAGTTGGGTCAAAAATAGCTGTATTATTCGTGTATTTTAACACTATAATTATTCAGATAATTGGTAACTTTGTGCTCTAAATGTGTGGACTATGAGCAAGGGTAATATCGAAACAATTATTGCAGCTGAAAAAGACAATCTCTTACAACAAATTGGAAATAAAGTAATCAATAATCAACGCATCAGTTTTGAGGAGGGCGTTTACTTATTCGAAAAAGCTGGGCTCCCCTATGTAGGTGCTTTAGCCAATTGGAAAAGAGAAGCCTTACACGGAGATACCACTTACTTTAACAAAAACTTTCATATAGAACCTACCAATGTTTGCGTTTTCTCTTGCAAATTTTGTTCTTACTCAAAATTATATGCGCATAAAGAAGAAGGTTGGGAATTGACCATCGATCAAATGATGGACATTGTAAAATCTTATGATGGTAAACCAGTCACCGAAGTACATATTGTAGGTGGGGTGCATCCAAAATTAACTTTAGATTTTTTCATCACTTTGTTAAAAGCCATCAAAGCACATCGTCCCGATTTACATATCAAAGGTTTCACCCCTGTTGAATTGGATTATATGTTTCGTAAGGCCAAGTTAAGTACCGAAGAAGGTATGAAATTAGCCCATGAAGCAGGACTCGATTCATTACCAGGCGGAGGTGCAGAAATTTTTCATCCAGACATTAGAACTGTTATTTGTGCAGATAAAGCTACGGCTGACGAATGGTTGCATATTCATAGAACAGCGCATCATTTAGGCATGCATTCCAATGCTACTTTATTGTATGGCCATATAGAAAAAGCGGAACACCGCATTGATCATATGGAAAGATTAAGACAATTACAAGATGAAACAAAAGGTTTTAATACTTTCATTCCTTTGAAATTTAGAAACAAGGACAATGACATGCACGATGTGCCAGAGTCTACCATGGCCAATGATTTAAAAATGTATGCTATCTCCCGTTTATACTTAGATAATTTCCCACATGTGAAGGCTTATTGGCCCATGCTTGGCAGAGAAGTAGCACAACTTACCTTAAGCTATGGGGTGAACGATATTGATGGTACCATCGATGATACCACCAAAATTTATTCCATGGCAGGAAGTGAAGAACAAACACCCGTCATGACTACAGAGGAATTGGTTCGCTTAATTAAACAAGCCCATCGAAAACCAGTGGAAAGAGGCACTTTGTACAATGTAATTCAAGATTATTCATTAGTAGAAATAGACTAATCTAAACTGGTTTTTATACATTTGAGTATGAAATCTAGCGTCCTCTTTGCCTTCCTATTATTAAGCACCATTGCTGCTAAGGCACAGGCAGGTGCTAATTTATTGCAAGAACTGATGCAAGAAAAGCCCGAACAGTTTGGTGCCATTTTAGCCAATCCAGATCAATACCGTGTTCAAATTTTATACACTCAAATCAATCGAGATAAAAACAATGTCCCCCATTTTAAAGAATTCAATTACCGATTAAATCCTAAAGAATATTTTTATCCAGCCAGTACCGTAAAAATGCCTATGGCATTTTTGGCCTTAGAAAAAATTAACCATTTAAAAATTAAAGGGCTTACTAAATCTACTTTAATTACCTATGACAGTGTGGATGCTCGACAAGAAACCATCTACAATAATTTTTTGGACAGTAGTGGTACCCAAAACATTGAACAAGCCATCAAAGAAATTTTTTTAGTGAGCGAAAATAATGCCGCTAATAGATTGTATGAATTTCTTACACCACATACTATTCATGCACAATTGGCAAGCAAGGGTTATAAAGATGTCTACATTAGAAATAGATTGAACATTGGACGCAGCCCAATGGAAAACAGGTCTACCCAGGCATTAAGTTTTTACAATGCTCAAGGAAAAATAATTTATCATCAACCCGCAACATTCAATAAAGACAGTCTGCCCTATTACAATGTTTTTTTAGGCAAGGCTCATTACAATGACAGGGAAGATTCTATCATCAATGGTCCACTCAATTTTTCTGTAAAAAATCATATCTATTTAAGCGACTTAACACATATTTTGAGATCGGTGGTATTTTTTGATCAAACTCCCCCCAAGCAAAGATTTGACCTTAGCTATGAGGACAGAAAATTTTTATTAAAGTGGATGCATACCCTACCCAATGAGTCAAGCTATCCCACCTACGATACCGCCAATTATTGGCCTTCCTATTGTAAATTTTTAATGACTGGCAGTGAAAAAGGCCCTCTGCCAAAAAATATTGTCATATATAATAAAGTAGGTGATGCCTATGGATTTTTATTGGACATCGCCTACATTATTGACCCTGTGCAAAAAGTTGAATTTATGTTGAGTGCCGTCATCTATTGCAATAGTGATGGCATCCAAAACAACAGCTATTACGATTATGACAAAGTAGGCTATCCCTTCATGAAAAACCTTGGCCAGCTCATCTATAATTACGAACTAAAGCGAAAAAAAGAATTCCTGCCCCAATTTGACCCCATTCTTGGTATTGCACAATAGATATTAACAAATAGGGAATAATTTAAACCATATCTCTGCCTAAAACTTACGGCTGTTTGCGAATTATTTGCGAATTTTGTGACTCAAATAAGCAATCATGATTTTATCTTCTTTATTAAACAGATTTAGTGAGCCAGAAACTTTGAAAATGGCCAAATTAGGCCGTGAACTAAGAGCACAAGGCAAAGACGTTATTGACTTAAGTTTGGGTGAACCCGACTTTGATACCCCACAACATATTAAAGATGCTGCCATTAAAGCCATCAACGACAACTGGAGTCACTATACCCCAGTAGCAGGTTTTGCAGATTTAAGAGAAGCTGTTTGCAGTAAATTAAAACGCGACAATAATTTAGACTATAAGCCAGAACATATAGTAACTTCTACTGGAGCCAAGCAAAGTTTGGCCAATGCCATTTTAGCCTTGGTGGATGATGGAGATGAAGTGATCATACCTACCCCTTATTGGGTAACTTATTCTGAGTTAGTAAAAATTGCCCGCGGTAAAGTGGTAGAAATTAGAAGTACCGTTGCAGATGGCTTTAAAGTAAGCCCTGCACAAGTAGAAGCTGCCATTACACCAAGAACAAAAGTTTTCATGTTCTCTTCCCCTTGTAACCCTTCTGGGGCGGTGTACAGCAAAGAAGAATTATCCGCCTTAGCCGATCTATTTAAAAAATATCCTGGCATTACCATTTTATCAGATGAGATTTACGAATACATCAATTTCATAGGCAAGCATGAAAGCATTGCTCAATTTGCCGAAATCAAAGACCAAGTAATTGTCATCAATGGTTTAAGTAAAGGTTTTGCGATGACTGGCTGGCGTTTAGGATACACTGCCTCCAATGTTGAATTAGCTAAGGCTATGGAAAAATTACAAGGCCAATTTACTTCAGGTACTTGTAGTATTACGCAAAAAGCGGCGGTGACTGCTTTAATTGGTGATTTAAAACCTTCTATTGAAATGACCGAAGAATTTACACGTCGTCGTGAAAAAACTTTGGCCTTGGTAAATGATATTCCAGGGTTCAAATGTTTTGCGCCACAAGGTGCATTTTATGTATTTCCAGATGTTAGCGCCTATTATGGAAAATCTGATGGCACTACTACAATCACCAATGCTCCAGATTTTAGCATGTATATTTTAAACGAAGCCAATGTATCCTCCGTAATGGGTGATGCTTTTGGAGAACCTAATTGTGTTCGTTTTTCTTTTGCTAATAACATGGCCAATATCGAAAAAGCTTGGGCTAGAATTAAGGTAGCCTTGGCTAAATTAAAATAGTGACACCTGAGAAATTACAAATGTTTGAAAATCGATTGCTTAAAAATTATAAGCATCGAATTAAACAAGCCAAGCGACAAAATATAAGTTGTTGGCGATTGTATGATCATGATTTGCCCGAATACCCTATCTGTGTTGAAATTTATGAGGATTATATTTATATCGCCGAATACAATCGCCGACATGCTTTAAGCGATGAAGCCCATGCCATTTGGCTTGCTGATACCAAAACCATTATTGCCAATATTACAGGCATCTCTATTGCAAACATGTATTTAAGGGTGCGCAAAAGAATGGACCACAAGGAAGAACAATATGAAAAAGACGAGGCGGTTCCTGAAGCTAAAATAATTACGGTACAAGAAAATGGTTTAAAATTTTTAGTGAACCTCACCGACTATCTAGATACTGGCTTGTTTTTAGACCACCGCATCACGCGTCAAATGGTGCAAGCCGAGGCCAAGGATTCCGAGTTTTTAAATTTATTTTCTTACACTAGTTCCTTTTCGGTGTATGCCGCTGCGGCGGGCGCAAAGAATGTAACCTCGGTAGATTTATCAAAAACTTATTTAAGTTGGAGTGAAGAAAATTTTGCCCTCAACAAATTAATAAATATTGTCGCCTATCAATTTGTGCATGCCGATGTAAAACAATATTTAAAAACCTTGCCTAGCAATAAATACGATTTAGTGGTAATGGATCCACCCACTTTTAGCAACAGCAAGAGAATGAAATCTGTCTTAGACATTCAATTAGATCATGTAACATTGATCAACGATGTTTTAAGAGCGATGAAAACTGGAGGTATTTTATATTTTAGCACCAACTACTCTAAATTTATTTTAGAAACAGATAAAATACATTCAACACAAATCAAGGATATTACGAAAGCCACTACCCCTTTTGATTTTGAAGGAAGATTAAAACGCTGGTGTTATAAGATAATTAAATAAAGGCCAACTTGGCTAAAATGGCTTCATGCACTTTTAATACTTGAGGCAAGACTAAATCCTGATCATTGTTTTGAATCACCCAATCACATAATTTCAATTTAATGGAATCACTGATCTGATGGCGCATTCTTTGTTCTACTTCTATCTTAGAACAAGCATCTCGCTGCATCACTCTTTGTATGCGTAAGTTTAAAGGTGCGGAAACACCAATCACTGCAGTCAATCCATCTGCTGCAGCCGATTCAAAAATCAAGGCCGCTTCTTTAATCACATAAGGTGCTATTTGCTTACTTGCCCAATCCTTTGCCGCTTGGATGGTCACTGGATGCACAATGGCGTTCAACAGTTCTAATTGGTATTTATCTTTAAAAACTATTCCTGCCAAATAGGTTTTATCTAAAATTCCATTGGCTGCATATACTTGCTTGCCAAATGTGTTGATTAATTGCGCTTTGATGACCAAGCTATTTTGCATCAACTCCTTAGCCGCTTCATCTGCATTGAATACAGGAATACCCAATGTTTTAAAAACATCTGCAACGGTTGTTTTTCCCGCCCCAATACCTCCTGTTAATCCGATGAGTGCTGCCATAATTCAATAAAAAATCCGAAATGAGTTCCCTCAATTTCGGATTCTAATTTTATTTAAACAAATGTTTTATTTGTTGATGGCCTGAGACCATTCTAAACTAATAGAAGATCTTTCAATTTTCAAGTAGCTTCCTGGGCTTACTTCCAATTGGACTGTATTGTCTTCGTTTACTTTATTAATTACGCCATGTATACCTGCAATGGTGACTACTTTGTCGCCTTTTTGCATGGTGTCAATAAATTTCTTTTGCTCTTTTGCTTTTTTTGCTTGTGGACGAATCATGAAAAACCAGAACACTACGATGATTCCACCCAACATTACCAATTGAAAAGTACCACCACCCTGAGGCGCTTGTAATAAAATTTCTGTCATTGTAATTTATTTAATTGTTTGTTTTTTATTATGGAGGTTTTTTAACCGCTCTTGCAAAGATAGGTTATTTCGCTACTTATTTTTTCGGTGTAGTTGCTTTGTGGCTTATTTTTTGAATCTTACCAGCGCCCACTAATTCTTTGTGAATATTGTCCAAAATTCCATTTACAAAATGTCCACTTTGTTCGGTACTATAATCTTTAGCTAAATCTATGTACTCATTAATGGTCACCTTGGTAGGGATGGTATCAAAATACATTAATTCACAAACGCCCAAACGAAGTAGAATCATATCTATGACCGCAATACGCTCCATATCCCAATTGTTCAATTTTGGCTTGATGACTTCTTCGGTATTATCTTTTTTGTCAATGGCTGTTTGCAATAAATCGTTGGCAAATTTCATTTTTTCTGAGCCCACCAAATCCATAAAATTAATAGACCCTGGTTTTTGCAAATAGTTCAATATGAATCCAATCATCATATCGCCCTCATCTTCCCAATTGCTAAAACGTTCATCTAGATATTCAAGGGTAGATTCAGATTCTAAAATAATGGTTCCAAAAATGTATTTAAGAATTTCCTTTTCTTTGGCTTTGTCTCTACTATCCTCTAAAATATAAAGATTGTACAGGTTGGTTTCTGATAAATTTCTAAAAAGGTTTTTGACCAAATCACCTTCCAACCATTGTTGAGGCTTGACCATTTCCACTGCCTTTTTAAAGGATTCAGATTCAATGGTTTGCCAAACAATGCTATTGCCGGCTAATTTGATGTTTACCGATAAATCGGCTTGGTCGGGTAAATTCTTAGAGGATCTTTGTTGAGATTCTACTTCTGCATACAGGGCTACTTGATGTAGCAAATGAACCAGGAAAACAAACAAATTGCGTGTTTTGTCAAATTCCTTCTGAAGTAGACTGTTAGGACTGCCTTGGTTCTGGGTTTCCACCATGTACAAGACCTGCATTACTTTGATTCTAATATTTCTTCGGTTCATCATATGTATAAGAGCTAAACGGCTGCAAATCTATCTAAATAATTGGTAAAAACTGCCATTTTTTACCATAAACCTTTGCCAATCATGCAATTTTAGGCATAGATTTGCTTCCCTTACGCTAGAAAAACAATAAAACTGAAAATTTGACCTATTCTCTAGGTAAAAATTGCAGTGGCACGGTTATCGATGTAATGGAAGTACAATATTTATTAATAAATTAAAAACGATAAAGTATGGCTAAGAAATTAAACATTACTCCTCTTCATGACAGAGTGATTGTTAAGCCTGCCGCTGCAGAAGAAAAAACAGCTGGAGGAATCATCATCCCTGATACAGCAAAAGAAAAACCACAACGTGGGGTTATTGTAGCAGCTGGAACAGGTAAAAAAGACGAACCTGTCACTGTGAAAGTGGGCGATACCGTTTTATACGGCAAGTATGCTGGAACAGAAATTCAAATTGAAGGTCAAGATTTATTGATCATGCGTGAAAGCGATATTTTAGCAATTGTATAATTGTTAGAGTAAGTAGAACTATTAATTAACGAAATAAAATAAGTTTATATGTCTAAAATGATTTTTTTCGACTTAGAAGCGAGAAATAAAATGAAAAAAGGGGTTGACACTTTAGCCAACGCCGTAAAAGTAACCTTA
>CANFXV010000041.1 GCA_947451115.1 Bacteroidota bacterium
GTAAAAAGGACATAAATGGCTTTTTTCATTGATTTTTATTTATTTTAATTGAAGATGTTCACTTTTATATAACAGTTATAAACATTTTTTGTTGAGTCCTAGGTATCATTTTGTTGCCCCCCTTTTTTGGCGTAGGTTTGTACGACCTCTAAGAATTTTTCCAAATAAAGATAGGTCCTAATAAGTAAAATAACCATTTTGAAACTGGTTTATGCGCAATAGAATTTTTCTATTGGGGATAGCCTATTTTCGAGAAAGAACTAATGTAATTGTATGGCAAAGTATGTATTTGTAACAGGTGGTGTAACGAGTAGTTTGGGAAAAGGTATTATTGCCGCTTCTTTGGCAAAATTATTGCAGGCTAGAGGTCTTACTGCGACCATACAAAAATTTGATCCTTACATTAATGTGGATCCGGGTACTTTAAATCCGTATGAACATGGAGAGTGTTATGTAACAGAAGATGGGGCAGAAACTGATTTAGATTTAGGGCACTATGAGCGTTTTTTAAGTACACCTACTTCTCAAGCCAACAATGTAACCACTGGACGTATTTATCAAACAGTCATTAATAAAGAAAGAGCTGGTGAATTTTTAGGAAAAACGGTGCAGGTGGTACCTCATATTACCGATGAAATTAAGCGTCGTATGATGCTATTAGGAGTGGAAGGCAAATATGATGTGGTCATTACAGAAATAGGCGGAACCGTAGGGGATATAGAAAGTACTCCATTCATTGAAACAGTGCGTCAAATTCAATGGGAATTGCCTGAAGAAGATGTGATGGTAGTGCATTTGACGTTGATCCCTTATTTAAATGCCGCTAAAGAATTAAAAACAAAACCTACGCAACATAGTGTTAGAATGTTAAGTGAAACGGGTGTGCATCCTGATGTAATTGTTTGCCGAACTGAACACTCTTTAACAGATGATATTAAAAGAAAAATTGCTTTGTTCTGTAATGTTAAAGCGGGAAATGTAATTGAATCCTTGGATGCCAGTACGATTTATGAAGTTCCTTTGTTGATGTTAAAAGAGAAATTAGATTTAATTGTTTTAAAGAAATTAAATATCCAAAATTTCAAGGAACCAGACTTAGCTAAATGGAATGTTTTTTTAGACAAACTAAAACACCCCAAGGCCACCGTCAATATTGGTTTGATTGGCAAATACATAGAACTACAAGATGCTTATAAATCAATTTTAGAAAGTTTCATTCATGCTGGTGCGATGAATGAAGTGAAGGTGAATGTAGTCAATGTACACAGTGAAAATATTTCTGATGAAAATGTGAATGAACAATTGTCAGGCTTAGATGGTTTATTGGTGGCCCCTGGTTTTGGTAATAGAGGGATCGAAGGAAAAATTATAGCCGTAAAATATGCAAGAGAAAACAAACTACCCTTTTTTGGAATTTGTTTAGGCATGCAAATGGCTGTGATTGAATTTGCGCGCAATGTGTTAAATCTAAAAGGGGCACATTCTGTAGAAATGGATGCGAATACAGAACATCCAGTCATTGATATGATGGAAGATCAAAAAAGAATTACCATGAAAGGTGGGACCATGCGTTTAGGTTCTTATCCATGTACCATTACTAAAGATACCTTGGCGTATAAAATTTATGGAACAACCAATATCAATGAACGTCATCGTCATAGATATGAGTTTAATAATACGTTCTTAAAATTATTTCAAGAAAAAGGAATGGTCACCAGTGGGGTAAATCCAGAATTAGGTCTCGTGGAAATAGTAGAATTACCTAATCATCCTTTCTTTATTGGGGTTCAATATCATCCTGAATTAAAAAGTACAGTAGAGCATCCAGCTCCTTTATTTGTTCATTTTATTGCTGCTGCAAAAGAACTTGCTTCCAAAAGATAATTCCTACCTCATTTTTAGCTTTAGAGGAAGGGTAAAATAGACCCCCAAAACTAGTTTTTTGGCCTAAATGGGGCTTTTTTGTCCGGTATAAATCAACAATAAAAAACATACCTTTGCTCCTCGTTTAAATACGTTTAAAAACTGATTATGAATACGGATAAAAATACGATCACCGGGTTTATTTTATTAGCTGGTTTGTTTTTTTTGTACTTCTGGTACACCAATAAACAACAAACAGAATTGGCTTCTTATAAAAAGCATTTTGATGATTCTGTAGCGATGGTCAAAGCCACTGCCGAAAAAGCCGCTGCTTTAAAAAATCCAATACAATTAGATTCTACCACAGGTGCTGTCGTGAACAATATGGATACCCTAAAAGAAGAGTTTACTTATTTAGAGAATGAGTTAGTGAAAGTAAAGTTCAGCAACAAGGGTGGACAAGTAGCAGAAGTCACACTTAAAAAGTATACTAACTACAAAAAGGAATTAGTCAAGCTTGGAGATAGTAGTTCTTTAAATTACCCAATTAATATAGGAGATAATAAAGTACTACAAGTAAATCATATTTTATTTCCAACGAAGACAATTACTACGGGCGATAAGGGGACCCAAATGATTGAGTATGTCTATACCTCACCTACAGGTAAAACAATTCGTCACCAGTTTACCTTAGCACCAAATAAATATAATGTTGATTGGACCATTCAACTAGATGGGGTGGATCAATTATTAACAAATAACCAATTGAACCTAATTTGGGATGTTCATTCTTATCAACAAGAACGCACATCGGTGTATGAGCGTCAAATGTCCAATATCTGTTTTTCCGAAGGGGGAGCATTTGATTATATATCTAGTAAAACCACTAAAGCGTTTGAAAAACCCATTCAATGGGTTGGCCTGGTGCAACAGTTTTTCAATACCACCATCATTGCTAAAAATGGTTTTAGTGCGGGTAAATTGGATTGGCAAAGAAAGATGGACAGCAGCAATGGTTTAGCCGCTTTGCAAGCACAAATGCAATCAAAATTAAATGGCAATAATGCAAACATTGCTTTGTCTTTATATTATGGCCCTAACGACTTTCAAGTATTAAAGACACAGGCGCCTGAGATGGAAAAAATTGTCAACTTAGGTAGAGATTTATACTCTTTTGTACGTCCTATTAATAAGTACATCTTAATGCCTGTTTTTGATTTCTTTGCTGGCTTTATCAAAAATTTTGGTTGGGTTATTTTCTTATTAACCATTTTCATTAGAGTGATTACTTCCCCACTTACTTATTCAAGTTATTTAAGTAGTGCTAAAATGAAGGTATTGAAGCCTGAATTAGACGAGATTAAGAAAAAATTAGGCGACGATCAGCAAGGCTTTGCGATGGAGCAGATGAAACTCTTTAGAGAAGCAGGGGTAAACCCATTAGGCGGTTGTATTCCCGCTTTATTGCAAATTCCTATCTTCTTTGCTTTGTATAGTTTCTTCAATTCTAATATTTCATTAAGAGGGCAATCTTTTTTATGGAGTCATGATTTATCGAGCTATGATTCTATTGCCACACTTCCTTTTACCATACCTAGTTTTGGCAACCATATAAGTTTATTTACACTTACAGCAGTTCTTACGAGTTTGCTTATGTCTGTATATAATATGGCCATGACACCTACGCAAGACAATCCTGCGTTAAAGTACATGCCTTATATATTTCCATTCGTTTTATTATTCATATTTAACGGATTGCCTTCTGCCTTAACTTGGTACTATACTGTTTCTAACGTAATTACTTTATTAATGCAATTAGTGATTCAAAAAGTTATTATAGATCATGATAAAATTTTAGCAGCCATAGAAGTAAAACGTAAAACACCTAAGAAGAAAAGTAATTGGCAAAGCAAGTACGAGCAAATGATGGAAGCGCAGAAAAAAGTACAGGACTTAAAAGATAAAACTAAAAAATAAATAAGCATTGAGCACCTAACTCCAACGGGTGCTCAATTTTTAGCGTACATGAAATGTAAAATTACCCCCCTAATTCTGAGCATTTTCTTTACCATTGCTAGCGCCCATGCACAAACCAAAGTGGTAGGGGAGTGCACACTTCAATTTGAAATTACGGAACAAGCTGGTACACAATGGATGCCCATGGGGACCAAAAATGTATGGATCAAGGGCAGTCAATGTAAAACTGTATTTACTTCTCCTCAATTGGTGCAAGCGCTAATTTTTAATACACAGTCTGACAATGCCCTTATATTAAAAGACATTGGACAAAACCATTTTCTTCAAGCAATAAAATACCCGCCCAGTCCTACCCCCACTATGCTTTCCATGAAAGCAGTGTCAGACACTACGATTTCTATTTTGGGCTACCTATGTAAAAAAGTGCAAGTCATTTGGAGCGATGAGACTATTTATGAAATCCAATACACCAATGAAATTGCTGCTTCTGTCAATGCTTTTGAATTGGCCTTCAAAGATATCCCTGGTTTGGTCTTGGGGTATACCATTCGACCAGCAAAAGGAAATGCGGTTCAATACTTGGCAAGTAAAATTGATTTAAGCCCAATTGCACTGAGTCAATTCAATGTAAACAAAGACTTATATCAAATCATTGATTAATCCATGACAAGATGAACTTGATTTAATTAGAACCCATAAATAAGTAGAAATTAAGGTTGAACAGGAGAAGGTGTCTTAAACTTAGACAACAATACATTGTATCTGTAAGGAATTACATAAGAAATATTTCCTTTGTTGAATTTAAGGTAATTGCTATTGGCATCAGCATTCACTGTATTGTTTGAGAAACCCTTGAAAACCAAACTAGATTTTAAAGCATTAAAAGTGGAGGTCTTGTGGGTAAGATTGCCCATATTTTTCAAGCTATATTTCTCTACTAATTTTCTTGATTCCAAATTGTTGTTAATGACAATGGTAGAAGAAAAAGTACTTGTAGATACGAGCAATAGCATTGCTAAACAAGCGGTATATAATATCGTTTTTATAGTGGACATGATCTTTTCAAAGGTAGACAATTTAATAATTCTTTAAAAAATTTATTTTGAACCTTTTCCTAGGCTGATGTGAAGAATAAATTATTGATATTTAATAGGTTAATTGTACATTTATTTAAAGCAAAGAGAATTTTTGCCTTTTGATTTAAGGCATTGAAAATCAACGCTTTATTCCTAACCCATAAGCAAAATACCATGTTCGATCATCATCGTGACGAGGAGGGCGGAGACATTCAAGAGCTAATGCAACGCTTTCAGAACCTTAAATTAGGGCGAACTAATTCTTATATAGAAGAAGATGATTTTGAAAGAATCATAGAACATCTCGATGAAAAGGATGAAATGGCCGATGCCATCGAAGCCGCCAATATGGCTTTGAATCAATACCCCCATTCTTCTTTATTGATGATCAAAAAAGCAGACCTGCTTTTAGCCACTAGAAAATACAAAGAGGCTTTGAAGTTATTAAATGCAGCTTCCTTATATGACCATAAAGACATGAATTTATTCATTCTTAAAACTGATGCTTATTTGGCCTTGGATCAACCTGAAAAAGCCATCGTCTTATTGCAAGAAGCGCTTCATTTGTTTGAAGGAGCAGAACGTACCGAAGTCTTGTTTGAACTAGCCGATGTGTATGACGATCATGAAGCATTTGACAAAGTGTTTGATTGTTTGCAATTGGTTTTAGAAGAAGATCCCACCAATGAAGAAGCTTTGTACAAAATTTGTTTTTGGACCGACTTTACAGGAAGAAACGAGGAAAGTATTCGATTGCATCAACGCATCATAGATGAACAACCTTACAATGCTTTGGCTTGGTTTAATTTAGCGGCCGCCTATCAAGGAATAAAATTGCATGAGAAAGCCATTGATGCATATCAGTATGCGATTGTCATAGATGAAAAATTTGATTATGCTTACCGCAATATGGGGGATGCATTTTTGCGGTTAAGAAAATATAGAGAAGCCATTGAAGCCTTAGAAAAAGTATTAGAACTCTCTAGGCCGGAAGATGTGATTTATGAAGCCATTGGACATTGTTACCATCGAATGAAAAATTATGCGCAAGCAAGATTTCATTATAAAAAAGCAGTGCACTTGAATCCAGATGACAGTAGGCTGTACCAGAAAATTGCAGGTACGTATATGCAAGAAGAAAATTGGGAATTGGCCATCAAGCAATTGGAGCATGCACTTAGAATTCATCAACATATCAATGAGTATTATATATTAATGGGGGAGTGCTATATGCACTTAAATCAATTTAGAGAAGCGGCTCAATTTTTTGGCACCGTGGTAAAAAATAAACCTAAGCAAATTGCAGGATGGGAATCATTAATCAAATGCTTGGTAGCCAATGAACAATTAGATCTAGCCTTAGAACAAACCGAATTGGCCTATATGTCAACACAGGGTAAAGTAACCTTCATCTTTTACAGAAGTGCTATTTTATTTATGATGAATAAAGCTGCTGAGGGTTTGCTTCAATTAGAAATGGCTTTATCCAAATCTTCTAAATTATTGAAAAAATTTACTAAGTTTTATCCGGAGATGGTGCAAGATGCGAAGGTGGCTGAATTGATTGGTCAATACAAGAAGAAAGGAAAAAAGTCTTAATCAATTGAGTTACCTTTAGGGTATTATTTATAAAGAACGACTATGATGAACTTTACAATGTCTCAAATTCCTGAAAGAACAGCCAAACCTAGAAAAAGTGGGCTAACCATGGTCATGGACAAGGGTTTGAGCTATGCAGAAGCAGAGAATTTTTTGAGTGTGGCAGGTGTGCACACCGATTTAATTAAGTTAGGTTTTGGGACATCTTTTGTAACACCCAATTTGAGAAAAAAAATTGAATTATATCAATCCCATGGCATCCCAGTTTATTTTGGGGGCACTTTATTTGAGGCTTTTATTATTAGAAATCAGTTTGAAGATTATGTGGCTATTTGCAAAGACTATAAAATAGATTTGATAGAAGTTAGTGATGGGTCCATTACCATACCCCACAGTGAAAAATGTGGCTATATTGAAAAGATTGCAAAATTTGCCACTGTATTAAGTGAAGTCGGCAGCAAGGATGCAGCACACATCATCCCTCCTTATCAATGGATCGAATTGATGAGTGCAGAACTCAAAGCAGGATCGGCCTATGTCATTGCAGAAGCAAGGGAGGCCGGCAATGTTGGAATATACAGAGGTAGTGGTGAAGTACGTGAAGGATTGGTACAAGAAATTTTAACTAAAATCCCTGCCGAAAAAATTCTTTGGGAAGCACCACAAAAAGCGCAACAATTGTACTTTTTAGAATTGGTAGGCTGCAATGTTAACTTAGGCAACATCGCACCCTCTGAAGTCATCCCATTGGAAACTATGCGCATTGGGTTAAGAAGTGATACTTTTGATTTATACTTAAATAAATAATTTTGCGTCAGTTTGGTTTAATAGGGTTCCCCTTGTCACATTCTTTTTCAAAAGGTTTTTTTACTGAAAAATTTTTGAAAGAAAATATTGCCGATGTGCAATATGAGAATTATCCTATTGATACGATACATGCATTTAGTTCAGTTTGGGAAAATACAAATTTGGAAGGATTGAATGTAACCATCCCTTATAAAAAAGAAGTCATTGCCTTTATTCAACATCCATCAAGCGTGGTAAGCGCCATCAATGCCTGCAATTGCATTCGTAAATTCAACAATGAATTGTACGGGTACAATACCGATGTGGTGGGTTTTGAAAAATCAATATTGCCGTTATTAAAGCCAAGTCATAACAAAGCATTGATATTGGGCACGGGTGGTGCGGCGGCTGCAGTAGAATGGGTTTTGCAAAAATTAGCCATACCCTATCAAATGGTGTCCAGAAATCCTTCTGCAATTGCCTCTAAATTCAATGCACCAGTACTTAGTTATCAAGCATTGAATGAAGACATTGTACATGAGCATACCTTAATTATCAATACCAGCCCCATAGGCATGTATCCTCATGTTCAAGAAGCTCCTATGATGCCCTATGAAGCCATCGGTAGTGGGCATTATTTGTATGACCTTGTTTACAATCCTACGGAAACCTTATTTCTTACCAAAGGAAAAGAAAAAGGGGCAGTCATCAAAAATGGTTTGGATATGTTGCACTTGCAAGCATTAGAGAGTTGGGCTATTTGGAATGCGGCCACACCTCCTATACAATAATCAATATTTTTTTAAAGACTTTTTAAAAAAGAGAAAAGTTGGGTGACTGCTTTTTGTCGGTGGCTATAATTATTTTTCTCTTGCATATTCATTTCTGCAAAACTTTTGTTGGCAGTTTCAGGAATGAAAATTGGATCATAACCAAATCCCTTTGCGCCATGCATTTGCTTAGTGATAGCACCTTTGCATACCCCTTCGAAATAATATTCTTTGTTTTCCCAAATTAAACAAATCACGGTACGGAATTGTGCAGTTCTGTTTTCAGTTAAAATTAATTCCGCTAAAACTTTGTCAATATTGGCTTGAAAATTTCTGTCATCGCCAGCATACCTAGCACTTTTTACACCAGGGGCGCCCTTTAAAAAATCTATTTCTAAACCCGTGTCTTCGCTAAAACAGTTTTGTTTAGTGAGGCTATGAATGGTCCTTGCTTTTTCTGCCGCATTATCTTTTAAATTATCATGTGGCTCGGGAATGTCAATATCAATGCCCGCTTCTTTTAACGCAATGATGTGAAAGTCATTGCCTACTAAGGATTGTATCTCTTCTACTTTGTGTTGATTGTTGGTGGCAAATACGAGGGTATACATTGGATCAAACTAAATTACAATTGAAATATTTGTTTTAACACTGCCCATAATTTTGCTTTTTCTTGTTTGGCAGCGATATCCGTGCCCTGCATACTCGCTAAAGATTTACTGAACAATAAATTGTTTTCGCCCAGTGGAATAACTTTATACAATTGGGTAGGTAATTTTATTTTTAAGGCTTTGCTATCTAATTCAAAAGCAATCACTAATTTGGAAGGAAGTAAGTTAAGTATTTGATGTAGCCCAGCTTTTTGATTGCCTAGGTTTACTAAAGCAATATCTGCAATGGTTAATCTACAAGCGTTTAAAATAGAAGTCAATAAAATAAAATCCGCCTCATTTAAATAAACTGATGCAGGGTCACTCACCAGCACCACAATTTTTTTATGATGATCGCCTAAATATTTGAAATTGGTGAGTGCTTCTATGACTTCTTCTGGAGCAGCGCCTTCCTCGTTATTGTCTGATTCAATGCTAGGCTCCTTCTTTTTATTCTTATTTGCAAATGCTTCTTGCGTTTCTGCTAAATTTGCATTTTCCGCCTCAATTTGGGTGGGGTTTATTTTATTTTCAGGTAGGACCAAGCTATCTTTGAACAAAGAAACTAGAACAGCAGGGGGTAATATTGTTTTGTTATCATTCATTAAGTTGGAAAATTAAACGAATTGGTTCAAACTGAAAAATAACACTTGTAAGTTTTCAATTTTTTCGTTTCTTTGTAACCTTGTTCCTCTAATAAATTAAGCTTATGTCTACACCAACCATCCCAGTTACTAAAACTACCCATTCTAATTTAGCCAATTTCAATATGAATGAAATTGCTTTTGGTAAACACTTTACAGATCATATGTTAGTCGCAGACTATGAAGATGGGGAATGGAAGAATGTAGCCATTAAACCTTTTTCACCTATTGCATTAGATCCATCAAGTGCCGTTTTGCATTATGGACAAACCATTTTTGAAGGCATCAAAGCTTTTAAAAATGACAAGGGTGAATTTGTTATTTTCAGACCCGATCAAAATTTAATTCGTTTTAATGTTTCAGCAGCACGCATGGAAATGCCTCAGGTACCTGAATGGCTTTTCATTGAAGGGATGAAACAATTAATTAATGTAGAATCTGGCTGGATTCCAACTACACCAGATTCTTCTTTATACATACGTCCATTTATGATTGCCACCGATCCTTATTTAGGTGTGCGACCATCACTTACTTATAAGTTCATGATTATTTTGGGACCAAGTGGCCCTTATTTTTCTGCCCCAATGAAAATTTTAATTGAACAAAAGTACACACGTGCAACACCTGGTGGTGTTGGTTTTGCAAAGAATGGTGGAAATTATGGAGCAAGTTTACATCCTGTAGAATTGGCTAAGAAAAAAGGCTTTGATCAAATTTTATGGACCGATGCCAACGAACATAAATATGTTGAAGAAGTAGGAGTGATGAATGTAATGTTTGTCATCGATGGTAAAGTAATTACCCCAAGTTTGGAAAGAGGAACGGTATTAAAAGGAGTGACGCGTGATAGCTCTATTATATTATTGCGTGAAATGGGCTATGAAGTAGAAGAAAGAAATTTATCCGTGGAGGAAATTATAGACGCACATAAAAAAGGTGTATTCCAAGAAATTTTTGGGGTAGGGACTGCGGCGGTTGTTTCTATGATCAAGCAATTGGCACATGGAGATTACCTTATGGACTTTGATCCTGAAAACATGCCTATTGCCAACGCCCTTAAACTAGCATTGCATGAGATTCGCATGGGGAGAAAAGCAGACAAGCACGGGTGGATGGTGAAAATTTAAGTAATTCCCTGATTTTTAAGGGAATAGGTCATTATTGTTAGCAGAATTGAAGCTAAAAATGGCCATTTGCTTTATTTTTTTAAAATTAGACAATAAACATTTTGGTAATTGGGTCTTAGCCATTACCTTTGCCGTCCGAATTTTTTATAAATCAAAATTGAACAAAACAGCATAATTAATGCCTACTATTCAACAATTAGTGAGAAAAGGCCGTGAGATCATCAGGGCTAAAAGTAAATCAAGAGCATTGGACGCATGTCCTCAGCGTCGTGGCGTTTGTACTAGAGTGTATACAACTACACCTAAAAAACCTAACTCTGCGTTACGTAAAGTAGCCAAAGTGCGTTTGACAAATAAAATCGAAGTCA
>CANFXV010000042.1 GCA_947451115.1 Bacteroidota bacterium
TATTCTTAACGTCTTTAAATATGCTTTTAATTAAACCTTCAAACATATTTAAGATATCTTCTTGTTCTACAAAACTCATTTCACAGTCTATCTGTGTAAACTCGGGTTGTCTATCGGCTCTTAAATCCTCATCTCTAAAACATTTTACAATTTGGTAGTACCTGTCATAGCCACTTACCATTAATAATTGCTTAAATGTTTGTGGCGATTGCGGTAAGGCATAAAATTCACCTGGATTCATTCTACTAGGCACCACAAAATCTCGCGCGCCTTCTGGCGTTGATTTAATTAGAAAAGGTGTTTCAATATCCATGAAACCTTTTTCATGTAAATAATTTCTGGTGGCGCGATTTACATTATATCTTAAAGCTAAATTCTTTTTAACCGCGTTTCTTCTTAAATCTAAAAAGCGGTATTTCATTCTAATGTCATCTCCACCATCTGTATCATCTTGAATCGTGAAAGGAGGTACCAATGAGGCATTTAAAATGGTAAACTCACTCACTTTAATTTCAATTTCACCGGTTGGAATATTTGCATTTTTACTGGAACGTTCAATTACGGTTCCTTTTACTTGTAACACAAATTCACGGCCCAAGGGTTGCGCATCCAATTGTGCTTGTAATTCTTCGCCCATCAATAATTGAGTAATACCATAGCGGTCTCTCAAATCAATAAAAGTGATGGCACCAAATTTACGAATGGTTTGTACCCATCCTGCGAGGGTCACATTTTGTCCTACAAATGGAAGATTTAATTCCCCACAATGGTGCGTTCTATACATACTTTAATATTGAAATAGGTTTCGGTGGCAAATATAGCCCAATTCCTAGAAAAACCCCATCTTTGCGCTATGACAGATCAGGCGATAACCCCTCAGTTTAGACGTATTATCTTATCCGGGTATTTCTTTTTAACAGGTATTTGTTTTTCCTCTTGGGCCAGCCGTATTCCCGATATAAAAATGAATTTAGGATTGAATGACGGGGCTTTTGGTGGGCTCTTATTGTTCTTGCCCATGGGCACTTTTTTAGCCATTCCCATTGCAGGAAGTATGACGGCAAGACATGGCAGTAAAAAAATCATCACCCTTGCCGCCGCTTTTTATCCCTTTGCATTAATGTCCTTGGGTTGGGCCAATAGTACTTTTCAATTGGCTAGCTGCTTGTTTATATTTGGCATGTTGGGTAATCTATTTAATGTATCTGTCAACACCCAAGCAAGTACACTGTCTAAATTATTTGATAAAAGTATCATCGCTAGATTTCATGGCTTTTGGAGTTTAGCTGGTTTTTCTGGCGGCTTACTGGGTGGTTTTTTTGTAGCCAATGCCATCTCTCCTTTGCAACAATTCATCTTGATGGCCTGCATGGCATGGGGCTATGTATTTTTTACCAGAAAATATTTATTAGAAGGTGACTTTAACAAAGCACCTATCAATAAAATGTGGAACAAGCCTAGCCCATTGTTGCTTCAATTTGGATTGGTGGCTTTGAGTAATATGATTTGCGAAGGGATGATGTTTGATTGGAGTGGGGTGTTTTTTCAAAAAGTTGTGAAAGTGGCAGAAGAGTGGCGTACCACTGGATACATTTGTTTTATGGCCTGCATGACCACAGGCAGAATGTTTGCAGATGCTTTGATTAATTATTGGGGCGCCAGAAAACAATTGATGTTAAGTGGACTGGTGGTTACTTTAGGCATCATCATTGCCGTAGCTTATCCAAGTATGATTTTTAGTACCCTTGGATTTATGTTGGTGGGCTTTGGGGTATCTTCTGTGGTGCCAACTATTTATGGAACCGTGGGAAGAAATGCCGCGCCAGGTCAAGCAAGCATTGCTTTGGCAACCGTGTCAAGTATTGGTTTTTTTGGATTTTTAATTGGACCGCCAATGATTGGTTTTTTATCTCAGGCCATAGGACTTAGATGGGCTTTTTTAACCATTGGCAGTTTGGGTATTGTAACTTTTTTCCAAGCCAATCGACTCAAAAAATATTTATAATCCAATTATAAAGTAGCCGTTTCGTTTTTGTGTTTTGGCTTATGAATCAAATAATAATAGGCCAAAATAAGTACGCCTGTAACAAATGGAATCATGGCCAAATGTTTCACGGTCACGGTGCCAAATACCAACTGTGTATCTACGCCAAAAAATTCACTGCACATCCAAAAAGAGTTGGCCATAATCCAAACAGTGATGGCCAAATTATGGCAGAGCTCAGAAAAAATATGCCTGGTTCTCCATGCAATCACTATAGAAATAGATAAGGTAGGAACAATCATGGCAATACCCAAGGGTTTCCAAAACATACACCAGGCGATGTCTTTAAATAGCCAAAAAACTATATGTAAATTTTCCATTTTGCGGTAAGCAATGGGGATATTGTATAATTCTTTTTCATCTTCGTTCATGATGCAAGCAATGGGTTTATTGAATGATGTTTAAAAATATTGATTTTTTTATTTCGGTGCTTATTTATTTCTTCCCAAGCAAATGGGCGAATCTTTCAATATTGGCTTCTGGGTTTATTTCAATTCCTTTTTCAATATGTTCAATAAGTTGCCAAGCAAAATAAGGAGCTAGGGAGCAGCCCTTGGTGCCCATGCCATTGCAGATGCCTATTTGCTTATACAGCGGGTGTAAACCCACAAAGGGTCGGCGCTCCGTATTAGCAGGACGTATGCCCACTAGGTGGTCCACAACATGATAAGGCAACTTTAATAAACTATCTAAAGCAGCCATCATTTTTTCTTTGAAGGCCAAAGAGGGTTCCCTATCCTGGTATTGCCATTCAAAGCTAGAGCCCACCCAAAACAGTTTATCTTTCCAAGGCACGATGGCAATATTACTCTTGTAAATATTTTCCGCAGGCAAGCCCTCTATGGCAACAATCAATGCCTCTCCTTTATTAGGGGCAAAGGGGAGGGCCTTGAAATAAGAATGTCCCATGGATTCAAGGCCATCACAAAAAATTATTTTTTCTGCTTCGATGTTTTTCCATTGTACACTATTTGCGTTAAGTGTTAAATCTTTTTCTTCGAATTGATCTTCTATATAATGCGCCTGTAATTTTTTTCTGCCCGTTTTCAAAAACTGAATTAAATCTATCCAATAACAATCATCAATTTCTCCAGTGCCATGCATTGTATGGAAAAAACTTTTCCATGCTGGGGATTCATTCTTTTTCAAATAAACATTCTCATGATTTAACCGATAATCAAAACTTTCTTTCATTTGAATGGAGGGATGAATTAAAGCAACAGAGGCTTTTTTGATGATAGCTGCTGCTACTTCTTCTTGAAAATTTTGATAAGCGTTTACGGCGAAGGGTAAAACGGTTTCGATCATCCAGGTTTGAACTATCCTCCTTCCTGTTACCGGATTCATGACGCCACTGGCCACTTTAGTAGCAGAGGGCATTGCACTGTTGTTGATGATTTTAAAAGATAATTTTTTTTCTTGCAAATAATGGCCCATCCAAGTGCCTACTAAGCCTTGACCCACAATTAAATATTTTACTTTTTCTGACAATTGTATTTGCTTGATTTTTTTGCTGCCTTTCTGTTAATTTCAACATCAGTCCTTGAACAAACTTACAATAAAAAATCCCTTATCTTTTTGGATAAGGGATTTAAGTATCGCTGTATTTAAACTTACTTATTTTTTTAGAGCAGCAGCCATGGTAATTCCAATGTCTGCAGGGCTTGCACATACATGAATGCCACAGTCAGCCATAATTTTCATTTTAGCAGCTGCAGTATCATCTGCTCCACCAATAATGGCACCCGCATGACCCATTCTACGTCCAGCAGGCGCTGTTTGGCCAGCAATAAATCCAACCACTGGTTTTCTTAAATTGTCTTTGATCCAATGGGCTGCATCAGCTTCCATGCTACCTCCAATTTCACCAATCATGATGATCCCTTTAGTTTCAGGATCGTTCATTAATAATTCAACGGCTTCTTTGGTGGTGGTTCCAATGATCGGATCTCCACCAATACCAATTGCTGTTGTAATTCCTAAACCTGCTTTCACCACTTGGTCAGCAGCTTCATAGGTTAAGGTCCCGCTCTTTGATACAATACCAATGGTCCCTTTTTTGAAAATAAAGCCTGGCATGATACCTACTTTTGCTTCTTCTGCGGTAATGACACCAGGGCAGTTAGGTCCTATTAATCGAGTAGTTTTTCCTTGTAAATAATTTTTAACTTTTACCATGTCTTGCACTGGTATGCCTTCGGTAATACATACTACTAAGTTTATTCCAGCGTCAGCTGCTTCCATAATGGCATCTGCTGCAAATGCAGGAGGTACAAAAATGATGCTAACATCGGCACCCGTAGTTTTAACAGCATCCGCCACCGTATTGAAAACAGGTCGGTCTAAATGCATCGTTCCACCTTTTCCTGGGGTTACGCCACCTACCAAATTGGTGCCATATTCAATCATTTGACTGGCATGGAAACTTCCTTCTGTACCTGTAAATCCTTGTACAATGATTTTTGAGTTTTTATTGACTAATACTGACATCGAGTGCGTTTTTGTTATTTGTGGCGCAAAAATAGGCTAATCAAGGTTTTTTTACACTTATTTCTCAACAAAAATTAAAGGATTTTTTATAAATGGCTTTCATGTGCTACTTTTGCCGTTCCCTTAGACAAATTAAAAAAATTAATATGGCAACAACAGCAGACATCAGTCGTGGAATGATCTTAAAATTAGATGGTAGTTTATATTCAGTAGTGGAATTTGGTGAAAACAAAACAGCACGTGCTGCCGCTAAAATTTGGGCAAAATTGAAAGGTGTGGACAATAAAAGATCCATCGAAAAGACCTGGAACAGTGGTGAAAACATCCACCCTGTGCGTGTGGAGAAGAAGGCTTTTCAGTATTTATACAAAGATGACAGCGGTTACAATTTAATGAACAATGAGACTTTTGAGCAAATAGCCTTGGCCGAAGAGATGATTGACGCCCCTCAATTCTTAATTGATGGCGCAGAGGTTTTCGTGTTTATGAATACCGAGACTGAACTTCCAATTGGCGCAGAACTTCCTGAAAAAATTGATGTTTTAATCACTTATTGTGAAAATGGAGTGAAAGGAGATACTGCAACACGTGCTTTAAAAGCAGCCACTGTGGAGTCTGGAGCCACGGTGATGGTGCCTTTGTTTGTGAACGAAGGGGAGAAGATTAAGATTAATACCAAAAACGGAGAATACGTAGAAAGAGTTAAATAATTTACCTGGGCCTATAGAAAAATAGGCCCTGTAAATTATTTCTCTAATGATAGATTGTTCTTCGCCCTTTATTAAATATAAGGGCTCGAAAAATCACTCTTATGATTTTTACAAGGCCCCACGAGTAACCGTGGGGCCTTGTTGTTACTTGGGCCTATAGAAAATTAGACCTATTTTAAGCCTAATTCAGCCTTAAAATAGGCATGAAATGGCTAATTTTATTAGATTTGAAGACAGTGTATTTTTGGTCAAAAAACCCCATTTTTAATAAAAAAAGCCCTTTTTTTTGCTAAAATCCATAAAAATACCCCAATTTTACCCAAAATTGCTAAACATGGACTTGAAACAAATTCACGATTTAATTAAGGTAGTTAACAAGAGTAATATCGGAGAGATCAGCATCGAAGATAAAGATGGCAAAGTAACCATCAAGCAAAAAGAAGAGCGTGTTACGGTAAGCTCTGTACCAGCACCTACTTATGCTGCTGCCCCAGCTGTGGGTGCACCTGCAGTGGCAGCCAGCGCTGCCCCAACTGCTCCAGCCTCCGCCCCTGCAGCCGACAATTTATTGACCATTAAAAGTCCAATGATTGGTACTTTTTATAGAAGGGCTGCTCCTGATAAGCCATTGATGGCCGAAGAAGGAACAGAAGTAGCGCCTGGTAAAGTGGTATGTATAATTGAAGCGATGAAGTTATTCAACGAAATTGAAAGTGAAATCAAAGGTACCATCGTGAAAATTTTAGTGGAGGATGCCTCTCCAGTAGAATATGACCAACCTTTATTCTTGGTTCAACCAGCATAAGCCTCACCCATTTTCAAACCTAACTAAGAAAAATGTTTAAAAAGATTTTGATAGCCAATCGTGGCGAAATTGCTTTGCGTATCATTAGAACTTGTAGAGAAATGGGCATTAAAACAGTGGCCGTTTATTCTACAGCAGACAAAGATAGCTTGCATGTAAAGTTTGCAGATGAAGCAGTTTGTATAGGAGGTCCAAAAGGACAAGAATCCTATTTAAATATTCCACACATCATGGCCGCCTGTGAAATTACCAATGCCGATGCAGTGCATCCAGGGTATGGTTTTTTAGCAGAGAATGCAAAGTTCGCGCAAATTTGTGCCGACCATGGCATCAAATTTATTGGGCCAACACCCGATATGATCAATAGCATGGGTGATAAAATCACTGCCAAAGAAACTATGATTAAAGCGGGTGTTCCAGTAGTACCAGGTGGAGAAGGTTTATTGGAAGATGTGGCAGCTGCAAAAAAATTAGCGAAAGAAATTGGCTACCCAGTCATCATCAAAGCCACTGCAGGTGGGGGTGGCAAGGGAATGCGTGTTGTATGGAATGAAGGAGAAATTGAAAAAGCATTTGAAACTGCTAAAATGGAAGCAGGGGCAAGTTTTAAAAATGATGGTTTGTACATGGAGAAATTTGTGGAAGAGCCAAGACATATCGAAATTCAAGTAGCAGGAGATCAATATGGTAATGTTTGTCATTTGAGTGAGCGTGATTGTTCGATTCAAAGAAGACATCAGAAATTAGTAGAAGAATCTCCTTCTCCTTTTATGACTCCAGAATTGCGTCAACGTATGGGAGAAGCAGCAATTAAAGCAGCATCTGCCATTAACTATGAGAGCGTAGGCACGGTAGAATTTTTAGTAGATAAGAATCGTAATTTTTATTTCATGGAAATGAATACACGTATTCAAGTGGAGCACTGCGTTACAGAAGAAGTAGTGAGTTACGATTTAATTAAAGAGCAAATTAAAATTGCGGCAGGTGAAAAAATATCAGGCCGCAATTACGAACCACAATTGCATGCAATTGAATGTCGTATCAACGCCGAAGATCCTTACAATGATTTTAGACCCTCTCCAGGAAAAATTACAGTATTGCATACCCCAGGTGGTCATGGTGTTCGTGTGGATAGCCATGTATATGCAGGTTATGTCATTCCTCCATACTACGATTCTATGATTGGTAAATTAATTACAGTGGCACAAACCCGTGAGGAAGCTATCAATACCATGTACCGTGCCTTAAGTGAATATGTGATTGAAGGAGTGAAAACTACGATTCCTTTCCATTTACAATTAATGCAGAACGAAGATTTTAGAAAAGGAAACTTCACTACCAAATTTCTCGAGACATTCAAAATGAAGTAAATTTTATTATGCTTTTTTTATCTGAAGATAAAAGCCTAATAAAAATTCTCTGATGAAAATAAATAAGGGGGCCCCATAAAGGAACCCCTTATTTATTTTGAGGAATTATTTACAGGAAGACTAAATACAATTTTGAGCGAACATTTGAGCACAGCGATTGAGAGCGAAAAATTAGTATTTAGTATTAAGATATTGAATATTCAACTTAATAAAAAAGGCCCCTAGAAAGGGGCCTTTTTTATTTTCATAGCTTTTTTAACTAGCGCAAAAACAACAACTCTCTGTACTTAGGCAAGGTCCATAATTCATCATCTACCAATTGCTCTAATTTATCAACGTGGTAGCGAATCTTATCAAAGTACTGTGCTTTTACTTTGGCCTCGTAGGCAATGGCTTTCTCTCTTGAGTTTACAATATTGTTGGCTACTTTACGGGCCTCTACCATGGCATCTACATTATCGTATACTTGTTGTATATGTGTGCTCACGTCTTTTAATAAAGCCAATTGCCCTTTGTATAATTTTTCTGGTAAGGCTGCTTCACGAAGCAAGCTTACATTTTTCAATAACTCATTTTGATATTTAAGTGCAGAAGGAATGATATGATTGGTGGCTAAGTCGCCCATGATGCGCGCTTCAATTTGTACTTTTTTAATGTACTTCTCTAATTCAATTTCATAACGTGCTTCCAACTCACTGTGCGAATAAATATTATTTTCTTTAAATAATTTTTTTGCTTTCTCAGTTACCATCGCATCTAATGCAATAGGTGTGGTCTTTAAATTAGGCAAGCCTCTTTTTTCTGCTTCTTTATGCCACTCTTCGCTATAACCATCGCCTTCAAATAAAATCTTCTTACTTGACACGATGTATTTTTGAATCACTTGCATAATGGCAATTTCTTTCTTATCTCCTTTGTCTGTTAAGGCTTCTACTTCTGCTGCAAATTTGTTTAAAGTATCTGCCACAATCGTATTTAAAATAGTCATTGGATGACCACAGTTGGCCGTCGATCCTACCGCGCGGAATTCAAATTTATTTCCAGTAAAAGCAAACGGAGAAGTACGGTTACGATCGGTATTGTCCATTAACAATTCAGGAATGCTACGGTGTAAGTCTAATTTTAAAATAGCTTCGTCTTGCTCGTCAAACTTAGTCCCCACGCGGCTTTCCACGTCGTTCAATACCTTGGTTAAGTATTCGCCAACAAATACAGAAATAATCGCAGGAGGGGCTTCATTGGCACCTAATCTAAAATCATTAGAGGCAGAAGCAATACCAGCTCTTAAAATATCGGCATAATCATGCACTGCTTTAATCGTGTTCACAAAGAAAGTCAAGAACATTAAATTGGTCTTAGGTGTTTTACCAGGGGCTAATAAATTCACTCCAGTATCTGTAGCTAAACTCCAGTTATTATGTTTACCACTTCCATTAATACCTGCAAATGGTTTTTCATGTAGTAATACCACTAAATGATGTCTTTTTGCTACACGACTCATTACATCCATTAATAAAATGTTATGGTCTACGGCAATATTCACTTCTTCAAAAATAGGGGCACACTCAAATTGTGCAGGGGCTACTTCATTATGTCTTGTTCTTAATGGAATACCTAATTTGTATGATTCATTTTCATAGTCACGCATAAAGGCGTAAACTCTTTCAGGAATAGATCCAAAGTAATGATCTTCCAATTGTTGCCCTTTAGCAGGAGCTGCACCAAAAACCGTTCTACCACATTGTACTAAATCGGGTCTTGCATTCACTAAGGCTTCGTCAATGACAAAATATTCTTGCTCCCAACCTAAAGTAGGCGTTACCTTGCTTACATTTTTATCAAATAAATTACAAACTGTAACAGCTGCTTTATTCAAAGCCTCTGTTGCTTTCATTAAAGGCGCTTTATAATCTAAAGATTCACCAGTATAAGAAACGAATATAGTAGGTACACATAATGTCTTACCATTTCCAATTTCAATAATGAATGGGGGAGAAGAAGGGTCCCAGGCTGTATAACCTCTTGCTTCAAAAGTAGCCCTCAATCCACCACTTGGAAAACTGGAGGCATCTGGTTCTTGTTGTATTAATGCAGCGCCATCAAATTCTTCAATGGCAGTGCCGTCAGATTTTAAAGTAAAAAAGGAATCATGTTTTTCTGCAGTGGTACCTGTTAAGGGTTGGAACCAATGTGTAAAGTGCGTAACCCCTTTTGCTTCCGCCCAAGCACGAATGCCGGTAGCAATTTGTCCAGCTACATTTCTTTCAATTTTTTTTGATCCTTTAATGCTATTGACTAAACTTTTGTAGGCTTCATCGCTTAAGTATTCTCTTGCGGTTTTTACATTAAAAACACTTTCCCCAAAAATGGCGGTTATTTTTTGTGAATGCACTTCTGGATTATTGATCCTTTCATGGCTCACATGATTGATGGCGTCGAATCTTAATGACATATTAGGTGTTTTTATATTTGAGAATAAATCAAAGGTAGTGGCATTTGGTTAGGAGTAATCAACAAAAAATCCCCCATCCAAGCAATTAGGAGGGGGGATTTTTTACTAAATCCATCAAAATATTACTAAAAACTAAACTTTTGCAGTTTTTACAGTCTTAATAATTCTAGCAGCTACTTTATAAGGATCTGCTGCTGAATTTGGACGACGATCTTCTAACCATCCTTTCCAACCTTTTTCTACTGCACCAATTGGAATACGAATGGAAGCACCTCTGTCAGAAACACCGAAAGAGAAATCGTGGATAGAGGCAGTTTCATGTTTACCAGTTAAACGTAAATGATTGTCTGCTCCGTAAACTTCAATATGTTCTTTAACAAACGGACGGAAGGCTTCACAAATTGTATCGTAAGTTTCTTTCTTACCACAAGTTCTTAATGTAGTGTTAGAGAAATTCGCATGCATACCAGAACCGTTCCAATCTAAAGTACCCAATGGTTTACAATGCCAGTTAATAGATACACCATAGGTTTCACCAATTCTTTCTAATAAGTAACGAGCAATCCAAATTTGATCTCCTGCTTCTTTAGCTCCTTTTGAGAAAATTTGAAATTCCCATTGGCCAGCAGCAACTTCTGCATTGATCCCTTCAATGTTCAAACCTGCGTCAATACAAGCATCTAAATGTTCTTCCACTATATTTCTACCGTAAGCATTTTTAGCACCTACTGAACAATAGTAAGGTCCTTGTGGTCCAGGGTAACCACCTTCTGGGAAACCTAATGGTTTATCAGTAGCTGGATTCCATAAAAAATATTCTTGTTCAAATCCAAACCAGAAATCATTGTCATCATCTTCAATGGTAGCTCTACCATTGGTTGGATGTGGAGTTCCATCAGAACTTAAAACTTCACACATTACTAAGTAAGCATCTCTACGTCCTGGATCTTTACAAATAAAAACTGGTTTTAATAAACAGTCACTTGA
>CANFXV010000043.1 GCA_947451115.1 Bacteroidota bacterium
CATTTGACTTCCCATCTCTGTCTAAGCAATAATCTAAAATTACATTTGCATCTATATATATCTTATTGCTCATTTTTGTATTCTTTCATTTTTTCTTCGTAATATAATTCACTTAACTTTTTATTTTCTGGAATATTCACTTTTGGTAATTTGTCCAAAATTTCGGTAAGCAATTTTCTCTTTGGTCTAGTAATAATTTCAAAATAATCTTCTACCATTTCAGAAACGCTTATATTTTTCTTAGCGGCAATTTTTTTTACCTCTTTTAAAAGAGGAGCTTCAATGGTGATGTTTAATCTTGCTTTCATAGTATCAGTATATAATATTTTATAAAGATACGTATTATTTAAATTTATGCGCATAAATATTATAATGTTTTCATTTTTGTTTTTTCTTAATGCCTTTCAAAATCGAAAATAAGTAGTTTATTCAACTGAATTTCAAGTATTTATACGCTATTGAACGAGGCTGAACTGCGACTATTTTCTAAAATCTGCATGTATTTTAATAGTATATTTAAGCTACAAATTGCTGCTATGAAACTGATTCTATCTGTATGTTTATTGCTATTGATCCATGGATTTTTGATGGCTCAAAAAATTAATAATTCATCTACTAGTCCAGATCGACAAGCTACTTATTGCAATCCCATCAATATCGATTATGGCTATTGCCCTATTCCCAATTTTGTACAAAACGGTAAACACCGCGCCACTGCAGATCCCATCATTGCCGTATATGACCATAAATATTTTTTATTTAGTACCAATCAGTGGGGTTATTGGTGGAGTACTGATATGAAAGATTGGAAATTTATCCCAAGAAAATTTTTAAGATCATGGAATGGAGTGTATGATGAATTATGTGCACCAGCTACGGTGGTGCTTGGAGATAGTTTGTTGGTCATCGGATCTACCTATGCAAAAAACTTTAGTTTATGGTATAGCACCAATCCAACCAAGGACGATTGGCATATCGCAGTGGATAGTTTACAAACAGGTGCATGGGATCCAGGTTTATTTTTAGATGAGGACAATCGTTTATACATGTACAATGGATCTAGTAATTTGTACCCTATTTATGGACAAGAGTTAGACCGAAAAACATTTGCACCTATTGGCGAAAGAAAATCTTTGATTCATTTGGAAGATAGCCTACATGGATGGGAGCGTTTTGGAGAACACCAGGACAATACTTTTTTAAAACCATTTATGGAAGGTGCCTGGATGAATAAATCCAAAGGCAAATATTATTTACAGTATGGGGCACCAGGTACTGAGTTCAGTGGCTATGGAGATGGTGTGTATGTGAGCGATCAACCATTAGGTCCTTTTACCTATCAAAAGCACAATCCATTTTCTTATAAGCCGGGTGGCTTTACAAGAGGTGCTGGGCATGGTGCCACTTACCAAGATGTATTCAAACAATGGTGGCATATATCCACTATTACTATTGCAGTTAAAAATAATTTTGAACGAAGAAACGGAATTTGGCCAGCGCAGATAGATACTGATGGCATTTTATATACCAATACTTCTTATGGAGATTATCCGCATTATATTCCGCATGCTGGCGCCAATCATGATGCGTCTCAGTTTACGGGATGGATGTTACTTAATTACAATAAACCAGTGCAAGTATCTTCTACACTAAGTGCCTTTACCGCCAACAATGCGGTGGATGAAAATATGAAAACCTACTGGTCGGCGACTACGGGCAATGCTGGCGAATGGATACAATCCGATTTAGGCAATAAAAGTACGATACAAGCTATACAAATTAATTATGCAGATGAGGGCGCTGAACTTATGGGCAAGCAATTGGATATTTATCATCAATATAAAATTTATGCATCAGTAGATGGTAAAGCCTGGAGCTTAATCATCGATAAATCAAAAAATAAAACTGATGTACCGCATGATTATGTAGTGTTGCCAAAACCAATTGAAGCCAGGTATATTAAAATGGAAAATCTGCATATGCCAACAGGTAAATTTGCTTTAAGTGGTTTACGTGTGTTTGGAAAAGGTGCCGGTACTAATCCAGGCGAGGTCATCAATTTTATTGCTTTAAGGGGCGATAGTGAAAGAAGAAATGCTTGGTTAAAATGGGCGGTGAATCCCAATGCAACAGGATATCATATTTATTTTGGCAGCGATCCTGGTAAATTATACAACAGTGTATTAGTGTATGGGGTGAGTGAATACTACTGCACTGCACTAGAAAAAAATCTGCCCTATTATTTTCAAATTGAAGCCTTCAATGAAAATGGTATAGGGCAGAGATCAGCAGTCATGAAAGTAGAATAAAACTCAGTTATAGTTAGCCACTTTTTTTTATATAATTAATGTAAAGTACTGTTGACATTAAAAGGACAGTTACAATTGCATAAATGATTAAGGAATTAGTAGCAGCAATAATTTTATTAAAAAATATACAGGTTAAAACCGTATAAGTTAAAGCTATTTGATTGACTATTTTTTTCATAATATAAATATAGTAATTACGCTAAAATATCTTTTCATTAAAAGCAAAAACATCTTATTTATCTATAGTTAAAAGGGTTTAAATAAATGTATGGGCAAAAAAAGAGTCCCCCATTGGGAGACTCTACAAAACCTATCTATGAACTAATTATTTTTTTATAATTAATTTTTCAGCAGTGCGTCTAACTTTTACAGCACTAGATAAATAATCATTGGCAGCATCTCTGTAGCCTAAACTTAAAGCAACAGTTGCGTGTAAACCATGCGCAGCCAAACCTAATTCAGCATCAACAGCAGCAGGATCAAAACCTTCCATTGGGGTACCATCTACTTGTTCAGAAGCAGCAGCCACCAATGCAAAACCTAAAGCAATGTAAGTTTGTTTTGCAGCCCAAGCTTGCAATTGTTCTTGAGATTGATGTGCGATGGCGCCTTTCACATAACCAGAAAAATCTTTCAATCCTTCTACAGGCATATTTCTTTGTTCAGCAATTTCTTGCATGTAAACATCTACATCTTTTTCAGTAATGCTGGTATGTGCAGCAAAAATGACTACAGCAGATGATTCACCAATTTGAGGTTGGTTGTAAAAATGGGGTTGTAATTTTAATTTAGTGGCTTGATCTTCAATTACAATAATATTGTAAGGAGTTAAACCAAAAGAACTAGGCGCTAAACGAGTAGCTTCTAAAATAGTTTCTAAGGTTTCAGCAGGTATTTTAGTACCGTTCATTCTTTTAACAGCATAGCGCCATTGTAGTGCATCTAATAATTTCATAGTATTAATTTTTTATTTCAATGTTTGAACATCAAAAATAGATGATTTTGCTCATTTACCCAAGTTAAATTTTAATAAGAAGGTGTAAATCAGTCAATTAGAATAACAACACTTTAGCTAAAAGGTTCAAAATCAAGCAGATAATCTATGGTATAATTTTATTGGCGTAACTTTAAGTTATTATAAAGATGTTCTACCACAAAACCATACGATCATTTATTGCCCTATTCCTATTGTTGGTATTTGCCTTTAGTATTAGTTCTCAAAAGGCAGTGCATGATCTAGTGGCCAAACATAGCGATCAGGTAAAATGCGAGGTACATAAATCAGTGCCCATCGATCAAGTAGAAAAATCAGCGGTCCATTGTACACAGGATAATCTAGTGGTTGCGTCTTCTTTCGCAGATTTTTCTTTTGCTATTCATTTAACACATCCGTTAATTGCACAAACGCGCAATACGGTTTTACTCCATTTTTATTTTTCTTCCCAATCATTTTCAACAGAATCTAGAGGGCCGCCCACTGCATAATGAAATAGTTTATTTATTGATTTCATTATTCATTTTAGATTCCCATTATGTTCAAGTATTTTATTACCACTACGTTTTTATTATTTTCTTTTGCCCTTGCATTAGATGCAAATCCTTTTACAGAAAAGTTTTTATTGCAAGGCAAGGTCACCGATCAATTAACAGGACAAGTCTTGCAAGGGGCCTCTATTTATTTTCCTGAATTAAAAAAAGGAGTAGCCACCAATGACAAAGGGGAGTATCAAATTAATTTAGCACCAGGTAAATACCTTATCGAAGTAAGTTTTATTGGCTATACCATACAAACTATCAATTTAACTATTCAAAGTTCAATTCAAAAAGATTTTGCTTTGAATCACAATGTGGTAGAAAATACCAATGTAACAGTAACAAGTTTTTTGCGTGCCACTTCAAGTAAGAGAACGCCAACACCTATCAGCATTTTAAGAAAAGAAGATTTATTCAAAGGAGCCGCTACCAATTTTATTGATGCACTTTCTAAAACACCAGGGGTGACTCAATTAACTACAGGCCCGGCTATATCTAAACCTATCATCCGCGGCCTAGGCTACAATAGGGTGGTGGTTTTGAACGATGGGGTAAAACAAGAAGGACAACAATGGGGGGATGAACATGGGATTGAAATAGATGAGTACAATGTCACCAGAACCGAGGTTTTAAAAGTACCTGCTTCCATCATTTATGGCAGTGAAGCTTTGTCGGGGGTAATTAATATTGTGTCCAATGTTCCTGTGGCAGAAGGTATCATTAAAGGAAATGTGTTTAGCAATTATCAAAGCAATAACCAATTGAAAGGCTATCATTTTGATTTAGCAGGAAACAATCATGGCTTGGTTTGGGGATTCAATGCCTCAAGTAAAAAAGCAGCCGATTATCAAAATAAATATGATGGCTATGTTTATAATTCCAAGTTTAGTGAATTAAATGGGGGTGCTTTTATTGGCGTAGAAAAAGATTGGGGCTATAGCCATTTAATCATAAGTGAGTTCACCCAAAAATTAGGCATGATCGAAGGAACAAGAAATGAGCTAGGACAGTTTACCAAACAAGTTCCAATTAGTCCGAGTAACAATATTAGCACTATCGAAGTGCCTGCTAACAGCGCCGATTTTAATTCCACCACCCCAAATATTCCTTATCAATACATACAACACACTAAATTTATATTGGATAATAGCATCAATTGGGGCACAGGAAAATTAAAAGCCAATATAGCCTATCAAAGAAATCAAAGACAAGAATTTGGCAATGTTTCAGCACCAGCAGAAAAAAGTTTGTACTTTGATTTAGGCACATTGAATTATTCTTTTCAATATTTATTACCCGAAACCAATAATTGGAAACATACCATTGGTGTGAGCGGCATGAATCAAGACAATAAAAACAAAGGTGTAGAAACTTTAATTCCCGAATACAATGCAGTAGAATTGGGCTTGTTCTTCTTTACCCAAAAGCATATTAATCAATTGTATTTAAGTGGAGGATTAAGGGTGGATAAAAAAGGCATTGAGTTCAATGGCTTACAAAAAGATTATGGAGACATTGCCGGCTCCTTTGGTGCCACTTATCAAGCAGAAAATAATATCGTGTATAAATTCAATGTGGCCAGGGGTTATAGAGCACCTAATTTATCTGAATTAGGAAGCAATGGAGCACATGAAGGAACGAATAGATATGAATATGGCAACCCTAATTTAAAATCAGAAAAAAGTTTACAATTTGATTTAGGGACAGAGTGGAGCAATGAACATGTATCTATTGCAGCCAATGTATTTTACAATATGGTCACTGATTATATTTTTTATCAAAAATTATTGAGCGCAAAAGGTGGTGATTCTATCCTTGTAAAAGATAGTAAAAATTATTATGCCTTTGCTTATCATCAACAAGATGCCCATTTGTTTGGCGTCGAAGGGAATATCGATATTCATCCACATCCATTTGATGGCATACATATCGAAAATACTTTGTCTTATGTTCGAGGGGTATTTAATCATGCATTGGATGGCAGTAGCAATCTACCCAATATTCCTACTTTTAGATGGATCGCCGAATTAAGGTATGAATTGGACAAGCAATCAGTGAATTATAAGAATACCTATATCTCTTTACAGATGGACAATGTAGCCGCACAAAATAATCCATTCACCGGCTACAATACTGAAACTAAAACAGCAGCGTATAGTTTAATAAATTTAGGCATGGGTACACAGGTGATGAATAAAGGAAAACATTTATTTAGTATTTCTTTATTTGCACAAAACCTCACCGATCTTGCTTATCAAAATAGTTTAAGCCGTTTAAAATACACCGATGAAAATTTAGTCACAGGTAGAATGGGTGTATTTAATATGGGCCGCAACTTTAGTTTAAAAATTAACATACCCTTACAATTTAATTAAAGTATAGAATTTTATTATTCCCTTAACAGCAATTTTTTTATCTTTGTACCAGTTCCCCCCAATTAAGTTCTTTATGAATAAAAGATATCTACCTATTACCCTTTTGATTTTATTCATTCTAGGATTGGGCGCCTGTCAACATGATATCATTACCATTAATGCAGGTATTTCTTTAGATACTATTTTGGTGGTTAAACCACCCATTACCACACCTGCTGGCGGAACCCCAGCTACCCTTTCAGATACCGTATGTTTTAATTCAGATATATTGCCCTTGTATGTAAGTTATTGTGGCTCGGCTGGTTGTCATAGTGCAAGTAGCCATAAGGAGGGGGTGATCACCACCGATTATGGACATATCATGAATGGGATCAAGGCAAATAATTCAAAATCTAGCAAGTATTATACTATTATTAATAATGGAATGCCTCCAAGAGGAAGTGCCGCCATGAGCACTGCACAAATTGCCCTTATCAAAAAATGGATCGATCAAGGGGCATTAAACACCCAATGCACTAATGTTTGTGATACCACTAGTTTTACTTATGCCGCTGCCATACAAACTATATTGGCCAATAATTGTGGCGGCTGCCATGGTACACAGCCAGGTTCTTTAAATGTTTATTTAGGTGACTATGCCAGTACCAAGGCCTATATCACTGCCAATAAGGCCTTGTTTATTAATGCCATCAATCATTCTACTACGCTTACTGCATTACAAAGAATGCCCCCTTCTAATAAAATGTTAGATTGTAAAATTATTCAAATTCAAAAATGGATACAAAATGGGTATCCACAATAAAATGAAATTCATCAAATATATATTTTTGATAGGCATGGTATTATTTTTATTTAATGCCTGTTACTATGATAAAAAAGACCAGGTCTATCCTCAAGTAGTGGTAGCCGCCTGTGATACAGCCAATGTTAGTTATAGTGTAACCGTCACCAATATTTTAAATGCCAATTGTAATAATTGTCATGGAGCCAGTGCAAATAGTTTAGGCGCAGGCATATTTTTAAATTCTTATGCTTCTGTGCAACCCTATATCAGCAGCGGAAGATTGGTGAATTCTATTTTACAAAATGGATCTGCCTCCTCCATGCCAAAAAATGCAGCTAAACTGGACGTATGCAGCATCAACAAAATTATACTTTGGGTAAATAAAGGAGCTATTAATAATTAATTTATATGAATCAAAACAATAAAATGAAAAAGCTAGTAACGATAATGGTATTGATGCTGGGCCTTCAAATAACCATGGTTCAAAATTTAAATGCACAAAAAGTATATGCCACTAAAACTGGACAAATATTTTTTAATGCCACTGGAGGAGCCGTGCCCATTGCTGCCGTTAATAATCAAGTAGATTCTAAATTTGTAGAAACCACTGGGCAAATCATCTTTGGGGTATTGATCAAAGGCTTCAAATTTGAAAATCAATTGATGGAAGATCATTTCAATGAAAATTATATGGAATCTACACAGTATCCTAAAGCCGATTTCAAGGGCTATATAAAAAATATCAAAGAAGTAGATTTTACTAAAGAGGGCAGCTACCCAATTAAAATAGAAGGAAGTTTAACCATACATGGTACCCCACAAAATGTAGCCACTACAGGTACTATTCAAATAAAAGAAGGCAAGCCAGCCATTGTAGGAGAGTTTAGTGTTAAGATCAAAGACTATGGTATCAAAGGATTGTACATTGGAGAAAAAATTGCCAATGAAGCAAAAATAAAAGTGAATTGCAAATATCAAAACTAAAATTATGCGCTTACGTTATGTTTGCATAGGAACAATTATTTTTTTGCTGGCCACTGCCCATGCAAAGGCGCAAACTGTAGATTTATTTGCAGATACCTCCAATACCCTTTCTAGCACCGCCACAGACATTACCACAGGTACATTTAAATCTACCCGAATTGTGAATGGTCAATCCATTGAAAATGTGGGCGCAGGCATATTAGATTTTAGAATTTTACATCGATTTGGCGCATTGAGCCAGGGTGGGTATAATTTTTTCGGATTGGATCAGGCCACCATGCGCCTAGGTTTAGATTATGGCATTAATAGTAGGTTAATGATAGGCATAGGCAGAAGTACTTTCGAAAAGCAGTACGATGCCTTTTTAAAATTTAGAATCATTAGGCAACAAACAGGCAAACATACTATTCCATTTAGTTTAAGTTATGCCAGTTCTCTTATGTATAAATCATTGCATGATGCGGTGACCACTTATACTCCTTATGTGTCCGATAAATTTTCTTATGCGCATCAATTCTTATTGGCAAGCAAGGTGAATGATTATTTTTCTTTTCAATTAACGCCTACCATGATTCATTACAATATGGTAGATAATAAAACCATCCCCAATGATTTTTATTCCTTGGGCCTTGGTTTTAGACAACGCATCAGTAAAAGAGTAAATATCACCACCGAATATTATCATCGGTTCAATAGTTTGGAAGGTTATAATGATCCTTTGTCCGTGGGTGTAGACATTGAAACAGGCGGCCATGTATTTCAATTGCATGTATCCAATTCCACAGGAATGACGGAGCGCACATTTATCAATGAAACGGCAGGTAGTTGGGCCAAGGGCGATCTGCGTTTTGGATTTAATATTTCTAGGGTATTTACTTTGCGTAAACCCAAGGATCTAAGGGCCATCAAATGGTAAAAACTAAAACAATGAGTAAAATGACCAAATTAATTTATGCATTAGCAGTAGTAGCGGTTACCGCCTTGGGTGGATACTATTATGTATTTGTGTATTCCAAAACACATCATCGCAATGTGCAATCAGAAAAAGGATTAAGTATTCAAGCAGATTCTTTGAGTGCAGCTTTTCAAGCCAATGAAAAAACTGCAAATGCTTTGTATTTGAATAAAGCGGTAACAGTGTCTGGCACCATCGTAAGTATCGATAAAAACCAGGAAGGAAAAATAACCCTCATCTTAGGCCGCGCCGATTCATTTTCCAATGTATCCGTCACTTTAATCAGCACTACGCCCCTTAGTCAAAAAATAGGCGAAACCATTACCATTAAAGGGGTTTGCACTGGCGCTTTAAGCGATGTGATTGTTACGGAAGGGGTGGTGCAGTAATAATATCCCCCCTGCTTTTGAGGTATAAATGAATTGAACTAAATTGGGGGTATGAAAAAAGCAATCTTATTTATTGGAATTTTATCGAGCCTTGGTATCGGAGCCAATCAAACATTGTATGCTCAAAATACGAAAGCGTCCACTAGCTTAAGCAAGGAGGAAGAAAAAATTATCGCCTATATCGATGCCAATATGCCAAGGGCCATTGCACTTTTAAAAGAATCGGTGGATATTAATAGTGGCACTTTAAATATAGAAGGTGTAAAAAAAGTAGGTGCCATCTTTGCACGTGAATTTGAAAAAGCAAATTTTAAAACCAAGTGGATAAGCTTACCCGATTCTTTGCGCAGAGGCGGGCATTTGGTAGCAAGCATTGGCTTTAACAAAGAGGCTAAAAAAACAACCAAAGGAAAAAAACTTTTTTTGATCGGACATTTAGATACCGTGTTTGAACCCGATATGCCGGCTAATCCATATACTATCTTAAATGATTCAACTGCCACAGGACAGGGCGTAACCGATATGAAGGGTGGAGATGTGATTATGATTATTGCGCTACAAGCCTTGCAGGCAGAAGGTTTGCTAAAAGACGCCAATATTATTGCTTATTTAACAGGAGATGAAGAACATGCAGGCACACCCATTGACATTAGTAGAGGAGATTTTATAGAAAGCGCTAAGCAAACCGATATTGCCTTAGGTTTTGAAGGCGCCAACGGATTAAATTCAGTAGCCACTGCACGCCGCGGTGCCAGTAGTTGGTTATTAAATGTAAAAGCAAAAACAGGACATAGTTCGGGGGTGTTTACGCCAAGTGCAGGTTATGGAGCCATCTATGAAGCAGCCAGAATTGTGAATGAATTTAGAGAACAATTAAGTACAGAAAAATATTTAACCTTTAACCCGGGTGTATTTATTGGTGGATCCGAAACCAATTATGATGCCAGCAAGGCCGCGGGCATGGCCATTGGAAAAACCAATATTATATCACCTGCGGTAACCGTAACAGGCGATTTGCGTTTTTTAACGGAGCAACAAAAAATCAATGCAAGAAAAAAAATGCAAGCCATTGTTGATCATAGTTTACCAGGCACTAAGGCCAGCATAGAATTTGAAGATGGCATACCAAGTATGGCCCCCACCGAGGGCAATAATAAAGTACTCGAAGTAATTAGTGGAGTCACCACCGCTATGGGCGCTGGTCCCACGGTAGCAGGCGATCCAGGTTCACGTGGTGCTGGAGATATTTCTTATATCGCTGCCTATGTAGATTGCATTGATGGACTAGGCTCCTCAGGCAAGGGATCCCATGCCCCCGGCGAAACCATCCATTTAAACGAACTACCTTATTTAATTAAAAGAGCAGCCCTTACCATTTATAGGTTAAGTAGGTAGAAGAAAGAAAC
>CANFXV010000044.1 GCA_947451115.1 Bacteroidota bacterium
CATGAGTGGCGTATCGGCACTTGATTTTGACATGGTGGACAAACCTACATAATTTTTCATAAAAAGCCTACTTTTGCGTATGCGCAAACTAAGCATGGACGAGTTGGGAAGAAAGTCGGTGGCCGACTTTAAATTGGCCCATAAAAAGCCCCTGGTGGTGGTCATGGACAATATCCGTAGCATGCACAATGTGGGCAGTGTTTTTAGAACCTCCGATGCTTTTTTAATTTCAGGTATTTGCCTTTGTGGGTTTACGCCTCAGCCTCCGCATAGAGATATTCATAAAACTGCCTTAGGCGCCACTGAGTCGGTAGATTGGTTGTATTATGAAAATACTGCTGATGCAGTTACTGCGTTAAAAGAGCAGGGCTATAAAGTTTATGCCATTGAACAAACCCAGGGAAGTATATCTTTGGAAAACTTCAAAACTTATATCAACGAAAAGTCAAACAATAATTCAAACAATGCACTTGCCTTTGTATTTGGTAATGAAGTGGAAGGCGTGAGCGATCAAGTATTGGCTATTTGTGATGGAGCCATTGAAATTCCACAATATGGCATGAAGCATTCTTTAAATATTTCAGTAGCAGCAGCTATTGTTTTATGGGAGATGGTGAGATAGGTATTATTGATGAGTAATTATAATTAATAGAATTAAAAATATGTCGGCAGTTAAGAATTATTTAAGCTTGGTGAAATTTTCACATACCATATTTGCATTACCCTTTGCATTGATTGGTTTTGTGCTAGGGGTAAGAGCGCAGTGGATGGCTCAGTTGCCAGTAGAACATTTTTTCTTAAAATTCTTTTTAGTCTTAGTTTGTATGGTCAGTGCCCGTTCTACTGCCATGGCCTTTAACCGTTATTTGGATAGGCATTTTGATAAGCTGAACCCAAGAACAGCCATTAGAGAAATTCCAGCGGGTATTATTAAAGCAGAAAAAGCCTTGGTATTTATTTTTATTAATATGGGGGTTTTTGTGCTGGCTAGTTTTTTTATTAATAGTATTTGTTTTTATTTATCACCTGTGGCTTTATTTGTGATTCTATTTTATAGTTATACCAAGCGTTTTACTTATTTATGTCATTTGGTTTTAGGCATTGGACTTTCTTTAGCGCCCATTGGTGCTTATTTAGCGGTGACAGGGAGTTTCGCAGTATTACCCTTGTTGTTTTCTTTTGCAGTTGTATTTTGGGTAAGTGGTTTTGATATTATTTATGCCTTACAGGATATAGATTTTGATCAAGCACAATCGTTGTATTCTATTCCAAGTTATTGGGGTTTGCATAAAGCTTTAAGCATTGCAAGAGTCTTACATGTTTTTTCTGCAAGTTTTGTAATTGCTGCTTATTTTATTGGAGGTTTTCATTTTGTTTATTTAATTGGGTTATTGGTTTTTGTAGGTATGCTTTTATACCAAAACAGCATTGTTAAACCCAATGACTTAACTAAAGTAAATATTGCCTTTATGACGGCCAATGGTATTGCCAGTATTGTATTTAGTATTTTTGTCATTACGGCACTAGTGATAGAACTGATGCTTGCGAATAATAATTTTATTCATTTTAATTAAATATAAAACTTTGGCTAGAATAATTTGTATTGATTATGGTGGAAAAAGATGCGGGCTAGCGGTGACCGATCCTTTGCAAATTATTGCAACGGCCCTCACCACTGTAGATACAAAAAGTTTATTCACCTTTTTAGCCGATTATTTTTCCAAAGAAGCCGTCGAACTCATTTTAATAGGAGAGCCCCTTAATTTAGACAATACGCCCACTGATGCCACGCCCTTAGTGCAAAAAACCATCATTGATTTAGGTAAGAAGTTCCCGAACATACCCATTCAAACAGTGGATGAACGTTATAGTTCTAAAAATGCTGTCAGAGCCATGGTAGAAATGGGCATGAAGAAAAATGATAGAAGAGACAAGAAAACCATTGATAGAGTGGCGGCCACCATGTTATTGCAGGAATATCTGAGCAACCGTTCGTAAAGCCATCTTTTATTGATAACTTTGCAGGCAATATCCCCATTTTAGATTTTATAAAGTTGAGTTTATGATTTTACCAATTGTTGCCTATGGTGCAGCTATTTTAAGAAAAATAAGTGCCCCCATTGAGGCAGACTATCCTGGCTTGGCTTTATTGATTGAAGACATGTGGGAAACCATGTATGAGAGCAATGGAGTAGGCTTGGCCGCACCACAGATTAATAAGAACATTCGCTTATTTGTTATGGACAGTGAACAGATTTTCGCGAATAGAGAGGAAGAAGATGAAGTATATCCAGATGCACCCGGCATTAAAAAAGTATTCATTAATGCCAAAGTAATAGAAACAGGTGGGAAGGATTGGGTATACAATGAAGGTTGTTTGAGCATACCTAAGATAAGAGAAGATGTTTTAAGGGCTGAAACAGTGACCATTCAATACATGGATGAAAATTTTGTAGCAAATACCGAAACTTTTAATGGTATGACTGCAAGAATCATTTTACACGAGTATGATCATATCGAAGGCAAATTATTCATTGATTATTTAAAACCCTTGCGTCGTAAAATATTACAAGGAAAATTAAATGATATTTCTAAGGGCAAAACTAAAGTGGATTATAAAATGATCTTACTCAAATAATTATGTATATTCTTTTAAAAAAATATTTATTAGTGGCCATTGGGCTAATTGTTTTCATCGCACCAGCGATTGCCCAAGATTCTACCGTTAATGAGCAAGGGCAAAAATTTACTTTAACCGATGCCATCGTGCGTAATCATTTTGATTATAAAGATATTTTACAAAGAATTAAAGAAGATACTAGTTTTTACAAAGCATTTAAAACCTTGCGTACCATTGGGTATAGTTCTTACAATCATATTGAAATGAAAGATAAGAATGAAGCAGTGGTAGCTACCTTAAATAGTAAAACCAAACAAACACGTAAAAATAATTGTAGATCGATGGAGGTGTTGGAAGAAACTACGTCGGGTGATTTGCGCAATGCCAGTGGTGAATACAATTATGTTACGCCATCCTTGTATGCTAGTTTATTTTTTACCAAGGGCTTTATTTGTGGAGAAACGAATGTGGTAGCGGGTAAGAAAAGAGTGGTGCAGGGTTCTAGAATGGAAAAAGCCAAAGAACAATTAAAAATGTTGTTTTTTAATCCGGGTAAAAAAATTCCAGGCATTCCTTTTATTGGCAATAAATTAGATTTGTACGACGAATCGGCGCATGAATTATACGATTACAAATTAGATTATGTGGATTACCATGGGCAATTGGCCTATGTTTTTGATGTTCAACCCAAACAAGACTTAGGCTTTTTTAATAAAGAAAGAGTAGTGGTAGATCAAATGATTACTTGGTTCAATCCTAAAACCTTAGAAGTGCTCGGCCGCAACTATTCTTTAAGTTACAAAGCGGGGGTTTACGATTTTAATGTTCAGATGGAAGTAGAAATGACTTATTTCAACGGACAATTGGTCCCCAAAATTTTAAGGTACAAAGGCAACTGGGATGTATTATTTACTAAAAGAGAAAGAGGCCTGTTTACTGCCACTTTATTTGACTACAAGGTTGGAGAATAGTACTTATACTTTTAAGAAACTTGTTTCAATATACTTGACCACTTCTATCAAGCTTCCTGTTTCTTTAAACACGCGCAATTGCTGATCGGCGCCTGTCCCATTGGTGAAAATATCCTTTACTTTATTTAAGTGTGCTCTGCTGCCCAATTCATCGGCCACGCTGTCCACGAAATCCAATAATTCATTCACTAAATCTACCACCGGCACTTCTTTTTCTTTGCCAAAGTCAATTAATTTTCCTTCAATGCCATAGCGGCTGGCCCTCCATTTATTTTCATTGATTAAAGCACGTTGATAATTAATAAAATTAATGTTTTGACGTCTAAGGCTATAAATTTTGGCACAAATGGCTTGAAAAAAAGCGGCAATGGTAATGGTTTCCTGAATGGTCATAGGTACATCACAAATTCTAAATTCAACAGTATTGAAAACAGGGTGCACGCGTAGGTCCCACCATATTTTTTTACCATCATCAATACAATTGGTTTTTATCAATAACTTTATAAATTTCTCATAGGCTTCAATACTTTCAAAAGTATCAGGTATGCCTGTTCTTGGAAACTTATCAAACACTTTACTTCGATAAGATTTGTAGCCTGTATTGCGCGTTTCCCAAAAAGGGGAATTGGTGCTTAGTGCATAAATATGTGGAAGAAAGTACCTTGCCGTATTGGCAATTTGAATGGCCATGCTTCTGTCTTCGATGCCCACATGTACATGCAATCCAAAAATCAAATTGCTTCTGGCAGCTTGTTGTAATTCATTTAAGATAGCTTGATAACGAGATTGATCAGACACCAGCTGTGTTTCCCATAAACTAAAAGGGTGGGTGCCTGAAGCGCCAATGCTAAAGCCTAGTCCATTTGCTACTTCTGAAACATGGGTTCTTAATTCTAAAATTTCTTGATACGCTTCATCCACATTTTTACAAATACCAGTGCCTACTTCCACTACGGCCTGATGCATCTCGGCCTTGATCTTGTCCTTGAATTTTTTTTGGCCTTCAGTGACAATGGCTTGCTGATGGCTTTTTAATTCCTTGGTCGAAGGGTCAAGTACCATGTACTCTTCTTCCACCCCAATCGTAAACTGATTAATAATGTCTGTGGCCATTGCCATGAAATTACTTAATTTTTTTGCAGTTTCTTCAAAAAAAATACCCCGACCCGAAATTCGGAACGAGGTATCTAATCTTAGGCTCAAAGCTTATATCTTTTATACTGCGCTTATAAACCGATTTAACGATGGTAGGAATTTTCGGTCTCGTTTTCTCTTTCCTTGTCGTAGGCTTTAATAATAGCTTTTACCAATTTATGTCTTACCACGTCTTCCTCATCCAATTGAATATGTGCAATGCCTTCAATGTTTTGTAAAATTCTGGAAGCTTTTTCCAAACCGCTTTTTTGATTCCTTGGCAAATCTACCTGGGTAGGGTCACCAGTAATGATAGCCTTGGCATTGGATCCAATACGTGTCAAGAACATTTTTATTTGCAAATCATTGGCATTTTGTGATTCATCTAAAATGATAAAAGCATTGTCCAAGGTACGACCTCTCATATACGCAAGAGGGGCAATTTCGATGGTACGGGTGGTCATGTAATAACCCAATTTATCCGCAGGGATCATATCATCCAAGGCATCATATAAGGGGCGTAAATAGGGATCAATTTTTTCTTTTAAATCACCTGGTAAGAAACCTAGGCTTTCACCTGCTTCTACCGCAGGGCGCGTTAAAATTATTTTCTTCACCACTTTGTTTTTCAATGCCCTTACTGCTAAAGCAACTGCAGTATAAGTTTTACCTGTACCTGCGGGTCCAATGGCAAATACAATGTCATTCTTGTCGGCGGCCTGTACCATTTTTTTCTGGTTGGCGGTTCTAGCTCTAACAGTTTTTCCGTTAGGACCAAAAACCAATACTTCATTGGGATTTTTGTCAATAAAGTTATCAATTACTTCTGCGTCATCGCCTCCTAAAATTTGTTCAAAATAGTTTTCGCTCAAATGACCATTGCGTTGCATGTAAGCGATGATTAAGTCAATTTTTTCTTTGGCTAAATCAATCTGCTCTGGAGCGCCGCTTAGTTTAATCTGCGTACCTCTTGATAAAATTTTGAGTAAGGGAAATTTCTTTTTTAAGATGTCGAACTTGTTGTTGTTAACGCCGAAAAATTCAATAGGGTTAACGGTTTCTAAATTGATGATGGTTTCAGTCAATGGATTAGAATTTAAAGGTTAGTATTGTTTTTTATGACCCTACCACAATTTAAAATAACAAAAACAAAATAACAAGGATTAAATACGCACATATGTGCATTACTTCAAATGATAATATTGGCTTCATCTTTTGATAAAGCAGAGGTAATATTGTCGGGAGTATGAGGAATTGGAAATTTTTAAAATGCTTTTAGCTTTGCAATCATCGCTATTGGATCTTCCGCTTTAAACACCGTAGTGCCCGCTACTAATACATCCGCACCTGCAGCGGTTAAGGCTGCTGCATTATTAGCATCTACGCCACCATCTATTTCAATAAGAGTGGCAGCATGGGCATCAAGTATTATTTGCTTCAAGGTTTTTACTTTCTCGTAAGTGGTTTCAATAAATTTTTGTCCGCCAAATCCTGGATATACACTCATCACACAAACCAAATCAATGTCTTTAATAAATGGGGTTAATACGGCTGCATCGGTATTAGGATTAATGGCCACGCCAGCCTTCATCCCTGCTGCTTTTATTTGTGCTAGGGTAGTCGCTAGTTCAGGACAGGCTTCATAGTGCACCGTTAAAATATCTGCCCCTGCTTTTTTAAATGCTTCTATGTATTTTTCTGGATGTACAATCATTAAATGCACATCACAAACTTTGCTAGTGGCTTTTCTTATTTGTTCAATCACCGGCAAACCAAAACTAATATTGGGGACAAAGCTTCCATCCATGACATCTAAATGAAACCAAGCGGCCTCACTTTCATTCAACATCGCTGCTGCTTTTCCTAATTCTAAAAAATTGGCAGCTAATAAAGAGGGTGCAATGATGGCCATAGGGTGGATTTGCTACAAAGGTCTATTTTTTTTTAAGAATTTTACAATTAATATGACCTAATTATGACTTTAATAAGGGAACTAAATGACTTAAATTAGTTTGAGCAATCATTTTAGTATTTACTTTTGCTTCCAATCAATCAAGTTATGAAACCAATCAGCTTTTTACTTTTTTTTGCCTTCTTGGCCATTAACGCCCAAGCACAGGACTCTGTTTTATTTGCAGGGGAAAAACATTTTAAAAACATTCATCAATTAACCAATGGAGGAGACAATGCCGAAGCTTATTGGAGTTTTGATGGCAAGCGTATTACTTTTCAACGCACCAATCCAAAAGAGGGAGTTGATTGTGATCAAATTTTTATGGGCTTGGTACCTACTAAAGCCACAGATAGTTTTACCTATAAATTAATTAGTGGAGGAAAAGGCCGCACTTCTTGTTCTTATTTCACCAAAGATGGCGCACACATTATATATGCATCCACAAAAAATGGGGGAGACGCCTGTCCACCAGCAGTAGACCGTGCTAAGTATGGCAATAAATACATCTGGCCTTTGTACAGCAACTACGATATTTTTATGGCCGATACCACTGGAAAAATTATAAAGCAATTGACCAAGTCAGAGGGGTATGATGCCGAAGGCACTTTATCGCCCGATGGTAAAAAAATGATTTATTGCAGTGTGAAAGACGGAGACCTGGATTTGTATGTGATGGAGCTGGCCACAGGTAAAGAAATTAAAGTAACCAATACATTGGGTTATGATGGGGGTGCTTGGTTTAGTCCAGATGGCAAGAAAATTGTTTGGAGAGCAAGTCGTCCCAGTACACCAGAGGAAGTGGAAGAATATAAATCTTTATTGAAAGAAGGGATGGTGGCACCCACCAAGATGGAAGTTTGGGTAGCCAATGCCGATGGCACCAATGCAAAACAAATTACGCATTTAGGCCAAGCCAATTGGGCACCTAATTTCACACCCGATGGCCAACACATCATTTTTTGTAGCAACCATGAATACAAGCGCGGCTTTCCTTTCAATATGTACTTGATTGATTTGGAGGGCAATCATTTGGAAAAAATTAGCCGCGACAAAGGTTTTGATGCATTTCCTATGTTTAGCCCAGATGGCAAAAAGATCATGTTCTCTTCTAACAGAAATAATGGGGGAACCAGAGATACCAATTTATTTGTGGCCGATTGGTTGGATTAGTACATAAATTGAATATATTAGCACTATGAATACAGGTTTATTACATCTACACAATCTATTAAGATGGGTTATTTTAATTACACTCATCTGGTCTATCGCTAAGTTATTGACCAAGCAGGACGCGCTTAAAACAAGTAAAATTTTGTTGATTAGTGCGCATACTACTTTGGTACTTGGCCTTTATCAGTACTTTTTTGGTCCTGTAGGCTATCAATTAGTAAGCCAAGCCCCTGGAGGGATGAAAGAAGTCATGAAAGATGCCGCTGGTCGTTTTTGGGCGATGGAGCACATTAGCTCCATGATAATTGCCATAATACTGATCACTATTGGACATATCAAGTACAAAAAGGGGGGCAAACCGGGCACAACGACCGTTTTATACCTCATTGCCTTGCTACTCATTTTGTCTGCCATTCCTTGGCCTTTTAGGGCGGGCATCGGCCGACCATGGTTTCCCGGGCTATAATTTACTAACTAATTGATTATCAACATATTTTTAAGGAGAACGCCCAGTTCTCCTTTTATTTTGCCTAATTCCTAATATTTCGGGGTGATTTTTTCATAATTCCATTCATTTCCATATCTTTGCAACCCCAAAATAAGTATGTCAAAACAACCGCTGATTAAACAAGATGGAGTAATATTAGAAGCTATGAGCAATGCCATGTTCAGAGTGAAATTAGAAAACGGACATGAAATTTTGGCAACGATCTCTGGTAAAATGCGCATGCACTATATCAGAATTTTGCCTGGGGATAAAGTGGGTTTGGAAATGAGTCCTTACGATTTAACAAGAGGAAGAATCAATTTCAGACACAAATAAAAAATAATTAGAAGGAAATAAATATTTAAAAATAAAAAGATGAAAGTTAGAGCATCCATTAAAAAACGTAGTGCCGATTGCAAGATCGTGAAGCGTAAAGGTAAATTATACGTTATCAACAAAAAGAATCCTCGCTTTAAGCAAA
>CANFXV010000045.1 GCA_947451115.1 Bacteroidota bacterium
ATCGAAAGTTATGGCTGTGCCATGAACTTTGCAGATAGTGAAGTAGTGGCTTCTATTTTAGAAAAGGATGGCTATGGCAGTACCAGAAATATAGAACAAGCTGATTTAATCCTAATTAATACCTGCTCAATTAGAGAAAAGGCTGAACTCACGGTTCGCAAAAGACTCACGGAGTTTAGAAAATATAAAGAACAAAAGCCAGCGATGTTGGTTGGTGTTTTAGGCTGTATGGCAGAAAGATTAAAATCAAAATTATTAGAAGAAGAAAAATTGGTGGACTTAGTTGTTGGACCAGATGCTTACCGTACCCTACCCGATTTAATAGTAGAAGCTGGTACTGGGCAAAAAGCAGTGAATGTATTATTAAGTAGAGAAGAAACCTACTCGGATATTTCGCCTGTTAGATTAGACAGCAATGGCATTAGTGGATTTATTTCCATTATGCGCGGTTGTAATAATATGTGTAGCTTTTGCGTAGTCCCTTTTACAAGAGGTCGTGAAAGAAGTAGGGATGCTTTTTCCATTATTGCAGAATGTAAAGATTTATTTGATAAAGGATATAAAGAAGTGACCCTGCTTGGACAAAATGTAGATAGTTATTATTGGACAAACCCTGAAACCAATACCCAGGTTACATTTGCGCAGCTATTAGAAAGTGTCGCTTTAATTAGTCCCTTATTAAGGGTTCGATTTAGCACCTCTCATCCGAAAGATATTACAGATGAAGTTTTATTGACGATGAAACAATACCACAATATTTGCAAATACATCCACTTACCAGTGCAAAGCGGTAGTACTAGGGTTTTACAATTGATGAACCGCACTTACACCCGCGAATGGTATTTGTCTAAAGTGGCGCGTATTAAAGAACTGATGCCTGAATGTAGTATTTCCGCAGACATCATTGCAGGTTTTTGTACTGAAACAGAACAAGATCATCAGGACACGATGAGCATCATGCAATTGGCGCAGTATGATTATGCCTATATGTATTTTTATTCCGAGCGCCCAGGCACCCTTGCAGAAAAAAGATATGAAGACGATGTTCCTTTGGAGATTAAAAAAAGAAGATTACAAGAAATAGTAGATGTGCAATGGCATTTATCTAATGAAAGTAATAAAAAAGAATTAGGAAAATCTTACGAAGTATTGATTGAGGGCAATAGTAAAAAAAGCGACGCAGAATGGATGGGCCGAACTAGTCAAAACAAAGTAGTTGTTTTTCCTAAAGCCAGCAATGGTATCATTGCTCCTTTAAAAAAAGGAGATTATGTGAACATTCTGATTACCCATTATACGAAAGGCACTTTAATCGGCGCCATAAAAAATAATTAAAATGGATTTACAAGCATTAAAAAATAGATTCAGCATTATTGGCAATACCCCTGCCATCAATCATGCATTGAATACCGCGGAACAAGTTGCGGGTACCGATTTGACTGTGCTGATTGTGGGAGAAAGCGGTGTAGGTAAAGAAGTTTTTTCTCAAATCATTCATAGTTTGTCTGCTAGAAAACATAATCCATTTATTGCAGTCAACTGCGGCGCTATACCAGAAGGCACTATTGATTCTGAATTATTTGGACATGAGAAAGGTTCTTTTACTGGTGCAGTAGATAGTAGAAAAGGTTATTTTGAAACCGTGAGTGGAGGTACTATTTTTTTAGATGAAATCGGAGAACTACCATTAGGCACCCAAGCAAGGTTGTTGCGTGTATTAGAAACTGGAGAATTTATTCGTGTAGGTTCTTCCAAAGTACAAAAATCAGACGTGCGTGTAGTAGCAGCGACCAATAGAGAATTATTGGAGTTTACCCAAAAAGGGAAATTTAGAGAGGATTTGTACTATCGTTTGAATACGGTACCTATTCGCGTGCCTTCTTTAAGAGACCGTAAAGAAGACATTCCTTTATTGTTTAGAAAATTTGTAGTTGATTTTGCAGAAAAATATAAAACTAAGCCTATCTTTTTAGACGAGGAAGCACGTCAATTATTAACGGAATATCCTTGGCCTGGAAATGTTCGTGAGTTAAAAAACATTGCAGAACAAATTTCGGTTTTAAGTAAAGAGGAGCATATCAATGCAGCAGTATTGGCAGGCTTCTTACCCGTTCAAAATATAAACAATGTACCCATGCTGACTGGCAATACCCCTGTGGGTGAATTTGCCAATGAAAGAGAAATCTTGTACAAACTTTTCTTTGACATGAAAAAAGACGTGAACGAATTAAAGAAAATGTTTTTAGAAATTTTACAAAACCCAAGCATTGCTGGATCCAATAATTCAAATTTCAATAAAGAATCTTTGATCAATGAATTAAAAGAAGATTTAATGCCTGCAAGCAATGCAGGCCTCCACGCCTCTCCTTTGAATTCAACCGTACATCTTAGTTCCCCCCAGCCTATTATCATTGACAATGAGCTAAATGGTCATTATGAAGTAGAAGAATCCTTAAATATTATGGATAAGGAAAAAGAACTAATTTTAAAGGCATTGAAAAAGCATCGTGGACGTCGCAAAGATGCTTCTACCGATTTAGGCATCAGTGAAAGAACTTTGTACCGAAAAATAAAAGAATACGATATTGAAGAATAATTTTATCTCTTGCAAAATGAAAATGACGAATCAACCTTTAATTAAATCTATACTTTTTACTTTATTGTTAGGTACTTTAATGACTAGCTGTGGGATCTATAGCTTTAGAGATGCAGTCATTCCAGAAAATATTAAAACGGTTAAAATTGGGTTTATCGAAAATAAAGCCAGGTATGTAAACCCACAGTTGGCCCCTATGCTCACTGATAAGTTGCAGCAAAAAATCATTAATGGTACCAAACTTACCCGCACCAACAGCGATGAGGCACATTATCAAATTTATGCCACCATCACCAATTACGATCCTTCACAAACCGTGGGCGTAAGTGCACAACAAGCCAGCACCAACCGATTAACGGTGACCGTGCATGTTTTATTGAAAAAAACTTTGGAAAATAAAGAACAAGAATTTGATGTCACCAGAAATTTTGATTTTTCAGCCGGTTTAACTTTGCAAGCAGCGGAAAGTCAATTAATGGATGACATACTCAGAAATATTACAGATGATATCTTCAATCAAATATTTTCAAACTGGTAAGCCATGTCAACTAGCCTAATCAATTCAATATTAAACCAGTGGACTGGACATGCCAACTTAACCACCATCGAAACTGCCGATTTAGAGCAATGGGTAAATGCACACCCCTATAGCCCTAGCCTTCAATTGTTGTTGGCCAAAAAATATGAATTGATAGACTCCCCCTTTCATGCAGCACAATTACAAAAAGCAAGTGCTTATTTTCCGAGTAATTTACAGTTGCAGTATTTGCTTCAAGCAGAGGAAGAAGATGAATTATCGGCCCCCATGGAACAGAAATTATCCAGCCTCCTATCCGATCAATTGGCTCAATTCAATGAACCAGTCGTAGAAGAAAAATTGAATTTTGAGGCAGAATTGACCCCACTCCAAAAAGATTATTTTGAAGCCCAAGGCATCGCTATAGACCTATCCAAAATACCCCAGGACAAGTTTACTAAACAATTAAGGAGCTTTACGGCCTGGCTAAAAGTGCTTAAAAACAAGGATGGCAGCCCTCAAATTGCCGAAATAGGCGAAGAACAGGAAAAAGCGATTGCCGCCATAGCGGAAAAAGCCAATACCACAGCCGATGTCATCACTGAAGCCATGGCAGAAGTTTGGCTTAAACAAGGCAATAAACGCAAGGCAATTGACGTCTATTCTAAATTAAGTTTTATTTTTCCTGAAAAATCCGTTTATTTTGCGTCAAGAATAGAACAACTAAAACAAAGAAAATGATAACACTTTATTTGATATTGATAATTGCAGCCTGTGCAGGCCTTGGATTTATGGTTTTGATTCAGAATCCTAAAGGGGGTGGTTTAAACGCCAATGTAGGCGGTTTGACCAATAATTTCATGGGCGTTAAGCAAACTACAGATGTATTGGAAAAAGGCACTTGGATATTCGCTGCTGTCATTGCAGTTTTGGCGATGACTTCTACCTTATTTTTAAGAGCTGGAGGATCAGATGGGGACAAAGGCTTGTTGAACAAAGTAAATACTTCTGTTACAGCGCCTGCACCAGCCCCTGCTTCGGCTCCTGCAAATACACCTGCAGCGCCTGCCGACACCAAAAAATAAACTTAAAATGTTAAAGTAGTATGTCCTAAAGCAGCCTACTTTTTTAAACCTAAAATATTTATCCCTCCCCAGCAATCGGGAGGGATTTTTATTGTATTATTGAATACCTTTTTAAACTAAGTTTGAAAACGCACACAATGAAAAAAATATTTTACTTAGCCTTGATGTTGTTGGTGGTATATACCTTTTACAATGTATTGATTAAAACCACCCATTTCGCTGGTAAAAAAACAAGCTTTGTATACCATAAAACAGGACTTGCCGATTTAGCAGACAGCTTGGTGGCTAAAAAAATAATTTTAGACAAGCCTAGCTTCTTAATTTTTGCTAAAATTTTAAAAGTAGAAGATAAACTAAAACCAGGTAAATTTTTAGTGTTAAAAAACACGAGCCTATTTTCCTTACTTCGAATGTTAAGAAACAATCAACAATTAAAAATAAAATTTGTCTTAAATAAAGTTAGGACTAGGGCTGAATTAGCCAAACTAATCTCCACAAGTTTTGACAAAGACAGTGCTACTTGTGCATTGTATTTAAATAGCAACGATTCTTTAGCCAAATTTGATACAGATACCACTCAATTGTTGACCTTATTTATTCCAAATACCTATGAATTTTATTGGTCCACCACCATGACTAAATTTATACAAAAGATGAAACAGTCATCTGATCAATACTGGAGCAGTAATAATAGAATACAAAAAGCCAAGGCCTTAGGCTTAACAAAAAATGAAGTGTATACCTTGGCCTCTATTGTAGAAGAAGAAACTAATTTTGATTCAGACAAAACAATCATCGCAAGTGTCTATCAAAATAGACTCAAAAAAAACATGCCCCTGCAAGCCTGCCCTACCATCAAGTATGCCATGCAGGACTTTACCTTAACTAGAATCTACGATAAATATTTAAGCAATCCTTCCTTGTACAATACCTATCGCCACAAAGGCTTACCCCCAGGTCCTATTGGCACGCCTGCTCCTAAAACCATCGACCTTGTTTTGGATGCCCCAAGCACGAATTATATATATTTTGTGGCCAAAGCAGATTTTAGCGGCTACCATCACTTTAGTGCTGATTACACTGAACACATGAAGTATGCTAAAGCCTACCAACTTAAGTTAGATGAATACCAAGAAAAGAAGAAACAAAAAGCACCCTAAAAATAAGTTGTAATTTTACCTGTAAAACTATTTATCCTTGAACTTGTTCCAACAAATTAAAACTACTTTTTTCAATTGCGTGAGGCCTCCGTTTTTATTTTTAAAACGAAAGGCCAAAGGAATTTATATCCCGGGCTTTCAGCATGTTAATTTGTATCAGGTTTTAAGTTTTATCTACAAACAATTGAACACCTTAGGATTATACGACCGCGCCTCTGCCATTTCATTTAATTTAATCATGGCCCTACCCGCTGGATTCCTTTTTTTATTTTCTATTATTCCTTATTTCCCAAAAGCCTTTAAAGTAAAAAAACAAATACTTTCTGTTTTTAAAGACATTGCCCCCAATTCAAGTACTTATAAATTCATTATGGAAATCATTAATGATTTACTGAGTCAGCATGTGGGTATATTTTCATTTGGATTTTTATTGTTGCTTTTTTATGCTTCCAATGCGATGACAGGGATTATTAGAAGTTTTGATAAATCTATCATGCAAAACAAGCCCTTCTTTTTACATCAAAGAATGAGGGCCATTCGTTTAACCATTATTTTAATACTCCTAGTATTCGCTAGTCTGCTAGTGCTCATAGGCCAAGACCAATTGACTACTTTACTTAGAGATGTATTGGATATCAAAAGAAAAACCATTGTCCCCTATTGGAATACCGTTCGTTGGGGCGTTATTATATTATTGTTGTTTTTCGGCAATGCATTTATTTATAAATACGCACCCCTTATTAAAGAAAAATGGCCGCTCAATTCTCCAGGTGCTTTACTTTCTACCTTATTAATGTTAATCACCACACTCGGCTTCTCTTATTGGGTAAATAATTTTAGTAGTTACAATAAAATTTATGGCTCCATTGGAACGGTATTGGTGGTCATGACCTTAGTTTACCTCAATTCTTTAATTTTACTAATCGGCTTTGAACTCAATGTGAGTATAGAGGTATTAAAAAAAGAGCAAAATCAATTAGACTTACTCTAATTAACCTTTCGCTTTATCTATTGAATGAAGTATTTTACTTATTCGCCATATCAGGAATCTCATCCACTTTATAGGCCCCTGCATCTAATTTAGCCTTGGTTTCACTAAAAGCTTTCAAGGTTAAATCAATTTCCTCCTGAGTATGATCTGCAGTAGGAATTAATCTGTATATAATATGCCCTTTGGGAATGACTGGATACACAACAATTGAACAAAATATTTTATAATTCTCTCTAATGTCCATCACCATGGCAGTGGCTTCTTCTACACCACCTTTCATGTATACAGGGGTCACCACTGAATCGGTCTTACCGATATCAAATCCTTTTTCTTTTAAACCATTTTGTAAAGCCAAGGCATTTTTCCAAAGATTGGCTTTTAGTTCAGGTTTTGATCTGAGCAATTCCAATCGTTTCAAATTACCCACCACAAAAGGCATGGGTAAGCTTTTAGCAAATATTTGAGAACGAATATTGTAACGTATGAAATCAATGATGGTGCGAGGTCCTGCCATAAAAGCACCAATAGAGGCCATACTTTTCGCAAAAGTAGAAAAATACAAATCAATTTCCTCTTGGCAACCCTGCTCCTCTCCTGCACCAGCCCCTGTTTTTCCTAAGGTGCCAAAACCATGTGCATCATCCACCAACAATCTAAAGGGTACTTTCTTTTTTAAGGCTGCAATTTCTTTTAATTTACCCTGATCCCCCGCCATTCCAAATACCCCTTCTGTAATCACCAATATACCCCCAGCGGCTTGTTTGTCTGTTAAAGCCTGTGCTCTTAACAATTGCTTTTCACAATCTTCTACATCATTGTGTTTGAATACAAAGCGATGACCTGGTATCATTCTTAAAGCATCTATAATACAAGCATGACATTCTGCATCATATACCACTACATCGTGACGACCACATATTGCATCTATCGCACTCATAATGCCTTGGTAGCCATAATTCATCAATATGGAATCTTCTTTAAAAACAAAGGCTGCTAATTCTTTTTCTAATTGCTCATGCAAATCACTATTTCCACTCATCATTCTTGCACCCATAGGTAAAGCCAAACCATACTTTGCACTCGCCTCCGCATCTGCTTTTCGCACTTCTGGGTGATTGGCTAGTCCCAAATAATTGTTCAAACTCCAAACAATCATCTCCTGCCCTCTAAACTTCATTTTAGAGCCAATTTCGCCTTCTAATTTTGGGAAGGCAAAGTAACCATGTGCCCTTTCTCTATGTTGACCAATGGGGCCGTAATTTTTTAATAATCTTTCAAATATATCTGCCATAGTAGCTTTTTATGTAATGCAAATTTAATGTTTTTTTTCACTTTATTAGCTTAATAAATAGCGTTAAATTGCAGCATCAAGGCCCCTGAATTGGAGCCTTCAAAGTACAAAAAATGAAACCCATGAGATATATCACCTTTCTATGTTTTTTCTTTTTAGCAGTTCAAATAAATGCTCAAAAGAACACCCTTGCTATTCCTCCAACAAAATTCAATACCAAACCCAAATTAGTGGTGGGTATTGTTGTAGATCAAATGAGGTGGGATTACGTGAATCGTTTTAGTCCATTTTTTAAAACTAAGAAAGGATTTCTTCGTTTTGTGAATGAGGGCGCCACTTGCAACAATACCATGATTCCTTATGTGCCTACCGTCACTGCTTGTGGACATACCTGCGTTTATACAGGAAGCGTCCCTTCCATTCATGGCATTACTGGGAACAATTGGTTTGACAATGTAAAACAAAAAAATGTCTACTGTGTCGAAGACAATACTGTACAAACGGTGGGTAGTAGTAACAATAGTGCAGGTCAAATGAGCCCAGCAAATGTATGGACAAGTACCATTGGCGATGAATTGAAATTAGCTACTAATTTTAAATCTAAGGTCTTTGGTATTTCTATTAAAGATAGAGGGGCCATCATTCCAGCAGGACATGCAGCAGATGGTGCTTATTGGTACGATTCCAAAACAGGCAATTTTATTAGTTCCACCTATTATGGGAAAACTTTACCAACTTGGGTAAGTAATTACAATGCGTTGCATCGTCCCGATAGTTTGTACAATAACAATTGGAATTTAAG
>CANFXV010000046.1 GCA_947451115.1 Bacteroidota bacterium
CATTGCCCGTAATTTAATTACAGGTGAATTAGAAAAACATTTTGGACATGCCGTATTAATATGTTCTGGAGGCTATGGTAATGTATATTATTTATCAACCAATGCTATGGGATCAAATGTAACAGCTGCTTGGAAAGCGCATAAGCAAGGGGCCTATTTTGCGAATCCTTGCTTTACACAAATTCACCCTACTTGTATTCCAGTGAGTGGTGATCATCAATCCAAATTAACTTTAATGTCGGAGTCATTAAGAAATGATGGAAGAATTTGGGTACCTAAAAATGTAGGAGAAACAAGAAAAGCAAATGATATACCAGAAGCAGACAGAGATTATTTTTTAGAGCGTCGCTACCCTGCTTTTGGAAACTTAGTACCTCGTGATGTGGCTTCTCGTGCCGCCAAAGAAAGATGTGATGCTGGATTTGGTGTAGGTACTTCAAAGCAAGCGGTGTATTTAGATTATGCAGCAGCAATTTTAAGGTATGGCAAAATTGAAGTAAGCAAGCAAGGCCTTTCCAATGTGGCAGAGGATCAAATCATTGCTATGGGTAAGGAAGTAGTGAAGGAAAAATATGGTAACCTATTTGAAATGTATGCAAAAATTACTGGAGAAAATCCTTACGAAGTGCCAATGCGTATTTATCCAGCAGTGCATTATACCATGGGTGGTTTATGGGTAGATTATGAATTACAAACAACAGTGCCTGGTTTATTTGCATTAGGAGAAGCTAACTTTAGCGACCATGGTGCCAACCGTTTAGGGGCAAGTGCGTTGATGCAAGGTTTAGCCGATGGTTATTTTGTAGCCCCTTATACAGTGGGTAATAATTTAGCGGATGAAATTTACAATGCAGCCATTCCTACAACACATCCCGCTTTTGAAGAAGCTGCAAAAAAAGTGGCAGAACGCATAGCCACTTTAAAAAATATCAATGGTAAACAATCGGCTGAAAGTTTCCATAAGCGTTTAGGTAAAATTATCTGGAATGAATGTGGAATGTCAAGAAATGCAGCAGGTTTAAAACAAGCCATTGCAGATGTACAAGCTTTGAAAAAAGAATTCTGGTCTGATCTAAGAATACCTGGAGAAATTAATGAGTATAATCCTGAATTAGATAAAGCCAACCGTGTGGCCGACTTTATTGAGTTGGGTGAGTTAATGTGTATTGATGCATTAACTAGAGAAGAAAGCTGTGGTGGTCACTTTAGAGAAGAATACCAAACACCCGAAGGAGAAGCATTGAGAGATGATAAAAACTTTATGTTTGTTTCTGCTTGGGAAAATAAAGGAGAGCACGAATGGGAATTACATAAAGAAGAGTTGAAATACGATGTTATCCAACCAAGTCAACGTAATTACAAATAAACATTCAATACTAACACAAAATATTTACAGAATAATTTTTTAGCTATGTCTCAAAATACAATGAATTTAAAAGTTAAAGTTTGGCGTCAAAAAAATGCCAAGGCGCAAGGTGCATTTGTTACTTATGATGTTGCCGGTATTTCTGATGAAATGTCTTTTTTAGAAATGATGGATATTTTAAATGAAAGATTAATTACCGAAGGCGGCGACCCAGTAGCCTTTGATCACGATTGTCGTGAAGGTATTTGCGGTATGTGTTCTATGTATATTAATGGAAAACCACATGGTCCTTGGCAGGCGAATACTACCTGTCAATTGCATATGCGTGCTTTTAAAGATGGCGAAACTATTGTCATTGAACCATGGAGAGCCAACTCTTTCCCGATTGTAAAAGATTTAACCGTAGACCGTTCTGCTTTTGATAGAATCATTCAAGCAGGTGGATACATTAGTGTGAATACAGGTAATGCAGTAGATGGCAATAGTCTTCCTATTGAAAAACATAAAGCAGATGACGCCTTCGCAGCAGCCATGTGTATTGGATGTGGTGCTTGTGTAGCTGCTTGTAAGAACAGTTCAGCCATGTTATTCTTGAGTGCTAAAGTTTCACACTTAGCCTTACTTCCTCAAGGTGCTCCTGAAAGAAAATCGCGTGTATTAAATATGGTGGCGCAAATGGATAAAGAAGGATTTGGTTCATGTACCAATACAGGTGCTTGCGAAGCCACTTGTCCTAAAGAAATTTCTATTGCCAACATTGCTAGATTAAATAGTGAATACTTAGGAGCTAGTTTAAGTGCAGAATAGTGGCCAACCCCTTTTTTCAGTTTAAGAAATTTATCGTGCATCAGCAACATACTTCAATGAAAGTATGTACTGATGCATGTTTGTTTGGGGCCTGGGTAGCACAGAAAGAACTCACCTCAAAATCAACAACTATTTTAGATATTGGCACAGGCACTGGCTTATTAAGTTTAATGTTAGCTCAAGTAACGGAGCAATCAAAAGCAAAAATAAGTGCAGTAGAAATTGAACAACATGCAGCCTCCGAAGCCAGCTCTAATTTTAATTTAAGTCCATGGAAGGATCGAATACGTGTATTTAATGATTCCATTCAAAATTTTACCAAAGGCATAATTACTTCAAATGAACAAGTTGATAAAACATTTGATCTGATTATTACGAATCCGCCTTTTTTTGAAGGTGATTTAAAATCACCAGACATCAATAAAAATAAAGCGGCCCATAGTACAGAATTGCCCTGGTCAGTTTTAATTGAAAATGTTTCTAATTTATTATCCGACACTGGGTCATTTTTTGTTTTGGTACCTACCCTTCGTGCCTATACCATGCAAAAATTAGCCGAATCCAATCAAATGTATTTGGCAGAAGAGGTGTTGGTTTACAATGATGCTAAACATTTGCCATTTAGAGCCATGTTGCAGTTTAAAAAAACCAAAGAAAATGTAGTTCGTAATAAAATAGTGATCAAAGAGGGAGAGAACAACTATTCATCCGCATTTACTAATTTGCTTTCTGCCTATTATTTGTATTTGTAATGATTGGAACTTTTCCTACATTAATAAGTCCAGAAGCCGACATTTGATTAATTTTACAACTTATATAATATATTAGAATGAACTATTTTGAATTGTTTGATTTGCCTATTGGTTTTCAAGTAGATACAACAAAGCTACGTAGTGCATATATGGACATTCAAAAAGCTTCCCATCCTGATAAATTTACACAAGCCAGTGAAGAAGCGCAAAATGAGGCCTTAGAGAAATCAGCTATAGCAAATAAAGCTTTTACCTTACTAAATAATAGGGATAAGATTTTACCCTATGTTTTAGAAGTAACTGGCTATTTAGAAGCTGAAGAAAAATACGCGCTACAACCTGATTTTTTAATGGAAATGATGGAACTAAATGAAGCATGGATGGAGGCAGATAACGAGACCGAGAAAACAAAGGTGAAAATACAAGTACAAAATATACAAAATGAAATTTTTAGCCCTATTAAAGGTCTTTTAGAAGCTCCTTCGATCGATACTATTTCCAAAGAAGGAATGTTGCAAATAAAGGAGTATTACTACAAGAAAAAATACCTGGATCGTATTTTGGCAGATTTTCGTTAATAACGTAATATTGCACCCCTGCCCAGATGGCGGAATTGGTAGACGCACTAGACTCAAAATCTAGCGTTCGCAAGGATGTGCAGGTTCGATTCCTGTTCTGGGCACAAACCCTGTCACGATTTTCGGGACAGGGTTTTTTAATTTGTGGATGCGATGTGAGCTCGCTCACAAAAGCAGACGCAGATTAAAAAACCCAACAAAGCACGAAGTGATTTGTTGAAAGGGTTTGGGTAAGACCGTCATTCAAGGAACACCGAGTCCGAAGGACGAAGGTAGTCCTGAATTAGGGTTTGGGTAAGACAGCTAATGCTTTATTTCCCCATAATCATGATCGAACTAAACAATTGTATTCCTTCAAAAAAGTTCTTCAACTTAATATTCTCATTTTCTGCATGCTGGTTATTATCATGATTGGCTAAAGGCACGGTGATAGGAGAAGATTGTAAAACTTTTTCAAAAACAAAAAGTGGTAAACTACCACCAACGGTTGGCAACTGGATAGGTGCTTCACCATTACTTAATTCTATGGCCTTGGCTATTCTTTTAACATAGGGATTGTCTAGTGATGTTTTTTGCGCATTGTAACTATTTTTATCAAGATTGACCATACATATCTTACTGTACAATTTTCTTTCTTCATCCGTAGGTTCCTTGTCCGTTACATAAAAGCCTTGTGCCTTTATATGATCAATCACTTTTTGTTGTTGCTTTTGCCAATCGTTACCTTTCACTAAACGTATATCCACAGAGGCAATGGCCTTGGTAGGAATAACATTGGCAGATAATTTGCCAACTCCTGCACTTTGTATACCATTGATGTTTAAGGATGGCCATTGTAAAGCGTCATTCAACCCACCCTCTCTTTCAGTAGCATTGATGCCCAATTCATTTTTTAATTGTGCTTCTACACTAGGTACTTTAGACAAGGCCTCTTTTTCTGTATTGGTTAAAGGTGTTACATCGTCATAAAAACCTTTAATAGTTACTTCTCCTTTTTCATTTTTCATACTGGCCAAAAGTCTAACTAATTCCATGGCAGGATTCAATACCCAATTACCATAATGTCCTGAATGCAGCGGACGTTTAGGGCCAAATACAGTCAATTCTATATGCGTATCACCCCTTACCCCCATCACCAATAATTTCTTACCAGATTGATGCACTGGGCCGTCACAGATCACCCACATATTGGCCGACAAATTGTTTTTATGGGCTGCTAAAATTTGATCTAAATTAGGAGAACCTGCTTCCTCTTCTCCTTCGAAGAAAAATTTAATATTTACAGTAGGTTTAATATTTAAAACTTTCAATTGTGCATAGGCATTAATAATGGCCATTACCCCTGCTTTATCATCAGAGGCACCTCTTGCATAAATTCGTGCATTCCAATCATAATTATTACCTTTTGTTAACCAAGGTAAAGTGGTGGCACCTTTTTCATAACTACCACTATAAAGGGTTGGTTTAAATGGATGTGTACCCGGAAACCATTTAGTTGTATCCACGGGTTGACCATCGTAATGCGCATAAAAAATAATGGTCTCCGTAGCCCCTGGAACTTTTACTTCTCCAAACACCACAGGCGGTACTGATGTATTAGGTAAACTTAATAAACTTACCTCTTCAATACCTTTGGATTTCATATAGTTCATCATCCATTGTGCATTGTCTTGTATCCCTTGTTGATTGGCAGCAACATTGGGTATCGCTAAAAAAGTCCTGAATTCATCAATGATATTCCATTGTTGATCTTCAATTGATTTTTTTATGAGGGCTTGATTATTCTGTGCGGTCATGGAAACTGTCCATAATAGTCCAAGTATCAATTGGGTAATTTTATTTTTCATAGGGTTGAATTTAAAAAGCCTCCCTATTTTTTATAGGAAGGCTTTTTATTTTTATAATTATGCTAAATCGAAGCGGTCCAAGTTCATTACCTTATCCCATGCAGCAATAAAATCATGAACAAATTTTGTTTTGGCATCATCACAGGCATACACTTCTGCAAGTGCACGCAATTCAGAATTTGATCCAAAAATTAAATCAACTCTGGTACCTGTCCATTTTACTTTTCCAGTAGCTCTATCACTGCCTTCAAATACATATTGATGTGCATCAGCAGCTTTCCATGTAGTACTGAAGTCAATTAAGTTGGCGAAGAAGTCATTGCTTAATACACCTGGCTTACTAGTAAATACACCATGTTTAGAGTTATCGAAGTTGGTATCTAACACTCTTAAACCTCCTAATAATACAGTCATTTCAGGAGCAGTTAAGTTTAATAACTGCGCTTTGTCAACAATCATATCTTCTGGAGATAGCATGGTGCGAGGTTTGATATAATTTCTGAAACCATCTGCAATAGGTTCTAAAACTGCAAAAGATTCTACATCGGTATGCGCTTCTGTGGCGTCTGTTCTACCAGCCGTAAAAGGAACTTTTACCTCATGCCCTCCGTCTTTCGCTGCTTTTTCAATAGCAGCAGCTCCTCCTAGAACAATTAAATCTGCCAATGAAACTTGCCTCTCTTTATTGGCTGTATTAAATTCTTTTTGAATAGCTTCTAATGCGTCTAATACTTTAGCTAATTGTGCTGGATTATTCGCAGCCCAAAACTTTTGTGGTGTTAAACGAATACGTGCACCATTGGCACCACCACGTTTATCAGATCCACGGAAAGTAGAAGCTGATGACCATGCTGCTGCAACTAAAGCTGAAACAGAAACACCGCTTGCTAAAATTTTTGATTTTAAAGCGCTAATATCTGATGCGTCAATTAATTTATGTGTAACTGCAGGTAAAGGATCCTGCCAAATTAATATTTCTGCTGGTACTTCAGTTCCTACATAACGAGAACGAGGTCCCATATCACGATGCGTTAATTTAAACCAAGCTCTTGCAAAGACATCTGCAAATTGATCTGGGTTTTCATAAAATCTTTTTGAGATAGGTCCGTAAGCAGGATCAACTCTTAAGGCGATATCGGTGGTTAACATGGTAGGTGCATGTTTCAAAGAAGGGTCATGTGCATCAGGCACTGTGCCAGCACCTGCGCCCGCCTTAGGTTTCCACTGATGTGCTCCTGCAGGACTCTTTGCTAATTCCCACTCAAAGCCAAATAAGTTTTCAAAATAATTATTACTCCATTTAGTAGGTGTAGTTGTCCAAGCACCTTCTAAACCTGAAGTAATGGTATTCACTCCGTTACCTGAATTTAAAGTATTCTTCCATCCCAAACCTTGTTCTTCAATTCCTGCACCTGCTGGTTCTTTACCTACATATTTTCCTGGATCGGCAGCACCATGTGTTTTACCAAAGGTATGTCCACCTGCAATTAAGGCAACTGTTTCTTCATCATTCATAGCCATACGCGCAAATGTTTCACGAATATCTTTTGCAGAAGCAATAGGATCGGGATTGCCATTTGGCCCTTCTGGGTTGACATAGATTAATCCCATTTGCACTGCTGCTAATGGATTTTCTAAATCACGATCTCCACTATATCTTTTATCGCCTAACCACTCACGCTCTGCACCCCAATACACATCTTCCTGTGGTTCCCAAACATCGGCACGACCGCCAGAAAAACCGAAAGTTTTGAAGCCCATCGATTCTAATGCACAGTTACCTGCCAATATCATTAAATCGGCCCAAGATAATTTTTGACCATATTTCTTTTTAATAGGCCATAACAATAAACGGGCTTTATCTAAATTAGTATTGTCGGGCCAGCTATTTAAAGGGGCGAATCTTTGCATACCTGCTCCTCCACCACCACGACCATCGGTAGTTCTATAAGTTCCAGCACTATGCCAAGCCATACGAATAAAGAAAGGTCCATAATGACCATA
>CANFXV010000047.1 GCA_947451115.1 Bacteroidota bacterium
GATAATTTTTTCTCTAATTGTTGATACTCAATAAATGCCTTATTTTTTGAATTGCTAAAGCTTATAAAATCTAAATAATTAGCCCCTGAAATTTCCACCTTTAAACTGTCTTTATTTTCTAAGGCAAAGAAAATTTTAGTTTTTGATTTAGGGAAATAGAAAAAATAAATACCTCCTAGTATTGGCTTTTTGGCGCTAAGTGTAAAACTACCTTTCGATAAATTAATGGTGTCTTTTGGAATAAAGTTTTTCTCATCAAATACGGTACCTCTAAAATAAACAACTGTATCTAATGTATTAATAGCCTTAATTTTAATTTGATATTGCGCATTAGCCAGATTCGCGAATGACAATAGTATAATTAAAAAGAGGCCGGATTTTCTCATTACAGGTGCTTAATAGTTCATCAATTTACTTACAATACAAGGCAATATACTTATCTATATCAGGATAATTTTTCTTTTTGGCAGCTTGCAAAGATCCACAGGCATCCGTGTTTTTTCCCAAGGCCACCAAGGACATCGCTTTAAAAAATTCCGACTTACCCGTATTGTTTTGAGGAAAAGCAATGGCTTTGTCAAAATAGGCAATACACTTATCGTAATTTTTATTTGTATAATAACAAATGGCAATGTTCTCCGTATGGGTATAATTAAAAGGTTCTACCACACTTGCCTTAAGGTATAATTTTGCTGCACCATTATAATCTCCTTTAGCAAATAAAGCACCCGCGCTAGCGGCAAATGCATTCACTGCCGAACCCATTTGATTATTACTTCCACTGCGATTTTGATACAATAAATTTTTGGTACCTCTTAATAAGACAGAATCACCTGGAAAATGAACTAGGGCAGAATCTAAAATAGTATACATGTATTTATCAGCGCCTCCTTTTACTTCATACATGGCCATTAAATACTGATTGACGGCCTCGCCCCCATCACGGTATTTCTTGTATAAATTATAGGCCTTGGTAATTTCAAGGGTATCTCTTTTTTTAGCTGCCGCAAACAATACATTTTTATAATAACTAGTAGCACGAGGCCAATTGTAAAAAGCACGTTTAGCATAAAAACTTACACTGTCAAAATTTTGTTGGGCCGCAAAAATGGCTGTCTTGATAAAATCGTTGTAGTGCAAGGCAGGATTTACCTTTTCGCTTTCTCTTAATAACTTCATCGCCTCATCATAATGCTTGTCTCTAAAGTAATACCTAGCCACCAAGGCTTTAATGGGTAAAGTGGAAGTAGACAAATTAGGAAAAGTGGGGAATGCGCTTTTCACTTCATCCAAGGCCATCTTAGGATCACTATCTATTTCTCCCATCACATACTTTTGCACTTTTAAGGACTCATACACTTGTTGATTGATGTAGATACTTGGAAAAATAGTAACTAGTGTTATAATTATAAAAAAGCTAGTGGCTATTTTAGCGCTAAACAATTTGAATTTAGGCATAGCCAAAAACTGATCATTCATAAGATATGCTGGCGCCATCACCAAGGCAAAAACAATGGCCAAAATGGTTTGCATGATGGTTCGCTCTGTAGGAAAATTAAAAAACGCATCTATAAAATAACAGGACAAGGCCATTGCAGAAATAGTAGCTATAAAATGATATTGTTTGGCATTTTTATTTCGCCAAATTTTAATGGTCAATACCCCTAGTAAAATAAAAAGGGAGGCATAACCAACAAAACCTATAATTCCTAAGTCTGCCCCATTTTCAAAAAAATCGTTGTGGGAATGATAAGGCACAAACAAATCATTGGTTCTTTCTTTTTCATAAGGGATAGAAGCTAGTTTCCAGTTACCATAGCCATCGCCCAATATTGGATGCTTTTTAAAATAATCTAAGGCCGCCCACCATAAGTGAATACGCGAACCTTCTTCACTCGCAATGGTAATGTCTCCAATTCTTTTGGTCACAGAACCATAACCACCTTGTGCGTCCTGCATTTTAATTGCATTACTCAATACCATATTGGCCGAAAAAAAGGCAAGGCCTACCGGTACCAAGAAAAGCAGTATTTGTACCATGGCTTCTTTTCTTTTTTTGTATAAAAAGATGACCGTAGTAATTACAAAAAACAATACAATTAATAAAAGGGCCACATAAGTAGAACGGGTATTCATGATAAACACCGCAAATACACCTAAGAATACAGTGATAAAACCAATAATTTTATTGAATACCTTACCTGTGACAATCAAGTACAAAGCAAAAGGTACTTTGATGAGCAAACTAGCTGCCATTACATTCTTATTGCCATTATTGCCCGTCAAACTAACAATATTTTGATCCAAATTCATGGATTCCAAATTATTATTGAAACCTGTAATCACATACAAGGCATCATACACTAAAATCAAGCTTAAGATCAAACACAAAAAAGTATAAAAAGAACTTAAATCCTTTTTATAGAGTAAAACAGAAATATTGACAAACAATAAAAAAGTACTGGCTAGTCTAGATAAGCAAACCATGGCCTCATTGGCATTCATGGCATAAGAAATAGAAATTAATGCCCAAATAAAGTACACCAAATACACCAATGAAAATCTACTATTGAAAATGGCTTGTATGGCTTCTTTATATTTGTCTTTTTCAAAAAACAAATAACCAAATAACAACAAATCCACCACACTAGTATACAACCATTGCGCCCCCATTACATCAGCACCCCCTAAATCGGGAATAAAATGCACCACTAAATAAATAGTGGCAAAAAACAAGAGGATATAATCAGGGCCTTTTTTCATCTATTAAAACTACTATTTTTATTGGATTTAGTGTACCCTTAGTTTCATGACCACTTTTTTAATGGGCCCTTCTCCAATCATAGGTGCGTGCACATCATTAGGGAAATAAATACTAAACATACCTGCCTGCAATTCAAAAAACAAACTTGGTGCATCTGCATAAAACATAACATCTTTTTCTACGCTGTATTCTCCCTTGGGTTGGCTACAGTTGGATCTAGCCCTCCAGCCCACGGTTTCCTTACCTTTTAAAACAATTTGAATATCGATATAAGTGTTGTGGCATTCAAACCCTGCCAATGATTCTTCTGCAGGAACGCAGTTGCCCTCCATGACAATGGCCTTGATATCTTCCCCATCTACCAAAATGGTACCTGGCTCCAAGCTCATCAAATGAGTGGTAACTATATAATCCATGGCCTTTGCAAATCGTGGATGCAAATTGGCGTACTTTGTTATTTCACTTAATTTATCAATCACCATGGTGTTTCAATTTTTATTATTTCTTTTTGGGTTCATCTATTTTTTCTACCACCATCAAATCTTCCAGATCAATATTCATAGGCAACTGCCCCACTTTTACAATGGCTCTTTTACCTTTAAAACCAATCACTTCTCCCACTTGATAATTCTTCTTTAGTTTTACCATTGAACCTAGTACAATGGGTACTGCCAATTCTTTATAATTTTTATCTACTTTTTTAGCCAATCGATTAATGACAATTTTATCATTGGTCTTAAATAATAAATTGTATAAATTCTTCATCACTTCTTCCTTCTTTTCCGATTTTTTCCAATCTAGTGCGATTTGCTTTATTTTTCGCTCCATATCTTTCAAATATGCAAATTTTTCCTCGGCTACCCTATTCTGTTCTTTTAATAATTCAATTTGTTGTACATGTTTTTCTTTGTCCAAAACCTTTTTTAATTCGGTCTGCAATTGTTCGTTTTCTTTTTGTTTTTTATGTAAATCCTTACGCTCTTGTTGCACCAATTGCAAATCCTGTTCAGTTCTATTCAATAAATTATCCAATTCAAAATGATGGCTGTCCACCAATTTTCTAGCTCTATTAATTAAATGCTTGGGCAGTCCAATCCTTTCCGCAATGGCGAAGGTATAAGAGCTACCAGGTTTGCCTATTACCAATTGATAGAGAGGTTCTAGCTTTACTTCATCAAACTGCATGGCGCCATTAATAATCCCTTTATTGTGATTGGCCATTACTTTTAAATTCAAATAATGCGTGGTCACAATACCCTGTGCATGCCTATGCGATAATTCTTCTAAAATAACTTCTGCAAAGGCACCTCCTAAATGCGGATCACTACCACTTCCTAGTTCATCTATAAAAAACAAAGTCTTTCCATTGGCATTTTCTATAAAATGCTTCATGTGTAATAAATGACTAGAATAAGTACTTAATTCAAATGCTAAATTTTGGGTATCCCCCAATTGAATAAACAATTGTTTGTAGATACCCATTTGCGAGGTAGCACTCATTGGCACAAGCAATCCGCTTTGCAACATCACTTGGTTTAGCCCCAAGGTTTTCATGGACACTGTTTTACCGCCGGCATTGGGTCCACTAATAATTAATATACGTGCCTCATCATCTAATTCTAAATTAACGGGGATGGTTTTCTTACCCGATGTCTTATTGTAGATGTATAGCAAGGGATGATAGGCCTCAATTAAATGCGTAATCGCTTTATTATGCACCATGGGCCTATTCGCATTCATATCTATCGCTAGTAATGCCTTGGCTCTGATAAAATCAAAACTGCCAATAATTTGCGCATAGCTAAGTAGTAAACTTGAATAAGGTGCTAACTGTGCAGTTAAGGCTCTTAATATTTTTTGAACTTCTTTTAATTCATCTTGCTCTAAGCCATACAACTCATTATTCAGTTCAATAGTTTCTTCTGGTTCAATGAAAGCGGTTTTACGACTATCACTCTCTCCATGTAAAAAACCTTTGACCTGTCTTTTATATTCAGAAAAAACGGCTACCACTCTTCGGCCATTGCTAAAACTTTCATCTATATCGGCGGTATAACCCGACTTGGCTAATCGTTGTACTACTTTTTCAAAAATGCGGCGCAATTCTTGACGCTTCTTAAATAGCTGATGTCTAATTTTTGCTAAGTCTTCAGAGGCATTGTCTTTCACCGAACCTCTATCGTCAATAATTAAATCGATACATTCAATAATGGCTTTTTCATAATAAGATGATTTGACCACTTCATACAAATTGGAATAAGCCATCTGCCTTTCAGCATCAAACCATTTAAATACCTGTTGAATATGATCGCCTAATCTTCTTACTAATAACCACTGTTCTCCAGTTAACTGCGCGCCTGGAATACCCAATAATTTTAAATCCTTTCTAATGTCTAAAACAAAGTCGGTAGGAAAATACTGGTTGGCTAGTTTGATAAACTTAAACTCCTCAGTTTGTCTTAAGGCTTCCTCGATGTATTTTTGATGGGTATGGATGCGCATTTCATTCACCAGTTCTACGCCCATATTGGTTTGACAATAGTTCAATAAAATAGCGGTGATTTTATCAAATTCTAATTGAGTAAGGGCATTTTCCGGGTATACGCGCATAGGGACTAAATAGTGCGCAAATTTACTTAAATAAACATTAACAATAGGTGAACCTATAGGAGCAAATTTTGTTATAATTTAGAACCGGATAAAAACCATCTTTCCACTAATAATAGACAAGCCCTTACTTATGAAACTAATCAATAAAGCTTCTTTACTTTTACTATCCTTTATTTGCTTATCTGCCTGTGCACAACCCACTAAACAAAAAAACTCAAAAAAAATAGACATGACCCATACAGAAACCATTACCCTAGGTTCCGGCTGCTTCTGGTGTACGGAAGCCATTTATCAAAGATTAGAAGGTGTTGTAAAAGTAACCAGTGGCTACAGTGGTGGATTTGTAGACAACCCTACTTACGAGCAGGTATGTGACAAGAACACAGGCCATGCAGAAGTTTGTCAAATTGCATTTGATACCACTAAGATTAGTTTGGATGATATTTTGGCGGTGTATTGGAAAACACATGATCCCACCACCCCTAATCAACAAGGCAATGATATTGGGCCACAATACCGCAGTGTTATTTTTTACCACAATGAACACCAAAAAGAAGTGGCCGAAAAGTACAAACAAGAATTAATAACTGCGAAAGCATGGGATAAACCAATTATTACGGAGATCACTGCTTTTACTAAATTTTATTCCGCAGAAAGCTATCACCAAAATTATTACAATAACAATACTAGTCAAGGTTATTGCCGCTATGTGATTGGGCCAAAATTGGAAAAATTTGAAAAAGTGTTTGCGAATAAATTAAAGAAAGACGAAGAATAATTCTATGAAAAAATCTACGCTTGTTTTTTTATTATTGTGTTTAGTTGCTGCTGTCCATGCACAACCCATTTATACAAAAGCCGATACACTAAGAGGTAGTTTAAATGATCAACGTGATTGGTTTGATATTTTGAAATATGATATTACCGTACAACCCTTTTATGAAACCAAAAGTATCAAAGGCAATGTGGTATGGACAGCCAAAGTA
>CANFXV010000048.1 GCA_947451115.1 Bacteroidota bacterium
AAAGCGGGTGGTAAAAAGAAGCCAACGAATAGCTAAATAGCTGATTTTCAATATATTTTGACAGGAGCCCTTCTAAATGGATGAAGGGCTCCTTTTTTTTGTAATCTCATTATAACAACGTACCTTCGCCGTCCATTTCCCACATGGCCCAAAAAGTGTTCCGCCCGTGCAGAACCGCCAGCAGGGAGTAATCGTAAAGATTATAATAATGCCAAAAGTAAAAACTAACTCGAGCGCAAAAAAGCGTTTTAAAGTTACTGGAACCGGTGAAATCACCTTCCAAAAAGCCTTCAAAAGACACATTCTTACCAAGAAATCAACTAAGCGCAAAAGAGCGATGAGAAAAAAAGGACTTGTTGGGTCAACTAACAAAGACTTCGTTCTACGTTTATTAAGATTAAAAGGATAATCTACCACTTAACCACAGTAAAGGTTTTTAACAAAATTTAATTCACCGGATCCGATCAGCAATTTGATCAAAAGGGTTCAAAAAAATATTAATTATGCCACGTTCAAAAAATGCCGTTGCATCTAGAGCAAGAAGAAAAAAGATATTCGAACAAGCGAAAGGTTTTTATGGTAAACGTAAAAACGTTTATACCGTTGCCAAAAACGTATTAGAGAAAGGTTTGACTTATAGTTATGTAGGTCGTAAGTTGAAAAAACGTGAGTACCGTACTTTATGGATTGCGCGTATCAATGCTGCAGTGCGTGAAGAAGGACTTACTTACAGCCAATTCATCAACCTTTTAGCAAAGAAAGGATCTGATTTAAACCGTAAGGTTTTAGCAGATTTAGCTATGAACGAACCAGCAAGTTTCAAAGCCTTGGTTCAATCGGTGAAGTAGTTTGGCTAATTTCTCGCCTTTTATAAAATATAAAGGCTCGAAATTTTCCCTCTTATGATTTTTAAATTCCCCCCGACTACTCGGGGGGAATTTGTTTTATAGTAGGTTTTTATAAAATATAAAACCTACAAAACAACCTCTAAAGATTTTAAAGCCCCCGAGTATTCGGGGGGCTTTTTAGTTCTCGCCTTTTATAAAATAGGTAGGGTAGTTTCCGCCCTAAGCTCCGCCCAAAATTTCCGTCCCCAATATCCCGCCAAAGAACTATTTTTGTGCTCTAAAAATAACAAGCTAACCCTGTTTTAAAATGAACAATACCTACACTTCGTTGGTTAATCAAACCTTTCATTTTCCACAAGAAGGTTTTGAGGTGGATGACAATGGTTATTTACAGTTTAATGGATTGGATTTAAAAGCCATCATTGAAAAACATGGCACGCCATTAAAGTTAACCTACCTACCTAAAATAGGGATGCAGATAAAAAAAGCAAAGCAAATGTTTGCTGCAGCTTTTAAGAAACACAAATACGAAGGGGAATATTTTTATTGTTATTGCACCAAGAGTTCTCACTTTTCATTTATTGTAGAAGAAGCGTTAGGACATAATGTACATTTAGAAACTTCATTTGCTTACGATATTGATATCATCAATCAATTGTACAAGCGTAGAAAAATTAACAAAGAAATTTTCATTATCTGCAATGGCTATAAGCAGAAATTGTACATGAGTAGAATTTCAAAATTAATCAATACAGGTTTCAAGAATGTAATTCCTGTTTTAGATAATAAAGAAGAATTACAATTCTATAAGCGTAATACCAAAGAACCTTTTAAATTAGGTATTAGAGTGGCCTCTGAAGAAGAGCCTAGTTTCCCTTTCTATACCTCACGTTTAGGCATTAGGGCCAAGGATATTTTAGAATTTTATGTTGATGAGATTGAGGGCTACGAAGATAAGTTTCAGTTAAAAATGTTGCATATCTTTTTAAATAAGGGCATTAAGGATGATATCTATTATTGGTCTGAATTAAACAAGATCATCAATTTGTATTGCCAGCTTAAAAAAATCTGTCCTGAATTAGATTCCATTAATATTGGTGGTGGCTTCCCTATTAAACATTCCTTAGGTTTTGAATATGATTATCAATTCATGATTAATGAGATTGTTTCGAATATAAAGAAGGCTTGTAAGAAGGCAAGAGTGCCCATGCCTAATATCTATACAGAATTTGGAAGTTTCACCGTAGGAGAGAGTATGGCACATATTTATAAAGTGCTTGCTGAAAAGAAACAAAACGATAGAGAGTGCTGGTATATGATTGATTCTTCTTTCATTACCACTTTGCCAGATACCTGGGGCATAGGCGAGAAGTTTTTGATGTTGCCTGTGAATAAATGGGAGAACGATTACCAGCGTGTGGTTCTAGGAGGACTTACTTGCGATAGTCATGATTATTATGATTCTGAGGAACATATCAATGAAGTATTCTTACCAAAGCTAAAAAATGATTTGTTAGAAGACAAGACCGAGGAGAATAATGAACCTTTATATGTTGGATTTTTCCATACTGGCGCTTATCAGGATCAAATTAGTGGCTATGGTGGTATTAAGCATTGCTTGATTCCTTCCCCTAAGCATGTAATTGTAGAGAAAGATACTAAAACAGGAAAGTTAGTAGATTGGGTGTATGCGAAAGAGCAAACCGCACAATCTATGTTAAAAATATTGGGTTACTTGAGATAATCAATGAGCTAATTGAAGCAAACAGACTGCCAACAAAAAGACCTCCTATTACTGGGAGGCCTTTTGTTGTAATTAAGTTTTCGCTTACTTAATGCTAATCACGGTCTTAGGAGTGTTAATTGATTCTTTTAAGGGAAGGCTGAGGGTTAAAATGCCTTGCTCCATAGAAGCATCAATGGCTTCCGTATTAATTTTTTCATCCAAGCTAAAAGTGCGCTTAAATCCCTTGATGCTAAATTCTTTCTTAATTAATTTAGCGGGCTTTTGTTCTTTACTTTCTTTTGGTAAGTAGCTAATGGTTAAAAGACCTTTTTCCATTTGGATGCTTATATCTTCTTTTTTTATGCCAGGCACATTTAGTTCGAGGCTAAATCCTTTTTCATTTTCATAAATATTTACTGGAGGATAATAAGCAGGAATTGCTGGAAAAAAATCGTCCATCAAATGGCTCAATACGAATGGGTTTTGTTTTAGTGTTGTCATATGTTTTTTTTTAATTTTTATGAATTTTTGATCAATTATACTTTTGCAAATGCTATTCCAAGTATATTTTAAGCTAATTATAAGACATAATGGCATATTATCATTGTGTTAACTGCCTATTTGACTTGAAAACAAATTTGTAGGGCATTTTTAAAATCCCTAATTTTGGTTCAAATAGTAGAAGTTATGTACCCTGAAGAGTTCGTTTTACCAATGAAGGCTGAGTTAGTTGACAATGGATTTGAAGATTTAACGACAGCATCTGAAGTAGAAAATGCGGTAAAAAAAGATGGTACAACATTGTTAGTGATTAATTCTGTTTGTGGATGTGCAGCAGGCGCATGTAGACCAGGTGTTTTAATGGCTATTGCCAATTCACCAATCAAACCAGATTACATCACTACTAGTTTTGCAGGATTTGATATAGAAGCGGTAAATAAAGTAAGAGAATTACAATTGCCTTATCCTCCTTCTTCTCCAGCAATTTTATTATTTAAAGATGGTCAATTGGTTAATATGGTGGAAAGACACCAAATTGAAGGTAGACCCGCTCAATTAATTGCACAGCACTTAATTACAGTTTTCCAAGAACATTGTAATTAGTCAAAAATATAGATCAAGAGTTTTTGTTTTTAGATGGGTTAGTAAACACGGCCGCACTTTCTAGTGTGGCCTTTTTTTTTCGTACATTGCATTACCTTATTTATTCAATCTATGTATCCCAATTTATATTATTTATTCGAAGATTTATTTGGCCTAAGATGGACTGCTTTAAAACTGGTCAATTCGTTTGGCTTTTTTGTAGCCCTTGCATTTATTGCATCCGGTTATGTATTGCATAGTGAAATTAAAAGAAAAGAAGCCTTGGGTGAATTTGGTGCAGTGGAAGAAAAAATTATAGTAGGCGCTCCTGCTTCGATGGCAGAATTGGTCACCAATTTTATATTTGGCTTTTTATTTGGGTATAAGATAGTTGGTGCCTTTACCATCGAAAATGCTTTAAACAATACGCAGGCTTTTATCTTATCTACTCAAGGTAATTTTGTGGCGGGCATCGTGGTGGGCTTATTGGTATTGTTCTTAAAGTGGAAAGAGAAAGACAAGGCCAAATTGGCTAAACCCGAAGCCAGGACTGTATTGGTGTGGACGCATGACCGTGTGGGGGATGTTGTTTTGCAAGCCGCTTTATGGGGTTTTTTAGGGGCTAAAATTTTTCATAATTTAGAGAACATAGATGATTTAATAAAAGATCCCATTGGTTCCCTTATATCTTTTAGCGGTTTAACTTTTTATGGAGGATTAATTTTAGCCACCATTGGCGTTATTGTTTATATCAGAAAATATAAAATCAGGGTCATTCATTTTGCAGATGCCATGGCACCCACCATGCTTTTTGCTTATGCGGCTGGTAGAATTGGTTGTCATATGAGTGGAGATGGCGATTGGGGTATTCCTCATTTAAATCCAAAACCATTTACTTGGTTGCCAGATTGGATTTGGGCCTATACTTATCCGCACAATGTGGTCAATGAAGGCGTTCAAATACCAGGATGTGTAGGCAATTATTGTAATCAACTACCCCTGCCAGTGTATCCAACAACCTTATATGAGATCTTCATCATGTTTATTTTATTTGGCATCATGTGGTCATTTAGAAAAAAAATTACCCAACCAGGTATTTTAACTGGTATTTATTTTTTGTTTGCGGGTGGGGAACGATTCTTTATTGAAAAAATAAGGGTCAACAACAAAATTGCTTCTTTGCCTTTTCAACCTACACAAGCAGAATTAATTTCTACCATCTTAATTGTTTTAGGCATTGTTTTTTTATTCATGTCTAAAAAATGGTTCCCAAAAAATATTGTCAAATCTTAAATAATAAATTATGCCATCTTTTGATATCGCAAGTTCTGTAGACATTCAAACATTGGATAATGCAGTGAACATTGTAAAAAAAGAAATTACCAATCGATTTGATTTTAAAGGCAATCATGTGGTGATTGATTTAAACAAAAAAGAATACGTATTAAAATTAGAGTCTGATTCTGAAATGAAAATTCAGCAAATTGTAGATGTATTAATAAGTAGGTCCATGAAACAGGGGATAGAAGCTTCGGCCTTTGATTTCTCTAAAGACGCCTTTCCGAGTGGCAAAATCTTCAAAAAGGATGTTTCTGTGAAAAATGGCCTAAAGCAGGAAGATGCCAAAAAGGTGGTCAAGCTTATTAAAGAAAGTGGCTTAAAGGTACAGGCCGCTATTATGGACGATATTGTACGCGTTACAGGCAAGAAAATCGATGATTTACAGGATGTTATAGCAGCGTGCAGGGCAGGCAATTTGGGTCTCCCTTTGCAGTACATCAATATGAAATAAGGGGTTTTAACCCCTTTCAACCTATAAAATTTGGCTACAACCTAGGTTTAAGCTAAATTTGCGTCCTATTAAATAAATTGTACGGCAAAATCCGTACATCCTTAAAAATCATAATTATGAGAGAAGGTATCCATCCAGAAACGTATCGTTTTGTAGTGTTCAAGGACATGTCAAACGGTATTCAATTCTTAGGCAAATCAACTGCACAAACCAAAGAAACAGTTATGTTTGAAGACGGTAAAGAGTATCCAGTTATCAAATTGGAGATTTCTAACACTTCACATCCTTTTTACACTGGTAAAAACATGTTGGTTGACACCGCTGGTCGTATTGATAAATTCAACAAGCGTTACGCCAAGAAAAAATAAAAGAGAGACAATTAAAAAA
>CANFXV010000049.1 GCA_947451115.1 Bacteroidota bacterium
AAAGTATTGCTACTTCATGCTGCCCCTCGACTTGCATGTATTAAGCTTGCCGCTAGCGTTCATCCTGAGCCAGGATCAAACTCTCCATTGTAAATGTTGTTTGATCTGACTATCAATCTCAAATAAATCCGAAATTAACGTCTGATATAATTCTTGTTGATGCTATAACCTTTACCTGTATTTTATCAAGAATACAGTTACTATTGTTTCCAAACTTTCAAAGATCTTTTGTGCTTTTTTTGCGCCCTATTATTCGTAGGGGGTGCAAAGGTAGGCACATTTATGTTTATAGCCAAACTTTATAAAGAAAAATTCAAAATAAAATTGGCCACATAATTTCGAAGAACTACTCTTTTTTTAAAGAGGGACGGCAAAGATACAGCTGTTATTTAGTTCCACCAATTATTGGTGAAAGTATTTTAAAGTATTTTGAACTTTTTTTGCTGAAAAACTGCCTCAGAGAACAATCCGATTCGCGACCTTTATCGCTAACGGGCGGCAAAGATAAGGAGCCTTAGCTACTAGCCAAATATATTGTATACTATTTTGAATATTTTTTCGTTCAATAGGTTCAAAATCCGTGGATTATGCAGTGAAAGCTAGGCCTGCATTGGATTTGAGCTAGACCAATTTTTTTAAATAATTTGGGTATTGTATTAGAGATAAATACAATCCATGGGCCGGGGTAGAGAAATCGGCCAGTTGCTCCTCCTTAGAAAGTACAATTTCATGCCACCTTTCTAGGCTAATTTGCCCCCTTCCTACCTGTAATAATGTACCTACTAGGCCTCGAATCATACCTCTTAAGAACCTATTGGAACTAATATGAAAGGTAATTTCTTCAGCAGTTTCCTCCCAATAAGCCTTAGAAATCTGGCATTCGAAGGTATTTACTTGGGTATTTTTCTTAGAAAAGCTTTCATAACTGGTATAAGTTAATAAGGAATCTGTGGCCTTTTGCATCAAATCTAAGTTTACAGGGAAGGGATAATACCAAGACCTGCCTTCTAAAAATGGATTTTTCTTCTTGTGTATTTTATAAATATAAGACCTGAGGGTGGCATCAAATCGTGCATGTGCCTCGGCGGGAACAGTATAAATGTTTTTTATTGCGATGCTTGAGGGTAACATGGCATTGAAATTATACAATTGCTTTGCCTCCATTAATAGCTCCGTATCAAAATGAAAAAAGTTTTGCATGGCATGCACGCCAGCATCTGTGCGGGAGGCCCCGGTTAAAGGAATGGCAGTTCTGAAAAAAGTTTCAAAAACTTTCTCTACTTCGCCCTGTATGGTTTTGCTATTGCTTTGTATTTGAAATCCCCCATACATAGCGCCATCATAACTTATTTCTATAAAATACCTAGCCATCTTTTATATTGAGCCACTAAGCTAGTTATTTTTTTCAAGTTTATTTTTAACGAATCTATTGACTTGGCTTTATTAACTTTACAAGGCCTTTGTTTTAGTTAAAAAAACATTCCATTTTAATGATCAATACTTTATCAATGAATAAATTTTTTGCTTTATTTTTTTGTGCAAGCTTTAGTTTCTCTTTGGCATTTGCTCAGGAGATGAAAGAAGATACCAGTTGGAAAACTAGCTACAAAGCATTCCCTACCAAAGAAAATGATTTGGTGCACACCAAGCTGGCTGCCAGTTTTAACTATGCACAGTCTACCATGGATGGAGAAACCTGGATTGTATTGCATCCACATTTTTATCCTACCAGTAAGGTTACCCTTGATGCCAAGGCCATGGACATTCATCAAGTGGCATTGGTCATCAATAATAAAAACATTCCCCTGAGTTACCAATATGATAGTTTGCATTTGTTCATACAATTGGATAAAACTTACAAGGCTTCAGAAAATTACACCCTCTATATTAAATATACTGCTAGGCCAAATACATATAAAGGCAAGGTGAGCGCCTCTATTACAGATGTTAAAGGGTTGTATTTCATCAACCCACTAGGTAAAGACAGTTCAAAGCCAATTCAAGTATGGACCCAAGGAGAAACCGAGGGCACCTCTGTTTGGTTGCCTACCATTGACAAGCCCAATCAAAAAAGTACGCAAGAATTTTTATTGACCGTGCCTAGTAAATATGTTTCACTTTCAAACGGCTTGCTGGTGAAACAAGTAGACAATAAAAATGGAACTAGGCTAGATGTTTGGAAAATGGATTTACCGCATGCCCCTTATTTGTTTTTTATTGGCATTGGAGATTATGCAATTGTAAAAGACAATTACAAAGGAAAAGAACTAAGCTATTATGTTGAAAAAGAATACGAAAAAGTAGCGCGCAAAATTTATGGCCAAACCCCCGCCATGATGGCTTTTTATGAAAAAATTACAGGGGTCAATTATCCCTGGCCTAAGTATGCACAAATGACTGCCAGAGATTTTGTGACTGGCGCCATGGAAAATACCACGGCCACCTTGCATAGTGAAGCTGCACAACAAGATGCACGTGAATTATTGGATGAAAACGATTGGGAAAACACCATTGCGCATGAACTATTTCATCAATGGTTTGGCGACTTAGTAACCCCCGAAAGTTGGAGCAATATTACAGTGAATGAGAGCCTTGCCGATTACAGCGAAACTTTATGGGCCGAATTCAGTAAAGGAAAAGACGCAGGTGCCTATGAAAATTTCATTGCAAAAAATTATTATCTAAGTAGCCCCACTGATGCAGAAAAAAACTTGGTTCGTTTTTATTATGATGAAAAAGATGACCTATTTGACTTAGTAAGCTATCAAAAGGGAGGACGCATCTTAAATATGTTAAGGCATTATGTAGGCGATGAAGCATTTTTTGCTTCTTTACACACCTATTTAGTAGAAAACCAATTTTCATTGGGATCTGCTATCAAATTAAAATTGGCTTTTGAGCAAGTAAGCGGCAAGGATTTGAATTGGTTTTTTAATCAATGGTATTTTGGCAGCGGGCATCCTTATGTACGCATTGAAAATAAATATTTAGAAGATAAAAAGAAAGTATTAGTGTTAATTCAACAAACACAAACAAGCCATCAGCTTTTTACTTTGCCTATTGGTATTGATGTGTATGTGGGAGGAAAACGTAATCATTATGAAGTTTGGGCCAAAAACAAAGTAGATAGTTTTTATTTTGATGCTGCAAGCGCTCCCGACAATGTTAATGTAGACAATGACAAGATTTTATTATGGGAGAAAGAAGATGCCAAACCGTTTGCTCAATTTGCTTACCAATATGACCATGCTAGAAATTTATTAGATAGATTGGAAGCAGTGAATGAAGCAGCCGAAAACATGAAAGATCCAAAAGCACAAATGATGCTTAGCAAGGCTTTGAAAGATAGCTTCTATATTATTAGAAATATTGCCATTCATAGTTACAACCCTGCTGCAATGACTGCCGATATTGAAACTGCCATTGCTCAAATTGCCGGCAATGATGCTTCTAATAAAGTAAAAGAAGAGGCTATTGATGCACTGGGTGCATTGTATAAGCCAACGTATAAAAAAGATTTTATTCGCTGGGCCAAGGATTCTTCTTATATCGTGAGTGGCGCTGCATTAGAGGCTTTGGAAAAAATTGATTCTACCGAGGCTAAAAACATTGCTGCCCAGCTTTCTAAACATCCTATTAAAAAAAGACTAAGTAAATCGGTGGTTTATGTTTTAGCAAAATATGGAGACGATAGTGATTTTGATTTTGTTGCAAGCAAATTCAAAGTATTGAACAACGAATCGACAGAGAAGTTTAATTTAATGATCCCCTTTTCACAATTAATGATGAAAGTGAATGACCCCGTTAAATTCAAAGCTGGCATTGCTTTAATTGTAGAAGCAAGAGAAGCCATTCCTCAAGAATACAGAAATCAAACAGATTATTATTTTAATGCCAAAGTATTGGGAGAAATTTTACGATCAAAGAAATTGAAAGGACAACAGCATTTAGTGGACATAGTGAGTGAGCAAATTCCTAGATAAACACTACCAACCACCAGAGGCACCGCCACCGCCAGAGCTTCCGCCGCCAAAGCCGCCGAAGCCACCACCGCTGTCTCCTCCACCCCATCCTCCACCACTAGATCGTCCGCCACCACCTAAAAGCGAGCCTAGTAGCATGCCTGTGGCAATATCACTGAAACCTCCACCACCAATATTGGACCCGCCACCGCCTTTCTTACCAAGGATGGCTACTATAATAAATACGATAAATACAAAGAGGATTAAATTGCTCCCCTTGTCCTTTGATTTTTTTTCGCGCTTCACTTTATATTCACCCACCGCTGCTTTCGCAATATCATTAGTGGCTTGGTCAATGCCTTCATAATAAGCTTGCTGTCTAAATGCAGGCTTAATATCGTTATCTATAATACTATTCGCAGTAATATCGGGTAATGCACCTTCTAAACCATAACCTACTTCTATTCTAATTTTTTTGTCTTGAACAGCAATTAAAAGTAAAATACCATTATTGGTTTTCTTATTCCCAATACCCCAAGTTCTAAAAAGCTTGGTGGCATATTCTTCAATAGGATTTCCATCTAAAGTGGGAAGTATCACTACCGCAATTTGATTGGAACTGGAATCGTCAATGGCTACCAATTTGTATTCTAAAGCTTGCTTTTGTTCTGGACTCAATACACCAGCTAAGTCTGTAACTAAAACAGGCGGATTAGGTTTTTCAATTACATTTTGCGCATGCACATTTGTCAAAGAGAAAAATGCAAAAGCAAAAGCAATAAATAGCTTGGTTAGTTTCATTTACCTATCATTATTTCGTCCGATAATTCATTGGAATCCGTTATACGGTCATAAGGGAAATGATTGGTAAGCGCCTTTCCTATTTCTGCAATCACTACAAACATTCCTTGCACATAATTTTCGTTCTTAAAATGCGCTGTCATGTCTTGCACTTGGCTATACCAAAATTCAACACCAACTTTATCATAAATACCCTGATCGGCATAGATGGCTAGTTTTCTATCTTCTACGGCAACATACACGAGAACGCCATTGCGCTGCTTGGTCGCATTCATCTTATGTTTGAAAAATATTTCTGTGGCCCTTGCAAGTGCATCGCCTTTTTTGGTGCTGCTTTCTACATACACGCGAATTTCTCCGCTGGTTGTTTTTTCAGCAGCTTGAATAGCCTGGACAAGCATTTGCTTGTCAGAGGCATTCAATAATTTGTCTGTATTAGTTTTAAATAGCGAAAAGGGATTCCACATAAATTTGATTAAAGAATTCTTTAAAGAGATGCGTTAAAATTTAACTTCAGGTGCTTTAGACGCGCCTTCATCTGCTTTAAATCCTTCTTTAGTTTTGAACCCAAAAGCGTTTGCTAATAAGTTAATAGGGAATGATCTTGCTTTTTTATTGTATTCAGCAACAGCGCCATTGAAATCATTTCTAGAAACTTTAATTCTATTTTCAGTTCCTTCTAATTGAGCTTGTAATCCACGAAAAGCTTCATTGGCTTTTAGGTTAGGATAGTTTTCAGAAACTACCATCAAACGACCTAAGGCTTGTGATAACTGACCTTGATTGGCTTGGAATTGTTGTAATTTTTCTGGCGTTAAATCCTTGGCATCTACTTTCATTTGTGTAGCGCTTGCACGAGCAGCAATTACATTTTCTAAAGTAGTTTTTTCAAAATTAGCTTCCCCTTTAACAGAGGCCACTAAATTGGGTATTAAGTCGGCTCTACGTTGATAGTCACTTTGAACATTGTTCCAAGTTTGGTTCAC
>CANFXV010000050.1 GCA_947451115.1 Bacteroidota bacterium
AACCTACCTTAAGAAATTTATGTGAGGATGTAATTTTAAATAGAAACAACGACAACAACGAAGCTACAGAAGCTTTAATTCAATACGCCGATACGGTAAAAGCCAAAGGAAAAGTAGAAGTAAAAAGTGCAGCCTGGAGAGAAGGCACCGTGGAAGAAAGATTAGCGCATTCTTTAATTAATGGTATTACCGATTTTATTGATGCAGATACAGAAGAAGCAAGATTACAATACAGCGAACCCTTAGAAGTGATTGAAGGGCCGCTCATGGCGGGCATGAACCAAGTGGGTGATTTATTTGGATCAGGTAAAATGTTTTTACCACAGGTGGTAAAAAGTGCAAGGGTCATGAAAAAAAGTGTAGCCGTATTAACCCCTTTTATTGAAGCGGAGAAAGAAAGAAAAAAATTAGCTTCCATTAACCCCAACGGCGCGAGCAAGGGGCCTGCCAAAATATTATTAGCCACCGTGAAAGGCGATGTGCATGATATTGGAAAAAATATTGTGGGTGTAGTATTAGGCTGTAACGGATATGAAATTATTGATTTAGGGGTGATGGTGCCTGCCGATAAAATTTTAGCAGAAGCACAAAAACAAGAAGTAGATATTATTGGATTGAGTGGTTTAATTACACCTTCATTAGATGAGATGGTGTATATCGCTAAAGAAATGAAACGCAGAGGCATGACTATTCCACTAATGATTGGTGGTGCTACTACCTCTCGTATGCATACGGCCGTAAAAATTGCGCCTGAATATGGAGATGGGGTGATCCATGTATTAGACGCTTCAAGAAGTGTAACCGTAGCTGGTTCCTTATTGAGTAAAGAACAGAAAGCCCCTTTCTTATTAGAATTAGAAAAAGCCTATGCAGGTTTAAAGTCCGATTTTGATAATAAAAAAACAACCAAGCAATCACTTAGCTATGCAGATGCTTTGCAAAACAAAGCAGTGATTGATTGGGAAAACTTTAAAGTGGTAGCCCCTAGTTTTACAGGTAATAAAGCCATTGAACTTACCGACTTATCCGTACTCGTAGACTATATCGATTGGAAACCCTTTTTCATTGCATGGGAATTGCATGGAAATTTCCCTACTATTTTAACAGATAAGGTAGTAGGTGAAGTCGCTACCAAATTATATGCTGACGCCCAAAAACTATTAACTCAAATCATTGAAGAGCAATGGCTAAGCGCCAAAGGAGCTGTGGGTTTCTGGCCAGCTAGTTCCCATAACGATGATATACATGTTGAAAATGGTCAAGAAAAAATAGCCTTGCATTTTTTAAGACAACAAGCTAAAAAAACAGTAGGTCAACCTAATTATTCTTTAGCCGATTTTATTTGCCCAGCCACTGAAAATAAAAAAGATTTTATTGGCGCCTTTGCAGTCACCATTCATGGTATTGAAAAACATATCAAAAAATTTGAAGAGAACTTAGACGACTATAATAAAATTATTTTACAAGCACTTGCCGACAGATTAGCAGAAGCCTTTGCAGAATATTTACATGCTAAAACTAGAAAAGAATATTGGGGTTATGCTGCGGATGAAACTTTAAATAATGAATCTTTAATAAGTGAGCAGTATGTGGGCATTCGTCCTGCACCTGGTTATCCTGCTTGTCCGGACCATACTGAAAAGTATACCTTGTTTAATTTATTAGACGCTGAAAAAAATACAGGCATTAGTTTAACTGAAAGTTTAGCCATGTATCCAGCTTCCAGTGTTTGTGGATGGTATTTCGCCAATCCACAAAGTCAATATTTTGGATTGGGTAAAATTAGTCAGGACCAGGTTTTAGATTATACCAGAAGAAAGGATAAGCCTCTAGAGTATATCACTAGATGGTTACAACCCGTGATTGACTAATCTTATTTTTCCTTTATACTTTTTCAAACAACCACCATAAACGCTTACGTGGTTTGACTTTGTAATTTTTTCGAACATATTTATTAATATGCTCCATAGCCTCGTCCACACTATCGGTGAATAACATAAATTTTTTATCCTCCTTTGCTATAGTACCGGCCGCAATCATGTGATCCATCCAATGATGAAAAGGTTCATAGTATTCTTTGCCCATCACAACAATAGGAAAATCATTGATAACCTTGGTTTGTGCTAGCGTTAGGGTTTCAAAAAATTCATCCTGCGTACCAAAGCCTCCAGGCATGATGATAAATGCATAGGAATATTTTACGAGTAAAACTTTTCTAATAAAAAAGTAACTAAACGTAATGGAGGTTTGCGTGTAGGGATTCGGTGCTTGTTCGAAAGGCAATTTAATATTACAGCCAATGGAAGCACCTCCATTTTCAAAAGCGCCTCTATTGGCCGCTTCCATAATACCAGGGCCCCCTCCCGTCATAGTGGTAAATCCCATTTCGGCAATTTTTTTCCCTATTTCTCTTGCCATTTTATAATACTCATGATTTTCATCAAATCTTGCAGAACCAAAAACGGTCACACTAGGGCCTACAAAATGCAGGGTTCTAAATCCTTTAATAAATTGAATGAAAATTTGAAGGGCAAATAAAAATTCATTGACCCTAGGTTTGGGGCCTTCTAAATCATATTGCTTGGAGGCGGGTATGATTCTTTGTTTAAATTTGGAAGGCATCAGAAAAAATTTAATAAATGAATTTCAATTCGTTGAAGTTAGAATAAATTATTAAGTCGAGTACATTAAATTAGTTAAATTTGAAGGGTCTATTAATTAGTACCATGAAACCCTTTTTAGTTTTTTTTAGTGTTGTTTTATTTCAAGTTTTTGGGTTGATCGGCTATGGCCAAAACAAGGTAGTGTTGGAACAAATTCAAACTTATTCTACCATTAACCCTGCGGCTAGTTATTGGCAGCTGCCTGCAGACCTCCACCCCATTTTACAGGCATTTGATTCAGGTCTGTTTGCCTCTTTACAAATGCAAAGAGAAACAAGCATTGCTCCAATCCTTAAAGTATTAAAAAAACAAAGTCAATTGGGGAAAATAGAAGTGGATTGGTCAAGAAGCAGGGAATACCCATTTCATGCTTATTTAGAATTGTATGAAATGAACCCTGAACTTATTTATAGAAACAAATGGATCAACCTGCCACAAGCTAAACGAGACAGTATTCATTCCATTTGGTACATCGCTTGTAATATCTATAATCAAAAACAAGAAAAAATATTTGGCAAGACCATGCTTATTGGCATCTCTCCCATTCATTCTTTAGGCATGGGTTATGAAATTTCAACCACCGGTAGTGTGCCTAGTAATATATACCAGGGCTTAACCAAGGCCATTGGCTATTTGTCTCCACAAATGGACAATATGGAATACATGGAAGCCAAAATGCCTACTGCTTATGCGACCGATAATTATTGGATGCCTTTAATCCACAACCGTCCTAGAATTTTATTTGATACCGCCAAGCAGTTCATGAGCTATAGCACCAATGGCTTAACTCAGTTACTGAGAATACCCGAGGCCGTCCTAAATAAAATAAACCTAAAAGACAAATCGATCAATAACCCATTTAAAGACGTAGTCGAGCTGATAAAAAAATCTAGGGCTGGCATCAATTACAAAGAATATTACCAAGTGTTACAACCCCTTAGAGACGTGCATGAGAATATTGATTATTCTATTGAGGCTTACTTAGAATTCAATAATGAAATAGTCAATGATGACAATGGGAAAAAGTATGGCATAGAGTTTTTACAAGATAGTATCCATAAAATATACCAAGACAAAAATCTAATTGGAGGCTTTGTAGTTAAAGAAAATCTGTTAGAACTTAATAAATATTATTACCCTGATAAAGTTTACAATGGCTATGATTCCACCAAGGCATTTGCCTTAGGTACTTTTTATGCCAAACAGTTGATCGTACAAGCAAGAGTCATTGAAGGAAAAGTTTTAGGCCAAGACTTTTCTATAAAAATAAATTTCGAAACCAATTTAAAAACCATCAGCCTGGACAATAAAATAATCATGATTGTGCAGGGTGATAAGAAACCAAGTCAAATGGTTTTACTTGAAAACAATGTTCCTACTAGCCTTAGGAATCTGCTCCTACTCATCGCCTTTAGTGAAATTTTTCAAAGTCCTACTTAATTAAAAATATATGCGCATTGTAAGTTATAATGTAAATGGGATAAGGGCAGCCATCAAAAAAGGATTGATTGATTGGCTAACCGAATATCCTGTGGATGTTTTTTGTGTACAAGAAACCAAGGCGACAGAAGCAGATATCGATCTTTCTTTATTTACTTCCTTAGGCTACCATGTCTCTTGGTTTTCGGCCCAAAAAAAAGGCTATAGCGGCGTAGCTATTTTTAGTAAAATAAAGCCAGACCTAATTGAGCAAGGCAATGGATTTGAACTCAGCGATTTTGAGGGTAGGGTCATTAGAGTGGATCTAGGAGCTATTACCATTGTCAATGCCTATTTCCCTTCTGGAAGCAGTGGAGCGGAAAGACAGGCTTATAAATATCAGTGGTTGAAAGAATTTGAAAGCTATTTAAAAAAACTTCAAAAGAAACGTTCTAAAATTATTCTTGCTGGTGATTACAATATTGCACACCATGAAATAGACATTCATGATCCCAAAGGCAATAAAAATTCTTCTGGATTTTTACCAGAAGAAAGAGCCTGGATGGACTCATTTTTAACAGGTGGGTGGATAGATAGTTATAGAAAAATTAATCCAACCACCACAGGGGGGTATTCCTGGTGGACACAAAGATTTCCTAGTGTGAGACTACAAAACAAAGGATGGCGTATTGATTATTTATGCACCACAGAAGCCTTAGCGAGTTCCATCAAAGCCGCTACCATATTGCCGATGGTAAAACATAGTGACCACTGCCCTATTGTACTAGAAATTAAATAAAATTTAAAACTTTGGTAAATGAAAGTATATAATATAAGTTTTCAGATTGATCCAGCTTTGGAATTTCAATGGCTGGAATGGATGAAAAATAATTTTATTCCTACACTAATGTCAAGTCAAAGTTTCAAGGAAAATAAATTTTATCAAATTACGGTGAATGCCGATCAAGCACCTACTTATACTTTACAACTTTATTGTGTCAACATCGAGCTATGGCAGGCCTATCATGAATTACAGGCAACAGATCATTTAAAGGAAGTACAGCATACTTGGGGTGAAAAATGCTACTATTTTTGCACCGAAATGCAAATTGTGAATTGAATGTGGATAGATTAAATAGCCGAAACTCAAGGCAGGCCTATATTTCAGCCGTTTGCCGCTGAAACTCAATAAGAGCAAGGCTTTCATTCATTTTTGATTGAATAGCTCAAACTAACGAATTAGGTGTTTTTGCATGAAAACCTTACTATTTAAGGGTTTCAAGGGAAAAATAAAAATGAAATTTTAAAAAAAATATTTTTTGAATTGATAAAACCCAATAAATTTGTTACATCGTTTTAAACTTATAAAAAACACATCTATGAACAAAGCAGAATTGATCGCTCACATTGCTGACAATGCAGAGATCGCAAAAACACAAACAAATGCAGCCGTTGATGCATTTATCGAAGCAGTTACAAAAGCCTTGAAAAAAGGAGATAAAGTAACGTTAGTAGGATTTGGTACATTTTCAGTTTCTAAGCGTGCTGCTCGTATGGGCCGTAACCCTCAAACTGGAGCTGCTATCAAAAT
>CANFXV010000051.1 GCA_947451115.1 Bacteroidota bacterium
ATTTCATTGAACTAATAAATATCCATTCGAAATACTAATTTTTCGCTCTCAATCGCTGTGCTCAAATGTTCACTCAAAATTGTATTTACTCATTCCTATTTATTAAAGAATCATCAATCTACTTTCTAAATAATCCCTTTGGAAGCTAAGTACTCCGCAATCTGCACTGCATTGGTAGCTGCGCCTTTACGTAAGTTATCGCTCACAATCCACATGTTTAAAGTTTTCGCTTGGGTTTCATCTCTGCGCAAACGACCTACAAACACTTCATCTTTTTCATGTGCCCAAAGCGGCATTGGATAAAATTGTTCCCCGTCGTTTTGTTGTACCACTACCCCAGGGGCTGCAGCAAGCTCTGCTATTAATTCTTTCAAATCAAATTCATTTTCAAATTCCACATTCACACTCTCACTGTGTCCACCCATCACAGGAATACGCACGGTAGTCGCAGTTACTTTAATCGTATCGTCTTGCATAATTTTGCAAGTTTCTTTGACCATTTTCATTTCCTCTTTGGTATAACCATTTTCTAAGAATACATCAATTTGAGGAATCGCATTTAAATCAATGGCATATTTGTACGCCATATCCCCAGCCTCAAGTTTTGCTCCTTTCCTTTCTTCCATCAATTGGTCTACCGCTTTTTTACCTGTTCCTGTTACACTTTGGTAAGTACTCACCACCACTCTTTTAATTTTAAATTTCGCATGCAGCGGTTGTAGGGCCACGACCATTTGAATGGTGGAACAATTGGGGTTGGCAATAATTAAATCATCGGCGGTTAATACAGCTGCATTTACTTCTGGGACAACTAATTTTTTAGTGGGGTCCATTCTCCAAGCCGATGAATTGTCAATCACACGAATGCCAGCAGCTGCGAATTTTGGTGCCCACTCCAAAGAAGTACCACCACCTGCTGAAAAAATAGCAACGGCTGGTTTTGCAGCAATCCCATCTTCCATACTTACTATCTTATAGGCTTTACCCTTATAGGACACTTCCTTACCTACCGACCTAGCAGAAGCCACTGGAATTAACTCCGTAACAGGAAAATTTCTTTCTGCCAACACTTGTAACATTTTTGTGCCCACTAATCCGGTAGCACCTACTACTGCAACTTTCATAATTTATTTTTTAACTTCTTTTAAAATAAAAAGCCTCCCAATTTCTTGGAAGGCTTCTGAATATATTTTTAGCATACAAACAATCAGCACCTTCCTATTACAGAGGTTTCTTAATTTGTTTTGTATGTTTATATTTTCTCATATCGTTCACAAAAATAATTCGAATCTAATGAATCACCAAATTTATACTAATTCAATATCAAAATTCACTAACTGAACGAACGATTGTATGCGTTCCTTAATGTCCGCCTCGTTAATTTCCGTTAAGCGTTCTGTGCCAAATTTCTCCACACAAAAACTTGCCAAAGCACTACCTACAATAATCGCAGACTTCATATTGTTAAAAGAGAAATCTTTAGTTTTTGCCAAATGCGCTACAAAGCCACCTGCGAAAGTATCCCCCGCTCCGGTTGGATCAAATACTTCTTCTAATGGTAATGCTGGAGCGAAGAATACTTCATTGCCATGAAACAATAAAGCCCCATGTTCTCCTTTTTTAATAATTAAATATTTAGGACCCATGGCCATAATTTTCTTAGCTGCTTTTACCAAGCTATACTCTCCACTTAATTGACGTGCTTCACTATCATTCACCATTAATACATCTACTAAACTAATAGTATGTAATAAATCATCCATCATAATTTCCATCCAAAAATTCATCGTATCCATCACGATTAATTTAGGACGATTTTTCATTTGTTTAATCACACTGCTTTGTACACCAGGAACTAAATTGCCCAACATTAAAATTTCACAATCTTGGTAACTGTCTGGAACCACTGGTTGAAAATTTTCCAAGACATTTAATTGGGTTTCTATAGTATCGCGCGTGTTCATATCTAAATGATACTTGCCGCTCCAGAAAAATGTTTTCTCGTCTTTTTTAATTTGTACGCCTTCTAAGATGACTCCTCTTTTAGCTAAGGCATCTAATTCAGATTGCGGAAAATCTCCGCCTACCACTGAAATTTGTTTAACAGTGGTAAAATTGGATGCACACCATGCTATATAAGTAGCTGCACCTCCAATAATTTTATCACTTTTTCCGAAGGGGGTTTCTATGGCATCAAAAGCCATCGATCCAACTACTACTAATGACATGTTTTTGTTTTTAATTTTCAGCTGCGAAACTACGATATTTACAGTTAAGATGGTTCTTGGGAAAAGAACTAACGTTTATTCGTGCTAACTACTTGATAATCAGAAAACTAACGAATTTCGAGTTTTTATTAGATTACGGCCTAGTTTTAAAGAAATAATTCTATAATTTTGTACTAACAAATCAGCAATTTTATAGTAGCATGGCCAGAATTAAAACAGAAAAAAACGGTTCAAGAAAAGATGTAATTGTTAGCAAAGCAGCCACACTTTTTAGAGAAAAAGGATACAAGGCAGCCAGCATGCGCGACTTGGCAGAGGCAGTGGGTGTAGAAGCAGCTAGCTTATACAATCACATCAAATCAAAAAGCGAATTACTACACGAATTGGTTTTTAATGTGGCCAATAGATTTGTATTAAAGATGGATGAGATAGAATCAGAACCCATCAGTTCCTTACAAAAAATGGAAAAATTATTGCGTTTTCACATCAGTGAAATGATCCATAATTATGAAGAAGTATATGTAAGTGACAGAGAGTGGAAACATTTGTCTGATCCTTATTTATCCAATTATCAAAATCAACGAAGAGTATACCGCAAAAGGATTGCAGCAATTATTGAAGAAGGAATTAGAAACAAAGAAATCAAAGCCATTGATGCCCCCACTGTTGTATTAATTTTCTTACACGCAGTAAGTGGTATTGAAAGCTGGCATAGATCGACCAAAAAAATTAGCGCAGAGGAATTGGAGCAAAACATGGTCGCCATTTTAATTGATGGACTTAAAGCGAATCATTAAACATTATAGTTTTCAAAACATGCTTGCTATTTTCCCTAATAGCAAAGATGGACTTGCATAATAATCCTCAGATAGCCACAAGATTTAGTTAACTTTGCCATTCATAAGTACAAAGTGTCAGAAAGAAACAATTTTATTGATTACATCCGCATATTTGCCCATAGTGGACATGGTGGAGCAGGATGCAAGCATTTTCTTCGCAATAAATTAACTGCCAAGGGTGGGCCTGATGGTGGCGATGGTGGCCGCGGAGGTCATATCATCTTAAGAGGCAATGCCCAATTATGGACCTTATTACATTTACGCTATTATAAAAATGTGATTGCCGAAGATGGCGAAAATGGATCTAAGAATAAATGCACTGGGAAAGATGGTAAAGACATTATTATTGAAGTTCCCTTAGGGACCATTGCAAGAGATGAAGCTACTGGTGTTGTTGAAGCAGAAATATTAAAAGACGGACAAGAGATTGTATTGGTTAAAGGAGGACGTGGTGGACTCGGCAATTGTAATTTTGCCACCCCCACCCAACAAGTACCTGAATATGCACAACCAGGTGAAGATGGCTTCGAAGGTTGGAAGAATATTGAATTAAAAGTATTGGCCGATGTAGGCTTGGTGGGTTTTCCTAATGCAGGAAAGTCTACACTGCTTTCAGTAATCACTGCTGCCAAACCAAAGATTGCCAACTATGCCTTTACTACGCTAACCCCTCAATTGGGCATGGTAGAATACCGCAATAACCTATCATTTTGTATTGCAGATTTACCAGGTATTATAGAAGGCGCTGCTGAAGGAAAAGGTTTAGGCCACCGCTTCTTAAGACATATTGAGCGTAATGCTGTTTTATTGTTTTTAATTCCTGCCGATTCTAATGACCATAAAAAAGAATTTGAAATTTTAAAATCTGAATTGGAGCAATTCAATCCAGAACTACTTCAAAAAGAATTTATCATCGCTATTTCAAAATCGGATTTATTGGACCAAGAATTAACCGATGCCATTGTAAAAGAACTACCTAAAAATATTCCACATATTTTCATTTCCTCAGCTACGCAAAAGAACTTAGTGGAATTGAAAGATGTTTTATGGAAGGCTTTGAATAAGCCTATTTAAAGGTTATTTTACACAATACTCCCCTAATAAGAAAGAGATAAAAATTATAAAAAAAGAGTCCCAATAAATCGGGACTCTTTTTTTATAATTCATTAGAGAATTCTATTATTCATTAGAGAATTTTTATTAGCAATTTATTTTTCAGAAAAATTGTCAATAAAAATTAATTCTGACCGGCCTTAGTAGCCTTGCTTCTATTATTCTCGTCTAAAATAGATTTACGCATTCTTACCGATTTTGGAGTGACTTCAATACACTCATCAAATTGAATGTACTCCATACACTCTTCTAAAGTAAATAAAACTTTAGGAGTAATACGAACGCTATCATCACTACCACTTGCGCGGTGGTTGGTTAATTTTTTCATCTCGACTGCGTTGATATTTAAATCACCTGGCTTAATATGCTCTGCCAATACTTGACCTGCATAAATTTCTTCACCTGGTTCAATAAAGAAACGGCCTCTGTCTTGTAATTTATCAATAGAATAAGCAGTGGTTAAACCAGCCGTCTTCGCAATCAATACTCCATTGCTTCTACCAGGAATAGGTCCTTTCCAAGGCTTGTATTCATTAAAGCGATGTGCCATTACAGCCTCACCAGCAGTTTGGGTTAACATTTGAGAACGAAGACCAATCAATCCTCTAGAAGGAATGTCAAACTCTAAATGTTGCATGGTACCCTTAGATTCCATGATCAACATCTCCCCTTTCTTTTGGGTCACTAAGTCAATTACCTTACCACTAAAATCGGCAGGGACGTCTACTACTAATATCTCAAATGGTTCGTGTTTACGACCATCAATTTCTTTGACTAATACTTGAGGATTACCAACTGTTAATTCATATCCTTCACGACGCATAGTTTCTACCAATACGCCTAAGTGTAAAATACCACGACCAAATACCAAGAAGCTATCCGCACTGTCTGTTTCTTCTACGCGCAATGCTAAATTCTTTTCGGTCTCTTTCATTAAACGATCACGAATATGTCGAGAAGTAACAAACTTACCTTCCTTACCAAAGAAAGGTGAATTGTTAATACTGAAAGTCATACTCATCGTAGGTTCATCTACACTAATTACAGGCAATGCTTCCGGATTTTCTGGATCAGCAATGGTATCACCAATACTGAAATCATCTAATCCTACCACAGCGCATAAATCACCAGAAAC
>CANFXV010000052.1 GCA_947451115.1 Bacteroidota bacterium
AATGGTAGCTCTACCATTGGTTGGATGTGGAGTTCCATCAGAACTTAAAACTTCACACATTACTAAGTAAGCATCTCTACGTCCTGGATCTTTACAAATAAAAACTGGTTTTAATAAACAGTCACTTGATCCACCTGGTGCTTGTTCTGTTGAAGAACCATCAAAACACCACATATCACAATCTGCTAGTTTACCACTGAAGTCTTTTTCGATTTTTGTTTTGCTTCTTAAAGATTGTGTTGGCTTATAACCATCAAGCCAGATGTACTCTAATTTTGAAACTGCCATAGGGTTGGTATTTAAATATTAATAAAATAAAATATATGATAAAATTGGGTAAGGATTATATATTTTGAGCGAAAATAATAAAGAATTGTATTATTTTAAAAAAATTATCAGAATAATAATTCATTTTATCCATGAAATATAAACATATAATATTAATATAATATCAATTTTCAGCTAATACCTTGATCCTCAATTAAAATAGGGATTACACATTTTGATTGGTTTGATGTTGGTAATTCAAGCCTTTGCTTACACATCCCTTTTGTACCTTCGCGTCAACTTAAAAGCATAAGTCAATTACAATGGAAATAACTGTTAAAACCGCCGAGCAACTTAGACTCACCGAAGCAGAATTTGAAAGTATTAAAGCTAAATTAGGTCGTACACCTAATTTCACAGAACTCTGTGCTTTTAGCGGCATGTGGTCTGAACATTGTAGTTATAAAAATTCCATTAAGTGGTTAAAAACTTTACCTCGTGATGGAGGAAGAATGTTGGTTGCTGCTGGAGAAGAAAATGCAGGTTTAATGGATATTGGCAATGACTATGGCGTGGTATTTAAAATTGAATCACACAATCACCCAAGTGCATTGGAGCCTTTTCAAGGTGCGGCCACTGGGGTAGGTGGCATCCAAAGAGATATTTTTACCATGGGTGCTCGTCCTATTGCTTCCTTAAATAGTTTACGTTTTGGAAATTTAGAAGACAATAAAACAAAAGGTTTATTAGCTGGTGTAGTGCACGGTATTGGTCACTATGGAAATTGTTTTGGTGTACCTACAGTGGGTGGTGAATTGTATTTTGAAGATTGTTACCATACCAATCCTTTGGTGAATGCGATGAGTGTAGGCATTGTGAAAGCGGGCAAAACAGTGAGTGCCATTGCACTTGGCGAAGGCAATCCGGTTTTCTTCGTAGGAAGTGCCACGGGTAAAGATGGTATTGGTGGGGCAAGTTTTGCCTCTGCAGAAATTACAGCAGACAGTGTGGAAGATTTACCTGCTGTTCAAGTAGGTGATCCATTTCAAGAAAAAAAATTATTAGAAGCTTGTTTAGAAGTAATTGAAACGGGTGGTGTTGTGGGTATGCAAGATATGGGTGCTGCAGGAATTATTTGTTCCACTGCAGAGATGAGTGCCAAAGGACAAGTGGGTATGCGCATTGATTTAGATAAAGTACCTACGCGTCAACAAAACATGAAGGCTTGGGAATTATTATTAAGTGAAAGTCAGGAAAGAATGTTGATGGTGGTAGAAAAAGGAAAAGAAGCACAAGTGCTTGCGGTTTTTGAAAAATGGGATTTGTCTTGTAGCAATATTGGCGAAGTAACTTCTGATGGATTATTAAACTTTTATATGCACGGCGAATTAGAAGCTTCTTTACCTGCTTATGAATTAGTCTTAGGTGGAGGTGCACCTCAATATACTAGAGAATATTCGGCACCAGCTTATTTAGCAAAAGTAAATGCTTTTGAAATGGCCTCTGTTGCTGATGTAACCAACTTGCAAGAGACCGTAAAGCAAATGGTTCAAATACCAAATATTGCTTCAAAGCGTTGGGTATATACTCAATATGATAGCATGGTAGGTGCTGCGAATACTTCTACGAATGCACCAAGTGATGCATCGGTAGTCATGGCAAAAGGAACAGGCAAAGCATTGGCCATGACCGTAGATTGTAATAGCAAATATGTATATGCCAATCCTTATCAAGGTGCAATGATTGCCGTAGCAGAAGCAGCACGTAATATTGTTTGTTCTGGTGGCGAGCCAATTGGGGTGACCAACTGTTTAAATTTTGGTAATCCTTATGATCCTGAAGTATATTATCAGTTTGTAAAATCGGTGGAAGGCATGGGGGCGGCTTGTAGAAAATTCAATACCCCTGTTACAGGAGGTAATGTAAGTTTCTACAATCAAAATCCAGATGGCCCTGTGTTTCCAACGCCTACTATTGGAATGGTAGGGATTGTGGAGGATATGAAAAACAGAATGACTTTAGATTTTAAAAATGCTGGAGATGTCATTGTTTTATTGGGCACCCAAAGAAATGATATTGGATCTTCAGAGTATTTAAATAAAATAAAAGGAGTAGCACATTCTCAAGCACCTTATTTTGATTTGGAAGAAGAGTTTGCTTTACATCAATTGGTGACAAGTTTAATTAAAGAAAATAAAATAAAAAGTGCGCATGATATTAGTGAAGGTGGATTAATCATCACCTTGTTGGAATCTGCCTTTGTGAACCATAAAGGTTTTGAAGTTAGTTCCAATGATGCTGCTTTAAGAACGGATGCCTATTGGTTAGGTGAAGCGCAAAGTAGAGTAGTTGTTTCAGCGGATGCTGCTTCAGTTACTGCTATCGAAACATTGGCCAAGCAATTGGGCATTGCTGCTACTGTCTTAGGAAAAGTAACAGAGGGAAGCATTCAAGTGAACAACGAAAAATGGGATTCCATTGCTGCTTGGAAAGATGCTTATGATACCGCCATTGAAAAAAAATTAGCCTAATACGATCATGTCAAAACAACCCACCATAGTGATAACAGGAACCGCTGGCTTTATTGGTTCCGTGTTGGTGCAATACCTCAATGAAAAAGGGTTTACTAATTTATTATTGGTGGATGATTTTGGTGTAGAAGCAAAAAGAAAAAACTGGGAACAAAAAAAGTATACAAAGGTTATAGAGCGTCAGGCTTTTTTAGATCAACTTATAAATGATGAGCATGAAATTGATATCATTATTCATCTAGGTGCCAGAACCGATACCACTGAATTTAATTATGCCATTCATGAGGAGTTGAATGTGGAATATTCTAAATCTATTTGGCAGTATGCTACTAGAAAGCAAATTCCACTCATTTATGCATCTTCTGCTGCCACTTATGGTAGTGGTGAACAAGGGTATGAGGATAGCCATACCATTTTAGATCAATTAGTTCCACTCAATCCATATGGGGTATCTAAAAATGAATTTGACAAATGGGCTATCGCGCAAACTGAACAACCTCCACTTTGGACAGGCTTAAAGTTTTTTAATGTCTATGGGCCTAACGAAGGGCATAAAGCCAGAATGGCCAGTGTTATTTTCCATGCTTTCAATCAAATCAAAGAAACCGGTTTGGTTAAATTGTTTAAAAGTCACCGTCCCGATTTTAAAGACGGCGAACAACTAAGAGACTTTATATATGTGAAAGACTTAGTGAATGTGATTGGATGGATGATGCACGAGATGTTTGCTTCCAATTGGACTCCAGCTAAAAATGGTTTATATAATTTAGGAACAGGAAAGGCAAGAAGCTTTTATGATTTAGCGGCTAATACTTTTATAGCTCAAGGATTAAAACCCAATATTGAATTCATTGACATGCCTTTGGATATTCGAGACAAGTATCAATATTTTACAGAAGCCAACATGAATAAGCTTCGCAGTGCTGGTTATACAAAGCCCTTTACTAGTTTAGAAGAAGGCGTCAAAGATTATGTCGCCAATTATCTTGTAAAAAATCAATTGTATTAGCTTAACAATTGATCCTCTCAATAAAAAAGCACTGTAAAAAAATTCCATGAAGCCGACTCTGTTCTAGCGCAGCGGAGGCGAATGGAAGCTATTTTACAGTGCAATAATATTTTCTCTTTGTTATATTAATGTGCTTTTAAAAATGCAATGGCTTTAGCGTAAGCATCTTCTTTAGCAGCAGCATTAAAGCTAGGGTTGCTTGGATTGGCAAAACCATGACCTGCTTCATATCTATTCACCGCTAAATTCTTACCCGCTTCTTTCATATTCTTTTCAAAATCGTTCACCATGGCAGGCGAAGGGCTTTGATCTAAGTTGCCAAAAAATCCTATGATATCACATTGAATAGATTTTAATTTATCCATATTGGTTTCTGGTCTACCATAATACATCACAGTTCCTTTTGCTTGTGGTCCGGCTAAGATGGCAGTTTGCAAACTCCACATACCGCCAAAGCACCAACCCACACTGTATATAGAAGCATTGCTTCCAGCATATTTTATAGCACCTTGAATAATCGCAGTCATTCTTCCCATATCTGCACCGCGCATTAATTTCATGGCACTGTCTGGTGTAGCAGCTACTTTCCCATCATACATATCTACTGCAATTACATTCACGTCTCCTAGGTCGGTATAGTATTTATCAGACTCCATTTTTACATTGTCATTTAGTCCCCACCATTCTTGTATCACAATTAAATACTTATTGGTTTTCTTTTTTGCAGCAATAAAGTAAGCATTGGCTTGCTTTCCATCGGCAGCATCAAAAGACATCATTTTTCCTAATAAGTTTTCTGGATTCACTACTATGGGTGAAGGGTGCAAGGCAGCAAAAGCAGGCGTGCCTGCCTCTAATTGATAAGCTTGTTGAGTTTCCATATTCAAACACTCAATTACTTCCGCTTTTTTCACGGTTGGGTGTTGGGTTTTGGTCCAATTCCAGCTGATTAAACTAGCGGTCAAAAGGACAGTAAAAAGGACATAAATGGCTTTTTTCATTGATTTTTATTTATTTTAATTGAAGATGTTCACTTTTATATAACAGTTATAAACATTTTTTGTTGAGTCCTAGGTATCATTTTGTTGCCCCCCTTTTTTGGC
>CANFXV010000053.1 GCA_947451115.1 Bacteroidota bacterium
ACCTTCTTCATCTAATAACAATACTTCTTTTTTCCAAACCTGATAAATTTCCGCATTGATGATTTCACCAATTCTATCTGAATATTTTTTAACTAATGCATTTTTCTTTAAGTCATTGATACGAGAAGCTAAAGTTTGCTTAGCCGCTAGGATGGCTCTTCTTCCGAAGTCTAAGATGTCCACTTCTTCCAATAAATCTTCTCCCACTTCATAGTCAGGTTGAATTTTTATCGCTTCTGAATAGGAAACTTCTTCTAATGGATTATCTACATCATCATCGTCTCTAATTTGACGACGACGAATAATTTCCAAGTCACCTTTTTCAGCGTTTACGATAACATCGAAGTTTTCATCGCTACCATATTTTTTTCTTAATAAGGTTTTGAAGACATCTTCTACTACTTTCATCATCGTAGGACGATCAATGCTTTCTGCGTCTTTAAACTCCTGAAAGGCTTCAATCAAATTTATACTTGCCATAACATAATTTTTTTTCAGATTTAAATCTGATTTTTTGTTTGTTAAAATTGAATTTGTACTATGGTTGTTATTATTTGTTCAAAAGGAATGAGTAATTCTTGCACTACTGCTTTCTTACCTTTTCCTTCTGTCCATGCTAATAAAATATCTTTGTCAGTTACTAATTTTAAAAGACCCTCTTTCACAGTTCCGTCGATCAATGTCACTTCTACTTTACGTCCTATATTTTTTACATACTGACGATTCAACAAAAGCGGTTCATCAATGCCAGGCGAAGAAACTTCTAAGGAAAAATCTCCTTCTGGGAACCAAGCTGCTTCTTCCATGATACGGTACAACTTTCGATTGATGAAAGTGCACTTTTCAATGGGCAAACCCTGATCGCCGTCCAAGAATATTTTGATATTGTTGGTAGGCTTTACCTTGATCTGAACACAGAAATAGTGGGGCTCCTCTTTAAGAAGTTGTTCCAAAATTGGATTCACTAAGTCTATGATCTCGTTTGCTTGCATACTTAAAAAAGAAGAAGGGAACGATTTCGTTCCCTTCACATTTTCTTCTATTCTGTACCAAAGGTAATAAAACAGGATGAAATAACCCAAAAATATTGGCAAGGGCCTTATTTTTGCACTATGATTAAGTTTATTATATATGGAATGCTCATTTACTTTTTGTACAAAGTAATTTTCCAGGTCGTGGTACCCGTAAGTAAAGGGGTGAAGTCTGTGAGACAGAATATGGAGCAAATGCAGCAAAAACAAGCAGAAGCCATGAGAAAAGCACAAGAGGCCAATACTGCCAATGGGGCAGCTAAAAAAGAAGCCCCAATTGAGGCCGAATACATTGAATTTGAGGAAGTTAAGAAGAAATAAGCACTTTTACACTTGCCTTTATAAATAAGCGGCTATATCCGTTTCTACCGTCATCCCCTCTTTTAAATGAAGCACTTGCAAGCCCACGGAGGCAGCAGCAATGATATTGGGTTCGTTGTCGTCGATAAAAATAGTTTCGCCCGGAATTAAGCCTTCTTTTTCTAATAAAAAAGTAAATGAAGCAGGATCGGGTTTGCGCATATGCATTTCATGGGAATAATAAGGCGTCTTAAAAAGGGATACAAAAGGATAATTGGCTACTTTTTTTTCAAACTCTACAATAAAATGATCGTGGTGAATTTGATTGGTGTTGGAGTATAAAAAAGTTGGGAATTTGTTATTGTTGTCCTTGATCCACTGAATGCTATTTTTTCTAAAGCCTACTAATAAAGCGTTCCAAGCAAATTTAATTTGCGCATCGGTTAAAGGTAAATTAGCCAATGCCCTCACCCCGTCATAAAAAGCTGGTTCATTAATTAAGCCCATTTCAAGGTCCAAAAATAACTGGTGCGATTTATTCAAAGTAAAATGCTGATCAAAACCTTGGATACCAATGGAGGCAAAAGCTTGGTTCATTAACTTAAAATCAATGTCATATAAAACATTGCCTAAATCGAAGATTAAATTTTTAACAGCAGCCATTGATTTTTTTATACTAAATAGAACAATGAAGATAAAGAAAGATTTTAATTAATGGTATATTTGAAAGATGAAACAAAGCTTAGCACATATTGCAGTTGTGGTTAGAGATTACGACGAAGCCATTGCTTATTATACCAATACATTAGGCTTTACCTTAATTGAAGACACAGTTTTATCTGAAACCAAAAGATGGGTGATGGTGCGACCAACAGGATCTGAAAATGGTTGCCTATTGCTGTTGGCAAAAGCTGCTACGCCTGAACAAGAAAAATTTATTGGGTATCAAACCGGAGGTCGTGTGTTCTTATTTTTACATACCGATAATTTCGAAAGAGATTATCAAAATTATATTTCCAAAGGCGTTGAATTTACCATTGCGCCGCATCAAGAAGAATATGGAATGGTAGCGGTATTCAAAGATATTTATGGAAATTTATGGGACTTGATTGAGCCTACAAATAAGTAAATTTTTTAAAGAGGGAGCTCGGTAGTGGTTTTGATTTCATCCATCACAAATAAACTATTGATATGCGCTACCATCGGCAGCACAGCTAATTTTTCCTGATAAAATTTATTGTAGGTTTCTACATCCTTAGTGACTAATTTTAAATAATAATCAAAGCTGCCCGATACTAAACTACAAGAAATAATTTCAGGAAATTTTGCAATGGTATTCTCAAATTCAGAAAAATTATTTCTAGTTTGTTTGTCTAAGGTTACTTGACAATGCACCACTAGTCCAAGGTCTAATTTTTTTCGATCCAATAAAGTCACATATTTCTGAATAATCCCTTCCTGTTCTAATCTTTTAATTCGATCATGGATGGGGCTCATGGATAAATTAATGGCCGCACTCATTTCTTTAATGGTAATAAGTGCATTGGACTGCAGTAGTCTTAAAATGGCCATATCTAACTCATCTATATTCATGCTAAGCAATTATTACTGAAAAATAGGTGTTTTCATACCCTAAAATACTATTTTTTACTTAAAATATATACTAAACAAGTATTTTTTACTGATTATTTAAATTTTATGACTACTATTTCCTTTTAATAGAACTTTATACCGAAATAAAATTTACGAATCATGATTATTGGCGTTCCCAAAGAAATTAAGGTACAAGAGTACCGAGTAGGTTTAACCCCAGAAGGAGTAGATACCTTAGTGAGACAAGGTCACCAATTGTACATTGAAACCATGGCTGGGGCTGGTTCGGGCTTCGCCGACGAATCCTATGTAAAGGCAGGCGCAACAATTTTAACAACAGCAGCAGAAATTTATGCGATCGCAGAAATGATCATTAAAGTAAAGGAGCCTTTGAAGGTGGAATATCCATTGATCAAAGCAGGTCAAATTTTATTTACTTATTTCCATTTTGCCGCCTCTAAAGAATTGACAGATGCCATGATGAAATCATCTGCAGTTTGTATTGCTTACGAAACCGTTGAATTACCAGACGGTTCATTGCCTTTATTGGTTCCAATGTCAGAAGTAGCAGGAAGAATGGCGGTGAATGTGGGTGCTTATTATTTAGGCAAACCATTTGGAGGCAAAGGAAAATTATTAGGCGGTGTGCCAGGGGTAAAACCAGCAGAGGTTTTAATTATAGGTGGTGGTATTGTGGGAACACAGGCCGCTAAAATGGCTGCAGGCTTAGGTGCCAATGTTACTATTATGGATACCAACTTAACAAGACTAAGATATTTATCGGATGTGATGCCAGCGAATGTAGTTACTCAATATTCTACCTTAATGGCTATTCAAGAAAAATTACCCACTGTTGATTTAGTGATAGGTGCAGTCTTATTGCATGGTGCCAAAGCGCCGCATTTAATTAAGAAAGCCGATTTAGCTTTAATGGAAGCAGGCACCGTAGTGGTAGATGTTGCTGTTGACCAAGGCGGTTGTATTGAAACTTGCAAACCAACCACCCATGAAAACCCTGTGTACATGGAGCAAAATATTTTGCATTACTGTGTAGCCAATATGCCAGGAGCAGTTCCACAAACTTCTACACGCGCTTTAACGCAAGCTACTTTGCCTTATGCTATTGCCATTGCCAACAAAGGCTGGGAGAAAGCCTGTGTTGAAAATGCAGCATTGGCCAAAGGATTAAATATTAAAGCAGGAAAAATTTTACATAAAGGCGTAGCTGAAGCATTCAACTTATAAGAGATCATTTTTTATGTTTATCGTTTAAGGGGCCTAGTTCAAAAGACTAGGCCCTTTTTTAGTATATGGGTTTATTAGGTATGATCTTGATCAGTTTTAAAAAATACATTGTAAAATATTTTGCACATCCCTTATTAATCGTAATTTTACGATTAATAACATACAATGACCCCCTACACAGAAAAAGATGAACAAATTGCATTATTAGCCAAGGCCATGGGTCACCCAGCTAGAGTTGCAATTATTAGATTGTTGTTGAAAAAACAAACCTGTATTTGTGGAGATATTGTACACGAATTACCGCTATCACAAAGTACTGTTTCGCAACATTTAAAAGAATTAAAAGAAGCGGGATTGATACAGGGAGAAATTACAGGCGTAAAAACATGTTATTGTATTAATGAGTCTAACTGGAAAAAAATTGGAAAGCTATTTGATGGCTTATTTACTACTAGCTACAAAGCAAAATCTTGTTGTTAACAATATAAAATTGAAACTATGAAAACAGAATTAGAATTAAAAGAAATCGTGAAAGCAAAATACAGTGAGATTGCTTTACAAGACAAAGAGACCAATATGTCATCTTGTTGTGGTGCAGGTGGATGCAGTACCGAAATTTACAATATTATGTCGGACGACTATACAAAACTACCAGGTTATGTGGAAGGTGCCGATTTAGGACTAGGCTGTGGCTTACCT
>CANFXV010000054.1 GCA_947451115.1 Bacteroidota bacterium
ATCTGGTAAAGGTGGTACTTCTACAAAAGGTAACAAAGGTGGTCAAAGCCGTGCAGGTTATAAGAGCAAAATGGCACACGAAGGTGGTCAAATGCCTATCCAACGTAGAGTTCCAAAACGTGGATTTAAGAACATCAATCGCATTGAATACGTTGTATTCAACTTAGGTCAATTAGACCAATTGATTGAGAAATATGGTTTCAAAGAAATTACTCCAGAAAATTTATACATGAATAGTTTGATCGCCCGTACCGACTTAGTAAAAGTCTTGGCTAATGGTGAGTTGAAAACTAAGATCAATTTCAGAGTGAATGCTGCAAGCAAGAAGGCTCAAGAGGCAATTGTTGCTGCTGGTGGTACTATTGAAATTATCTAACAATTTTTATGTATATTCGAAAAGCAATTAAAATTGTTTTTTGATATTAAAAAGTGCTTTTGGGCAATAATTAACTACTGATGAAAAAATTATTAGATACTTTAAAAAATATTTGGGCAATAGGCGACTTGAAAAGTAAAATTTTAGTCACTTTAGGCTTGGTATTAACTTACCGTATAGGCGCTCAAATTACCTTGCCTGGTATCAATCCATTGGCAATCGAAGCTGCTCAAAAGGCAGGTAAGAGCAATGGTTTATTGGGTATTTTTGACATGTTTGCAGGGGGTGCGTTTTCGCAAGCCTCAGTTTTAGCATTAGGTATTATGCCTTATATTTCTGCTTCTATCTTTATGCAATTGATGACCATCTTGGTTCCTCAATTACAAAAAGTTCAAAAGGAAGGAGAAAGTGGAAGAAATAAAATCAATCAATGGACTAGATATTTAACTGTTATTGTAACTGTTTTCCAAGCAGGGGCCTATGTAGCATATTTAAATAGTCCAGGTTATGCAGATGCGCTAATCCCATCTTTCAAAGCTTATTTCTGGTTGTCTACCGTGATCACTTTAACTGCAGGTACTTTATTTGTAATGTGGTTGGGTGAAAAAATTCAAGACAAAGGATTGGGTAATGGTACATCTATCATTATCATGGTAGGTATCTTAGGACGTTTACCACAATCTATCTTATTAGAATTTGGTTCTAAAAGCCAAAGAGGCGGTGGTGGATTATTGATCTTTTTAATTGAGATTGCTATTTTAGTCACTATCATTATGGGTTTAATTGTACTTGTACAAGGCGTTCGTAAAATACCTGTTACTTATGCAAAACAAATCATTGGTGGTTCTCAAGTGGGTGGAGCGCGTCAATTTTTACCAGTTAAAGTAAATAGTGCAGGTGTTATGCCCATCATTTTTGCGCAAGCCATTATGTTCTTACCTACTTTAGTTTCTTTTACAAACATTGATTCAGCACAAGGGATTGTTAGAATATTTAATGACCACAGTAATGTATGGTACATGCTTATTTATTCTATCATGGTGATTGGATTTACTTTCTTATACACAGCTTTGATTTTTAATCCAAAGCAAATTTCTGAAGATTTAAAACGTAACAATGGTTTTGTACCAGGGGTAAAACCAGGACAACCAACTACGGATTATATTGGTGCAGTGATGGATAAGATTACTTTACCAGGTGCGATCTTGTTGGCTTTAGTAGGTATCTTGCCAGGTTTCGCTCAAAAATTAGGCGTAACACAAGGCTTTAGTTCTTTCTTTGGTGGTACTTCATTATTAATTATGGTGGGTGTTATCTTAGATACATTGCAACAAATCGAAACACATTTATTAATGCGTCAATACGATGGATTAATGAATTCAGGACGAATTCAAGGAAGAACGCCTATTACTAATTCTACTTTATAGTTTAAAAGGTACTAGTTAAAATATTAATATTACGAACCTGTCTTTTAAACGACAGGTTTGTTTTTTTATAAGATAAATGGCATTATGGTACATATAAAAACAGAGGAACAAGTTCAATTAATGCAAGAGGCTGCTTTATTGGTAAGCAAAACCTTAACGCAAGTGGCTACGCAGTTAAAACCTGGTATGACTACTTTGGACATAGATCAATTTTGTATGCAATATGTCAAAGATCATCATGCAACACTTTCTTTTTACAATTATCATGGCTATCCGCATAATATCTGTGCTTCTGTCAACGACGTGGTGGTGCATGGTTTTCCTAACAAAACTCCATTAAAAGAAGGAGACATTGTTTCCATTGATTTAGGCGTAGTATTGAATGGTTGGCATGGAGACCATGCCTATACTTTTATCCTAGGTGAAGTAGCCCCTGAATTACTACAGTTGGTTAAAGTAACTAAAGAGTCCTTGTACAAAGGCATTGAAAAAGCTATTGTCAATAATAGAGTAGGAGATATTGGTTATGCTATTCAAGCGCATACCGAAATCATACATGGCTATGGCGTTGTAAGAGAATTGGTAGGACATGGTTTAGGGAAAAGTTTACATGAAGATCCTCAAGTACCCAATTATGGTAAAAGAGGAACCGGACTTAAAATGAAAGAGAACTTGGTACTTGCTATAGAGCCAATGATTAATTTAGGCACACATAAAGTATTTACAGAAGAAGATGGGTGGACAGTGAAAACCCAAGATGGCAAAGCTTCGGTACATTTTGAACACGATATATGTGTGAAAAATAAAGAAGCCTTGATTTTGTCGGATTTTGCTATGATTGAAGCAGCCGAAAAGTTAAATCCCAATTTGAATACCTCCTATTATTAATTAGGAGGGAATAATTATTCACCACGCATTAAGTTGGTCATGGAAAACAAAAAAATTATTGTAGTTGGAGGAGGTGCTGCAGGTTTTTTCTGTGCCATACAAATTGCCGAACTGCATCCTGATTGGGACATTTCCATTTTAGAAAAATCTAATAAATTATTGTCTAAAGTAAGAGTGAGTGGCGGCGGTCGCTGTAACGTAACACATGCCTGCCCCGATGTGGAGCTACTTTTGAAAAAATATCCCCGCGGTGCTCGGTTCTTAAAAAAAGCTTTTTATGAATTTGCGACCAAAAACACCATTCAATGGTTTGCTAATAATGGGGTGCAGCTGCATACAGAAAAAGATGGCAGAATGTTTCCTACTACTAATAATTCAGCAACCATCATCGATTGTTTTTTACAAAAAGTGCATCAATATAAAATAAAAATTTTAACCGATCACGAAGTGGTCAATGTTGAAAAAATAAAGAAGGAAAATCAAAATGATTTTTTAATTACATTATCGAATAATAAAACAATGCAAGCAGACGCCATTTGTTTGGCTACAGGAGGCATGTTAAAATCCGATAAATTAGCTTGGCTCATTACCTTGGGGCATAGCATTGTAGCACCTGTTCCTTCTTTATTCACTTTCAATGTAGTAGAAAAAAATATTACCACACTCATGGGCGTTGCGGTGGACCATGCCAGCATCCAATGGAAAGGAAATAAAACGATTGAAAAGGGCCCGCTCTTAATTACCCATTGGGGCATCAGTGGACCTGCCGCTATTAAATTATCGGCTTGGTGCGCACGTGAACTAGCCAATGACAACTATGAAGGTGCCATTGTTATTAATTGGACACCCGAATACAATGAAGCTACTTTGAAAATGGAATGGATCAATTTGCGAATGGATTTTGGCAAACGCGAAATGGGTTCAAAGAATCCATTTAATCTTCCACAAAGATTATGGCAATTTTTATTGCAAGAAGCAGGCATTGTGCTGACTACAAAATGGGCCGATCTAAAAAGTCCACAACAACAACTACTTATACAATCTCTGACTAGAACTACTTTGACCATTAAAGGCAAGACTACTTTTAAAGAAGAGTTTGTGACTTGTGGTGGGGTGGAACTGTCTGAAATAGAGGCAAGTACCATGGAAAGCAAATTGGTGCCAGGCCTTTATTTTGCAGGGGAGATGATGGATGTAGATGGCATTACTGGAGGTTTCAATTTTCAACATGCCTGGACCTCGGGATGGACAGCAGCCCAGGCCATGGGAGGTATGGGTTAAGTTTTTCTAAGAATTTTATGGTTTCTACTAGTAATTTACCCAACCCGGGGTAAGCGTATTGAGTATCAATAAGTTAGAACTTGTATTTTGTGTATTTTTTAGTCCTTTTTAGCCCAATTTTATGGCTTTTTCCCTACCTTTGCCGTCCGGTTCAAAAACACCGGATTTTATATGAAACTATTTTCAAAAAACCTAAACGCAGACGCACAGGAATTCGATGGCGCCACAGCTGTTGAAGCAACTGCGACACCAAAAGCACCTGAACAAATTATTACAGCACATGACGATTTTGACTGGAGCGTTGACAAACGTAATGTTAGTCATTATGCAGAAGCTGAAAGAGTAAAGTATGATAAAGTGTATGATGGCACTTTCGTACAAATTTCTGATGGAGAAATCATGAATGGATTAGTAGTTGCTTTAACTAAAACAGATGTTGTAGTAAACATTGGTTTTAAAAGTGATGGCTTGGTTTCATTGAATGAATTCCGTGACACCAATGGGGTGAAAACTGGTGATACAGTAGAAGTAATGGTAGTAGAAAAAGAAGACCGTGATGGTAATCTTCACTTAAGCCGTAAGAGCGCTCGTATTTTCCGTGCTTGGGAAAGAATTATGGAAGTACATAAAACTGGTGAAGTAGTTACCGGTTTAGTGACAAGCAAAACAAAAGGTGGTTTGATCGTTGATGTATTTGGTATGGAAACATTCTTGCCAGGTTCTCAAATTGATGTGAAACCCGTTACAGATTATGATCAATTCGTAGGTAAGACAATGGAATTCAAAGTAGTGAAGATTAACGAAACTATTAAGAATGCCGTTGTATCACATAAAGCATTAATTGAAAGCGATATCGAAGCACAACGTGCAGA
>CANFXV010000055.1 GCA_947451115.1 Bacteroidota bacterium
AGATAAGGGGAAACTGCTTTTTTAAACAAATCTTTTATTAAAAAAGCTTTATTATTTTTACATCCCAATAGAAGCTTATGCCAGTATACCCAAATCGACAGTTTTTAGATTTTGAACAACCTATTAAAGAGCTGTATGAACAAATAGATGCCACCAATAAATTAGCGGAAAAAAATCCTAAAATAAATTTATCTGCCACCATTCATCAATTAGAGCAATCTATTGTAGATAAGCGAAAAGCAATCACAGCAAGCCTTTCCCCTTGGCAACGTGTTCAATTAAGTAGACATCCCGACCGCCCTTATACCTTAAAGTACATTCAAAACATGTGTGATAAATTTGTTGAATTACATGGCGATCGCAATGTAAAAGACGACAAAGCCATGGTGGGTGGATTCGCGGAATTGGATGGTCATACGGTAATGATGATAGGTCAGCAAAAGGGCAGTAACACCAAGGCCCGCCAATTACGCAACTTTGGGATGGCCAACCCGGAAGGCTATCGAAAAGCCCTTAGACTCATGAAATTGGCCGAAAAGTTCAATAAACCAGTGGTTTGCTTAATTGATACGCCTGGTGCCTTCCCAGGCCTAGAAGCTGAAGAAAGAGGCCAGGGAGAGGCCATTGCCCGCAATATCTATGAAATGATTCGTTTACAAGTGCCCATCATCATCTGCATCATTGGGGAAGGAGCCAGTGGTGGTGCCTTGGGCATTGGTGTGGGAGATAAGACCTTGATGATGGAAAATACCTGGTACACCGTTATATCCCCTGAAAGTTGCAGTTCTATTTTGTGGCGCAGTTGGGATAAAAAGGAACTAGCCGCAGAACAATTAAAATTAACGGCCAATGACATGAAAGGTTTTGGCTTGATTGATGAAATTGTGCCTGAGCCAATAGGTGGGGCACATTGGTCTTATACCGAAGCGGCTGCTTTGTTAAAAGAAAAAATTATTGCTGCATTGGCCTCCGTAAAAGACATTGCACCTGCCACCCGTGTCGAAAACCGAATTGAGAAATACAGTAAAATGGGCTTCTGGGAAGAAGCATAATATTATTTAATTATCTTTAGCCCATGTTAAGAAAAACCCTACAAGGAACAGGTGTTGCCTTAGTGACACCTTTTAAAAAAGACAAGTCTATCGATTTTGCAGCGCTTGAAAATTTAATTGATATTCAAATTGCAGGAGGTCTGGATTATATAGTCACGCTTGGTACCACAGGAGAGTCTGTTGTTTTATCAGACCAAGAAAAAATAGAAATATTTAACTGCACAGTAAAAAAAGTGAATGGCCGTGTGCCCATTGTGATTGGTATTGGTGGTAATGATACCGCAGCGGTGATTAAATCATTTAGCAAATTTGATTTATCAAAAGTAGTGGCCATATTAAGTGTTACGCCATACTACAATAAACCTTCACAAGAAGGATTGTTTCAGCATTATGTGGCATTAGCAGATGCAGCACCTAAACCTATTTTATTATACAATGTACCAGGTCGCACTGGAAGAAACATGACGGCGGCCACTACACTGCGTTTAGCAGGGCATCCTAATATTGCTGGTATTAAAGAAGCAGGTCCAGAAATGGCACAAATTATTGCGATACTAAAAGACAGACCTTCCGATTTTTTAGTGGTGAGTGGAGATGATGAAATTGTGATGGCGCAAATTGCCTGTGGTTGTGATGGGGTGATTAGTGTTGCTGCGAATGCTTTTCCAAAACCTTTTTCTGATATGATTCGTTTTGCGATGGCAGGCGATTTTTCTATGGCCAAAAGAATCAATGATTTATTAGTAGAAGGGTATAGCTATATGTATGAGGAAAATAATCCTTCAGGGATTAAGGCTTATATGTTTGAGCAAGGCATCATCGAAAATGAATTGCGTTTACCCTTGGTGCCAGTAAGTGCACCCTTGCAAGCAAAAATTAAAAATTATTTACAAAGATTTTTGAATCATTAAAATAGTTGGGTAACCACTAGTTTAATTTTTTCTTAATGGCTTGTAGTTTCATTAAAGCCTCTACCGGTGTGAGGTTATTAATGTCCATCTCATCTAATTCTTTTCTGATGGATTCAAAGGTTTCGGTATGTGCATCAAATATAGATAACTGAAATTTTGTATCAGCCGCTTGTGCAGATGGGGTTGCTAAATTTTGACTGCCCTTATTTTTCAATTCCATTTCTTTCAAAATTTCATTGGCCCTATTTACTAAAATATTAGGCATGCCCGCCATCTTGGCTACATGTATTCCAAAACTATGGGTGCTGCCCCCTTTAGTGAGTTTGCGTAAGAAAATTATTTTATTGCCTACTTCTTTATGGCTTACATGGTAATTGTGTACTGTAGAAAGTTGCGCTTCTAAATCGTTCAACTCATGGTAATGTGTAGCAAACAATGTTTTAGGCTTTTGTTTAGACTGATGTAAGAATTCCACAATACTCCAAGCAATGGAAATACCATCATAGGTAGAAGTACCTCTTCCAATTTCATCTAATAGTATTAAACTACGCGCACTAATATTATTTAAAATGCTGGCGGTTTCTAGCATCTCCACCATAAAAGTGGACTCTCCTGCATTTAAGTTATCATTCGCGCCCACGCGTGTAAATATTTTATCAGTGAGTGGAATAGAAGCGGCTGTGGCGGGCACATAAGAACCCATATGCGCCATCAAGGTAATTAAGGCAGTTTGTCTTAATACGGCACTTTTACCACTCATATTAGGTCCAGTTAAAATAATAATTTGTTGGGTGGCTGGGTCTAAGAATACATCATTGGGAATATAGTCCTGGTCAATGGCCAATGTTTTTTCAATCACGGGATGCCTTCCTGCAGCGATGTTTAAGATAGTGTCCTCTTTTAAACTAGGTTTGCAATATTTATTTTCTTTTGCAATTTGGGCAAAGCATAATAAACAATCCAAGGTGCCTATTAATTGTCCGTTATTTTGAATGGCGCCCATTTCCGTAATTACTTGGTCTAATAATTGTTGATACAATTCATGCTCCAAGCTTAAAATTTTATCTTCAGCGCCCAATATTTTTTCTTCGTAAATTTTTAATTCAGGGGTAATATACCTTTCTGCAGTGGTTAAGGTTTGCTTGCGTATCCATTCTGCGGGCACTTTGTTTTTATGTACATGGGTTACTTCTAAATAATAGCCATACACATTGTTGTAGCCAATTTTTAAAGAAGAGATACCGGTAATTTCTGCTTCCTTGTTTTGTATTTGAGTTAAAAAATCTTTGCCGCCGCTAGATATATTTCTTAGTTCATCTAATGTAGTTGAAACAGCTTCTTTAATAAAACCACCTTTTACAATAGTGGCAGGGGGTTGCTCTAATAATGTATTTAAAATCGCTTTCTTGCTTTTATCACAAACGGCTATCTCTTTTCCAATTTCTTGTAAAAAACTATTTGTAGAATTGGAGACTTGTTCTTTAATACTAGTCACCGCCTCTAATGATTTAGCCAACTGCATTAATTCACGGGGCTGAATTTTTCTGGTCGATAATTTACTGGCTAGTCGCTCTAAGTCCCCACAAGAAGCTATCAGTTCACCTAATTCATTGGCGCCGGTGCTATCTTCTAATAAACTTCCTACAGCGTCCAAACGTTGATTAATTTGCGTAATAGATTGTAATGGAAATACCAGCCATCTTTTTAATAACCTAGCACCCATTGGGCTCTTGGTGGCATCCATAATTTCAAGTAAACCCTTTCTGTCGGCCCCATTGCCTATTAATTCTAAATTGCGAATGGTAAATTTATCCATCCACAAAATTTCCTCACGCACAATGCTTTTAATAGTATGGATATGTTGTAAATGCGGATGCTCTGTTTCTTTTAAATAATGCAGTATAGCACCTGCGGCCATGATACCCAATTTTTGTTCTGCAATACCAAAGCCTTTTAAAGTACTTGTTTGAAATTGCTTTAATAATAGTTCTGTGGCAAAGGCTTCATCAAATATCCAACTATCTAATCCATAGGTATAAAATCCATTCCCAAAATTTTCTTTAAAGGCAGCTTGATAATTTTTTGGGTGTAAAATTTCTGCTGGTTGTAAACTTTGTAATAATTTATCTAAGTAGTCGGTGCTGCCTTCCGCAATTAAAAATTCTCCGGTTGTAATGTCTAAAAAAGCAATGCCTCCTTTTTCATTTTCTACATAAATGGCAGCTAAGAAATTATTGTTTTTATGTTCTAGTAATTTGTCGTTGGTGGCAATACCAGGGGTAAGCATATCGGTTACACCTCTTTTTACAATTCCTTTTACCGATTTAGGATCCTCTAACTGATCACAAATAGCCACACGGTGTCCCGCTTTCACTAATTTATGCAAATAAGTATCTAAGGAATGGTGGGGGAAACCTGCTAGTTCACTAGAGGATGCAGCTCCATTATTTCTTTTGGTTAATGTAATGCCTAAAACTTTGGAGGCGACAATGGCATCTTCACCAAATGTCTCGTAAAAATCGCCCACGCGAAACAACAAGATGGCATCGGGATATTTTTGCTTAATAGCCCGGTGTTGTTGCATGAGTGGCGTATCGGCACTTGATTTTGACATGGTGGACAAACCTACATAATTTTTCATAAAAAGCCTACTTTTGC
>CANFXV010000056.1 GCA_947451115.1 Bacteroidota bacterium
AAGTTAATTCACTGAATTAAGCAGCCATGGCAAAATTTGCTTCGCCTTTTGATTGTTTGGTATTCAGATTAAAGTGCTAATTACCCAACGCACTGCATGCTTACCCCAACCGCTACGACTGCTGTCAAAACCATACGACCCCAATTGTAACCCTGAGCTAAAACTTATTTCGAACCTACAAAATTACAACTAATTCTTGGATTACTTAAACAAACGCCAAAAGTCCAATCCTAAGGCATAAAACATTAAGCCGAACATGAGGATCATGCCTACCACTTGAGCATATTCCATAAACTTATCACTAGGCTTTCTTCCAGTAATCATTTCCACTAGTATAAATAAGGCATGTCCCCCATCCAAAGCCGGAATAGGCAGTACATTCATAAAAGCCAATATAATAGAAAAGATGGCGGTCAATGTCCAGAATTTTTCCCAATCCCAAATAGAGGGGAAGGTATTACCTATGCTAATCAAACTACCTAAGGAATCATTCGGATTTACTTTGCCAGTAAATATTTGTTTGATACCTGTAATGTAATTGTCGAGTGTTGTAAAGCATCTATGAACACCTTCAGGAATAGATTCCATAAAAGAAAAATTCTTATGCACGGTGGTGAATAATGCATAAGGTAATTTTACAAACAAGCCTAATTGACCCGTACTACTAATTAATGTTTTAAAATGAACAGTATCATTGCCTCTTTTAGCAGTGACTATCACTATGGAATCTGCAAATTTTTTCTTTACTTCTATAAATTCATACTGATATTGAATACTTGTATTGTTAATTTTTAATAAAGTATCCTCTTTATTAATGGCGCCCTGCAAGATCACGGCCGACTTACCCACTGAATCTACCACCACTGGTAAGCGCGGAGTGACAAATGGTGTTGTCTTTTTATATTTCGCTAGCTCAGTTGACAAAGTTGCTGGAATAGTTAAAGAAATTAAACTGTCCCCTCTTTTAACTTCTAAGGTGGTAGGATTAGTCAAAATTAATTTGCCTTCTAAGGCGTCAAAATTTTCTAGTTCTTTTTTATCTAAGGAAACAATAATATCCCCTTCTTGAATTCCCATCTTGCTGGCCATTGCACTAGGATGCACCCCATAAATTACATTTTTTGCAGGCAAGGTATCTTCGCCCCAATAAAATGATAAACCTATAAAAATAATGATGGCTAAAATCACATTCACGATGACTCCACCCAACATCACAATTAATCTTTGATAAGCAGGCTTTGACCTAAGTTCCCAGTTTTCAGGAGGCAACTTCATTTGTTCTTTGTCCATGCTTTCATCAATCATCCCAGCAATTTTCACATAGCCGCCAAAGGGTATCCAGCCAATGCCATATTCAGTTTCTCCAATTTTCTTTTTCCAAAGGCTAAAACCAGGATTAAAAAATAAATAAAATTTTTCTACTCTTGTTTTAAACAAACGTGCAGGAATAAAATGTCCCAACTCATGCAAAACAACCAATATCGAAAAGGATAAAATAAACTGAGCTGTTTTTACACCCACTGCTACAAAATCCATTGCTAAAATGTACATATAATTTATAATTGTATTAATGAGGCCGCAAAATTTCGAGCCTCACCGTCGGTTTCAAAATAATCGTCCAAACTAGGACTCGCGATGTATGCTATCTTTTCTAAAGTTTTTTCAATAAGTTCGGTCATGTCTAAAAATCCAATTCTATTTCTTAAAAATGCATAGACTGCTATTTCATTGGCTGCATTTAAAACACAGGGTGTATTGCCCCCTTTTCTTAAAGCTTCGGTAGCCAAGGCTAAATTCCTAAAAGTTTTTACATCAGGCTCATCAAAACTTAATTGATTTGGTTTGTCGAAAGTATACCTTGGAAAATTGTTTTTTAATCTTTGTGGAAATGCCATTGCATATTGAATGGGTAATTTCATATCAGGTAGGCCCATCTGTGCTTTAATGCTTCCGTCTTCAAACTGCACCATGCTGTGAATAATGCTTTGTGCATGAATGACTACTTTAATTTGATCAGGTGCTAAATTGAACAACCACTTTGCTTCAATCATCTCTAACCCTTTATTCATAAGGGTTGCAGAGTCTATTGAAATTTTAGCACCCATGGCCCAATTGGGATGTTGTAAAGCATGGTCTCTTTTTACATTCACTAAAAAATTAGGTTTCTTGCCTAAAAAAGGACCGCCGCTGGCCGTTAAAATTATTTTTTCAATGGGATTGTTTTGTTCCCCCACCAAACACTGAAAAATAGCAGAGTGTTCGCTATCCACAGGAATGATGGCTGCATGGCATTCTCTTGCTTTGCGCATCACAATATCTCCAGCCACTACCAAGGTTTCTTTGTTGGCCAAACCAATGGCTTTACCATTTTCAACCGCAGTCAAGGTGGGCTTTAATCCGGCGAAACCAACAATGCCTGCCATCATAAAATCATAACAATCCATAGCCGCCACTTGCTCCAAAGCATCTTCCCCTGCAAAAACTTTAATGGGCTTACCCTCCAATGCTTTTTTTACATTGTTATATTTAGTTAGGTCTCCAATCACCACAATGTTGGGTGTAAATTGTAAAGCCTGTTCTATTAAAAGTGAATCGTTGGATTGTGCGGTAAGGATTTCTGCAACAAATAATTCCGGATGCGCAGAAATTACTTCGAGTGTTTGCTTCCCAATAGAGCCTGTAGATCCAAAAATGGCAATTCTTTTCTGATTCATCCAACTGTTTGCTTAAAAATTAAAATTACGCTATTATTTATTTAATTCGAAATATATTGAAGGAGTTGAGTGGCCATGATTCGATCATTGCTTAATCTTGGGGCTTTGTTCTGCCCACCTAATTTGCCTTGTGCACTCATATACTGGATAAATGCATTTTTTTGAAGACAATGCACATGCAATGGTTCTAAAATATTCCCAACAATCAAATCTTGATAGTACACATTTTTTTCGCACATATAAGTATTCAATTTTTGCCTAAATAAAGCCATATCGGAAGGTGCTTTTTCAAATTCAATAAACCATTCATGGTAGCTTTTTCCTGCTCCCTGTTGAATCATGGGTGCTACTGTAAATTCTGTAACAGCAACATTCATTTCGGTACATACTTTTAATAAAGACTGTTCCACTTCTTCTCCAATAACATGTTCTCCAAAGGCAGAAATAAAATGTTTGATTCTTCCAGTAACAATAATTCGATAAGGATCGATGCTCACAAACTTCACCGTATCGCCAATGCTGTAACCCCATAAACCTGCATTGCTGTTGATGATTAATGCATATTGTTCGTCCAATTTTACTTCGGCTAAACTTAAGCGCGTTGGATTTGCTTGATGCACCTGCGCCAAAGGAATAAATTCATAAAAAATTCCACTGTTGGTATTTAATAATAAACCTGGCATGTCCCGGGTGTCTTGATAAGCAAAAAAACCTTCACTTGCTGGAAACAATTCGATGGTGTCGATACTTTTACCAAGGGTCTCCAATAATTTGAATTTATAGGGTTCAAAATTAACCCCTCCTTGCACCATCACTTGCAGATGAGGAAAAAGTTCCTTAATGGGTTTTCCTGTTTTTTCTATTAGGCGATCAAAATACATTTGAATCCATGGAGGGATGCCTCCTATTAAGGTCATGTCCTTGGCCGATGTCTCTGCAACTATTTTATCTAGTTTTTCCTCCCACTCCTCAATGCAATTGGTTTCATAGCTAGGCAGTTGATTCCCCCTTAAATAGCCGGGAATATGATGATTCACAATGCCACTTAAACGGCCTGTAGGAATTCCCCCAACCCTTTCCAATTCGGGAGACCCGCTTAAAAATATCATTTTACCCCCCACAAATTGAGTAGACCCCGTTAGAGACATATATACTAATAAGGCATTTCTAGCCCCATTGATATGATTACTGATGGAATCCTTGGTGATGGGGATGTATTTTACCCCACTGGTGGTACCGCTGGTTTTAGCAAAATAGATGGGGCGCCCCTTCCAAAGTATATTTTGCCCCCCTTTTTTAATGAGTTCTATATATGATTTAAAATCCTCATAGTCCCTTAGTGGCACTTGTTGTTTAAAACTGGCGTAGTCTTTAATGAGCTCATATTGATGATCTTTCCCAAAAATAGTGGCTTTTCCGGTCTTAACTAATTGATTTAGAATATTTTGTTGATCCGCTAAGGCCGTCATACGCTCCTTTTGAACTTGACGATGAATGACCCCTGCAAAGGGTTTGGCCAATAAAGATTTGAGCTTAATCATACCTAGATTTGTTGAAGCGTTTGAAGCTGGGCAAAATTAGGTACTAATTTATGGATCATCAAACTACTTTAAGGCTTAAAAGTCAATTAAATGTGAAGAAAAGGCAGAAATCAGGCAGGGCTTATTATTTTTTGAGAATTACTTGCAAATTGGGATAATAATAATTACCTTTGCCGTCCTAATTTTGGACAATATGCTAGCAGTAGTAAAAATCGCAGGACAACAATTTAAAGTACAAGCAGGAGATAGCTTGTATGTACCTCACCTGCAAG
>CANFXV010000057.1 GCA_947451115.1 Bacteroidota bacterium
ACAAAAGAATTGGCCGAAGAAAAAGAGGCACAACAAAAAAAATTAATCATCACCGCAATTGGATTAATGCTTTTTGCTGTTGGAGTATATTTAAATGGCAAGAGAAAACAAAGAGAACGTTTACGTCAAATAGAAGAAGACCGCAAAAACAACGAATTAGCCGCTGCGCGTGATCTACAACAAAGCATGCTGCCTAAAGAAAATCCTAAAAGAGCCGATTTAGACATTGCCACTTTTATCAGGTCCTCTACCGAAGTGGGTGGTGACTATTATGATTTTTTCCCACAACCAGATGGGGTTATTTTTAGTGTATGTGGAGATGCTACAGGCCATGGGGTAAGTTCGGGTATGATGGTATCGGTCACCAAGGCAGGCTTAAATGGGATTAACCCAGTCAAACCTAATAAAATTTTACAAAGATTAAATGGGGTGGTAAAACGTATCGATTTAGGTACTTTAAGAATGAGTTTAAACATTGCAGAAATCACCAACGACGAAGTATTCTTAAGTTCTGCAGCCATGCCACCGATCTATTTATACAAGGCAGCCACTAAACAAGTAGAAGAGTTCATGAACAATGGTTTGCCACTAGGCGGACTAAGAGATGAGGACTTTATTTTAGAAAACAGAAAATTTGAAGCAGGTGATGTTCTAGTGCAATTATCTGATGGCTTACCAGAAGCACCCAATTTAGCAGGTGAAATGTATGACTATGAAAGATTAAGTAGTTTAATCCAATCAAGCTGTCATTTATCTGCACAAGAAATTATTGATGTATTAATTAAATCGGTGGATGAGTGGATGCAAGGCAAACGCAACCCAGATGATATTACTTTGGTGGTGACTAAGAAAAAATAAAATTTATAAAACAGAGCTATGAAAAAATTACTATTTGCGTTTATCTTTTTGATTTTAACTGCCAAGCTATTTGCTGGCAATAATGATAAAATTAATGTACAGGATTCATTAAAAAAGATTGAGCAAACAAAAGATATTTTAACCAAGGTGAATACTTATTTTAATATAGGACTCTATTATACTTATTATAAAGGAGACTCTTCTGTTTATTATTACAATAAAGCTGAAAAATTATGTTTAGATAATAATTTAATTGAGCCATTAGTAAATATATATTTTTATTTAAGCAATGTAATGAAAGTGGTCATTGGTAATTATCCTGCTTCTTTACATTATGCCATGGAAAATTTGAAATATGTAAATTTAATGGTTGACAAAGGTGGCGTTGTGTCGAGCGAAGAAAAGCTAAAATCTAGAGTCTGGCCAAATTACAATGTTGCCTTGACTTATGCTTTTTTAGGGAATAAAAAGAAAGCGTTAGAATATTTTTACAAAGCGACAAACAATCAATCATTTATTGAATTTAACAAAGAAATTGATAGGGTTAATCCAATACTAGGACAGAAAACCATGATGAATGGAATTGCATCTCAACTTCTTGTTATAGTGAATGAATATGACTCTGCATTACAATATAACGAACGTGCTAGAGCATTAAATCAACAACTACCCGCAGATAAGCAACTAGGCTATGCCTATGTTATCTATGCTGATATTTTAACTCATCAAAAAAAATACGCTGAAGCAATTAAAAATTATCAAATTGATATTCCGTTTGCTATTAAAGATAATTTTTTTAAGGACATCTTGGAAGGCAATTATGGTATAGCAAACAATTTTTATTATTTAAAACAATACGATTCAAGTATTGTCTATGCAAACAAAGTAATTAAAATGTCTTCTGAAATTACTTTCAATGAAGGCTTATTAAAAACAAATTTATTATTGTATAATTTGTATAAACTAAAAGGCAAGGGAGACAGCGCCTTAAAATACTTAGAAGCAACCGAAGAATTAAGAGAGAAAATATTTAATAATACCAAGGCCAATGATGCGCAAAATATGGCCATCAATGAAGAGGCCAAACAAAGGGAGATTGCCGAAGAAAAAACAAAACAAAGAAAAATTCTGATCATCACGGCACTTGGTTTAATGCTCTTGGCCGTTGGAATTTATTTAAATGGCAAGAGAAAACAAAGAGAACGTTTGCGTCAAATAGAAGAAGACCGCAAAAACAACGAACTCGCTGCTGCGCGTGATTTACAACAAAGCATGCTGCCTAAAGAAAATCCTAAAAGAGCAGATTTAGACATCGCTACTTTTATCAGATCATCTACAGAAGTGGGCGGAGACTATTACGATTTCTTTGTACAACCAGACGGGGTCATCTATAGTGTTTGTGGAGATGCTACAGGGCATGGGGTTACCTCAGGTATGATGGTATCAGTAACCAAGGCTGGTTTAAATGGCATTAGTCCAGTAAAACCTAATAAAATTTTACAAAGATTGAATGGGGTAGTGAAGCGTATCGATTTAGGCACTTTAAGAATGAGTTTGAACATTGCAGAAATCACCAACGACGAAGTATTCTTAAGTTCTGCGGCCATGCCTCCGATCTATTTATACAAGGCAGCTACCAAGCAGGTAGAAGAGTTCATGAACAATGGCTTGCCATTGGGGGGTTTAAGAGATGAGGATTTTGTTTTAGAAAACAGAAAATTTGAAGCAGGTGATGTACTAGTACAACTATCTGATGGTTTACCAGAAGCACCTAATTTAGCTGGAGAAATGTATGACTATGAAAGATTAAGTAGCTTAATCCAAAACTCATGTCATTTATCTGCACAAGAAATCATTGATGTATTAATAAAATCGGTGGATGAGTGGATACAAGGCAAACGCAACCCAGATGATATTACCTTGGTGGTGACTAAGAAAAAATAAAATTTATAAAATTTGATTTATGAAGAAAATATTTGCAGTAACTATTGCCTTTTTGTTTGTAGCAAACATGAGTCAAGCGCAATTCGATACCAATTTTCATTTTGGGGATTCCATAAAAAAAGCAGAAGCGACTTCTGATGTAAAAGAAAAAGTAAGAATACTTCTAAATATTGGACAGAATTATATATACTTTAAAGGAGATTCTGCAATTTACTATTTAAATATTGCAAAGGATATCGCAATCAAGAATGAATTTCATGTAGAACTTTATTTTGTTAATTATTTTTTATCTGGCACTTACAATGGCGTATTAGGTAATTATCCTTTAGGTTTATTTTATGCTTTTGAAATGCTAAAAAATTATCAAACCATAAAACAAAAAGGATTGACTGTTCCCAATTCGGCTTTTGATACTTATGGGTCCAGTTATTTTTCAATTGCAAGTGCTTATTCTTTTCTAGGCAATAAAGCAAAAACAACCGAGTATTTAGAAAAAACCTTACAAAGCTTTGATTTTAATAGCCTTCCTACTTTTAATAAAATTGCTGTCTTATGTAATGCAAGTAAAACTTATTATCAAATTAATGATTTAGTGAATGCAGAAAAATATGCATTGTTAGGCATGAATATGTATGACACATCAAAATCTGATATGAGTTTTCCTTATTTAATGTATGCTGATGTATTATTGGCGACAAAAAAATATGAAAAAGCAATTGAGTTTTATAAAAAAACCATCCCTTTAGCGATTCCTTATAAATTTTATAAAGATATTTTTCAAAGCAATAATGGAATTGCAACTGCCTATTATCAATTAAATAAGATAGACTCTGCTATATTTTATGCGACCGAAGTAACAAAAATGGCCAAGGTCATTACCTATACAGAAGGCTTATTAAAAAATGACTTGCTACTTTATTCATTATATAAAATTAAAGGCAATAAGGACAGCGCCTTAAAATATATAGAAGAATCAGAGGATTTAAGAAATACCATTTTTAACAATGTTAAATCTAATGATGCCCAAACCATGGCCATCAATGAAGAAGTTAAGCAAAGAGAATTGGCTGAACAAGAAGCCAAGCAAAGAAAAATTTTAATTATTACTGCGCTTGGTTTAATGCTGGTTGCTGTTGGTATCTATTTAAATGGCAAGAGAAAACAAAGAGAACGTTTACGTCAAATAGAGGAAGACCGCAAAAACAATGAACTCGCAGCTGCGCGTGATTTACAACAAAGCATGCTGCCTAAAGAAAATCCTAAAAGAGCTGATTTAGACATTGCTACTTTTATACGTTCTTCCACAGAAGTGGGTGGCGACTATTATGATTTCTTTCCTCAACCAGATGGGGTTATTTTTAGTGTTTGTGGAGATGCCACTGGTCATGGGGTTACTTCGGGTATGATGGTATCCGTCACTAAGGCGGGTTTAAATGGCATTAGCCCAGTAAAACCTAATAAAATTTTACAAAGATTAAATGGGGTGGTAAAACGTATCGATTTAGGCACTTTAAGAATGAGTTTGAACATTGCTGAAATCACTACTGACGAAGTATTCTTAAGTTCTGCAGCCATGCCACCGATCTA
>CANFXV010000058.1 GCA_947451115.1 Bacteroidota bacterium
TTAACCTAATTATTTTTTTCGCAAATAGCATAGAGTCCTTTAAATATTAAATTTTGGTCGGCAAATATCCTCTTTTTTAAGTGAGGTACAAAATAACAAATGTCCCCCCCGGTTAATAGCACGTTAAATTTGGCATATTTCTCCTCATATGCACTAATTATACCATCTATTTCGGCTGCCATGCCCAAAATGACCCCACTTAGCAGGTTGGTTTTGGTATCGTAACCCACTAATGGAAAGTCGTTGGAGGGCCCAATGAGGGGTAATAAAGCGGTGTGTTCATGCATTGCTTTAAAACGCATTTGCATACCTGGCGAGATACTGCCTCCTAAAAAGGCTGGTTCATTGTTGACAAAATTATAAGTAATGCAGGTGCCTAAAGAAATGATCAGGTTGTGCTGCTTGGGAAATTCCGCCACCGCTGCCGCCACTAAGGCTAGCCTATCTGCCCCAATGGTTTCTGGCTTTCCAACTGGGGTAGTGAAATTCAATTTAGTATTGGGGCCAAGTAGGTGAAATTTTGTTTGCTTGTCCAATAAGTTTTCGATGGCTTTGTCATGATGAATGACGGAGGAAAGTATTGTTTTTTCTGGCGTAAATGCTTGCAGTAATTTTTCCACCTCTTGAACAGCCCCATTTTCAATTTCATGAATGGCTTCCAAGACTTTATTCTTAAAGATGGCGGCCTTTAATCTTGTATTTCCAAAATCAAAACAAATGGTGGTAGACATAGACTTACTTGTGGTCCAAAAATAATCTCTTTGGGGCAAAGTTTGCTTAAAACAATAGGCAAGTTGCGAAAGATTTCGGTTATTTGATGTAGAAAATTAATGGACATGAAAATTGCTGGGTTTACCATCATCAAAAATGCAGTAGTCAATGACTTTCCGATTGTGGAAGCCATTCGATCCATTTTGCCTGTGGTAGATGAGATGATTGTTTTGATCGGTGATTCTAGCGATGAGACCATTGCTTTAATTGAAGCTATTGGCGACCCCAAAATAAAAATCCATCATTCTGTTTGGGATAAAAACTTAAGAAAAGGGGGCGCTGTTTTAGCAGACGAAACCAATAAAGCTTTTCGTTTGATAAGTGACGCATCTACTTGGGCTTTTTATATTCAAGGAGATGAAGTGATTCATGAAAAATATCATCCTGCCATTCGGGCCGCCTGTGAACAATATGCATTTGATCAGGACGTACAAGGACTATTATTTAAATACAAACATTTTTATGGCACTTATGATTATGTAGGCGATAGTAGAAAATGGTATGCCCATGAAATTAGAATCATCAGAAACAACAAAGCCATCACTGCTTATAGAGATGCACAAGGTTTCAGAATAGGAAAGACCAAATTACCTGTAGCATTGATTGATGCAGCTGTGTATCATTATGGTTGGGTGAAAAGTCCTGAACAGATGCGCAAAAAACAAAAAGAAAGTAGTGTATATTGGCATAATGACCAGCAAATGGAAAAAATCATTTCCAGTCCTGATTATTATGATTTCTCAGGTTTTGATTCCTTAGAAAAATTTACAGGCACGCATCCTGCAGTCATGTTGGACCGCATTCAAAGAAAAAATTGGGTCATTGATTTAGATGTTTCAAAAAAGAAATTTTCTATTAAAAATAAAGTCTTGTATTACTTTGAAAAATTAACAGGGATTAGACCTTTTGATTTTAAAAATTATAAAATTATTAGATCCTAATTCTATCCTTTATGAAAAGCGTAGCAGAAATCATAGCAGGAGTGTCCAAAGGAAATTTTCTTTTGTTGGCAAAGGCGGTGTCTGAGGTTGAAAATAAAACGGAAGGGGCTGAAATATTTTTACAAAGTTTAGCGCCTAAAACTGTTCCCATCATTGGCATTACTGGTCCTCCTGGTGCGGGCAAAAGCACACTCATCAACGCGCTCATAGGGCATTGGATCAATCAAGCTAAAAAAGTGGCAGTGTTGTCGGTGGATCCCTCTTCACCCTTTCATCAAGGAGCTATTTTGGGTGATCGAATTCGAATGAAGGATTGGTATTTGCATCCCAATGTATACATTAGATCATTGGCGGCTAGAGGGCATTTAGGCGGGATGAACCGTGCGATGCTTTCATTGACTACTTTAATGCAATCGGTGGGCTTTGATTACATTCTTATTGAAACAGTGGGTGTTGGGCAATCCGAAGTAGAAGTGGCCTCCTTAGCAGACACCACCCTAGTGGTATTGGTTCCTGAGGCAGGAGATGAAGTACAAATGATGAAGTCGGGATTGATGGAGATTGCTAATATTTTCGTGGTCAATAAATGCGATCGACCCAACGCGCAAACATTTGTGCACCACTTAAAACAAATGATTGTAGAAAATACCCAGGCCGATGCGCCGCAAGTTATTGAAACGATTGCTACTGAAAAAGAAGGGCTACTTGAATTAGCGCAGGCCATTGAAGCTCACCACCAGGGTATGGCCATTGGGGAAAATAAAAAAGAAATGTTATTGACTAAGGTAATGCAATTGGTGGTCGCACAAAAAATGAATCAGGTGGATATGGCGCAAGTAAAAACCAAATTAGACTTGGCCTGTAGGGAAGCAAATTTTAATATTTTTAAATTTGCACAACAGTTTTATTGATTGATCTAAAAGCGCTTACTCTTTTTCTTGTTTCCACCATTTAATGGCTACATAGCCAGCAATAGCAAAAGGCATAGCTGCTAAATAAATTATACCAGCATTGAATCCTTTGCCTGCTTCTTGACCAATTTGAGCTGCAGTTTTAGTGCAAATAGCACATTGTGCCATCCCGCTTACTAGGATCAATTGAGACAATAATAAAAAATAAATACGTTTCATAAAAATAGAAGTTAACTACTTTTTTGCGATTTTCTTGCCATGAAAAAAGCAATAAAAAACCCAAACCAAAGTGGGGGTCTTTTATTGCATTGTATTAAGCTTTTACTTTAGTTGCTTTTTCAGCTTTAGCTGGCTTAGGTGTTTTTTCTACTTTAGCAGCTGCTGCTTTAGCGCCTTTGCTGGCCACTTTATGTGGTCTACTTTTGCCAAAAGAACCTAAAAATCTTTTTCCCTTAGCTGTTTTTTTATCTCCTCTTCCCATGATCTTGTTTTTTGTTAATTGGTGATTGAACTGCAAAAATAAAAAAACCCTCGCACATACGAGGGTTTTATTTCAAAATCTTAGTATTAAGCTGTTTTTAGCGCAAAAACTACAATTTGCCGCTCAATTCTTTACCAGCTTTAAATTTAGCTACTTTTTTAGCTTTAATTTTGATAGCAGCTCCAGTTTGTGGGTTGCGACCTACACGTGCAGCACGCTTAGAAACTGAAAAAGTACCAAATCCAACTAAAGTTACTTTATCTCCTTTTTTCAAGGCTTTTGTAACTGCTTCGATAAATGCATCAACGGCTGCATTTGCTTGTGTTTTTGCGATCTCTGCATTGTCAGCAATGTGAGCGATCAATTCTGCTTTGTTCATAGATGTGTTTTTTATAA
>CANFXV010000059.1 GCA_947451115.1 Bacteroidota bacterium
AAGCCAATTCTAGTTCTATTATCCCATTTATTTTTTGCAACTGTTTCATCCATTATATTTTCAATGGCATCATATATTTGATTCAATTGTGCATCGTAGCCACTTAATCTATCTTTTATAAGATCAAGCTGTAGTTTAAAATCAGATTTAATTAATAGAATTCTTCTAAGCTCCACAAAAGCGCGCATGATAGCAATATTCATTTGTATTGCTTTATCTGAGTTAATAATGCCACTCAACATTGCTACACCCTGCTCCGTGAATGCGTTTGGTAAATATCGATTCCCACCCCAGGACTCCAAACTTGAGGTCACAATTTGTGACCTCAAGTTTGGAATGAGCTCATTAACCTGGTTCTTTTGTAATCTTAATAGCTCTAATTCTTCTTTTGTTAATTGAAACATAAAATCAAGTGGAAATCGTTTAATATTTCTATTTACAGCTTGATTTAAAACTTTTGTTTCTATTTCATATAAAAAAGCAATATCCTTGTCTAGTATTACTCTTTGTCCACGTATCTGATAAATCCTATTTTGAACACTTTGTATAATTTCCATTTGCTTAAATTTTTAAGACGGAAAATTAAAAGAAGAAATCTGTAAATTAATCTAAAGTTATTCGTTCGGAAATTTTCTCAATGTTAATATCAAATACTTAGTTCTTCCAGAAACTTTAACTATAAAAAAAAGTCCCTCCGAATATTCGAAGGGACTTTTTATTTTATAACTCTTTAAGTAATTACTTCTTCCTTGCAAGCACTTTCTTCGCTGCTTCTACAATATTCGGTGTATCTAATCCGTACTTCGCTAATAATTGATTCGGTGTGCCACTTTCTCCAAAAGTATCTTTAGTACCAATGTACTCCATAGGAATTGGGCAATGAGTTGCTGCCACTTGTGCAATGCAATCGCCCATACCACCAATAATATTATGTTCTTCGCAAGTGACTGCGCAGCCTGTTTTTGAAATACTAGCAACGATGGCTTCAACATCTAAAGGCTTAATGGTATGTATATTAATGACCTCCACACTTACACCAGTAGCTTCTAATATTTTACCCGCTTCAATAGCCTTCCATACTAAGTGACCACATGCAAATAAAGTAATGTCTTTACCATCACTTAATTTTTGTGCCTTACCAATCACAAAATCAGATCCATCTTCCTTGGTAAAATTAGGCCACTTGGGTCTTCCAAAACGTAAGTACACCGGACCATGATAATTCGCAATGGCCTTAGTTGCCGCCTTGGTTTGGTTAAAGTCACATGGTACTACCACGGTCATGCCTGGTAACATCTTCATTAGTCCAATGTCTTCTAATATTTGATGTGTGGCACCATCTTCTCCTAAGGTTAAACCTGCATGTGAGGCACAAATTTTTACATTCTTATCCGAGTAAGCAACACTTTGTCTAATTTGATCATACACCCTTCCTGTACTAAAATTGGCAAAGGTGGTGGTGTAAGGAATTTTTCCTCCAATAGTTAAACCAGCCGCCATACTTATCATATTGGCTTCGGCTATCCCTACTTCTATAAAACGATCTGGAAATTCTTTAATAAAGGGGCCTAATTTAAATGAACCTGCTAGATCAGCGGTCATGACCACTACTTCACTATTTTCTTTAGCCAACTCATGAATACCTTCGCCAAATCCAGCCCTGGTTTCTTTTTCATTTAAGGCAACAATATCTTTTACGTTCATATAATTTTATTTTAAGTTGGTCGAGTTAATTAGTTTTCAAAAGTGGAATAAAAATAAGGGGTTTTGGCTTCAAACTCTGCGCTACAAGTATCTACCATTTTGTAAACTCTTGTAATACCCCAAGCCTTTCTTTTTTCGTAGACCGCATCATCATTGGTATTGCCTGTTAATAGCTTTGCAATTTGCATATCGCTAAAACCATGCTGCTTCGCTTCTTTCATTAATTCTATGGTAATAGTTTCAATGCTATGCTGCATTAATTCTTTTTCAATATTGCAGATGATCCTTATTTGATATAAAAACCAGTTGTCAATGCCCGTGGCTGCTGCAATGGAACGCACCGTTGACCCTTGCATGAGCGCATCTTTGATTCTGAAAATACGATCCCATTTTGGAACCTTGATGTATTCCATTAATTCTTCATTCTTCATTAAACTCTTTCCATAATAGCCTAAGCCAATGGCTTCATTTTCTAAACTTTGACATGCTTTTTGAATGGCTTCTGTAAAGCTTCTTCCTATGGCCATTACTTCACCCACACTTTTCATTTGTAAACCTAAAGTATCATTCGCGCCTTTGAACTTATCAAAATTCCATCTTGGCATTTTTACAATGACATAATCTAATGCTGGTTCAAAGTAAGCTGAAGTAGTTTGCGTGATTTGATTTTTTAATTCATCTAATCTATAGCCAATGGCCAACTTAGCTGCAATTTTTGCAATAGGATAACCAGTGGCTTTAGAAGCAAGTGCTGATGAACGAGATACCCTTGGATTAATTTCCACCGCAATCAATTCTTCTGTTACTGGATTTTGTGCAAACTGTACATTACAACCTCCTGCAAAATTTCCTAAACTACGCATCATCAACATGGCCTTGTTACGCATGTCTTGAAAAGAGGTATCGCTCAAAGTCATGGCAGGCGCTACGGTGATTGAATCTCCTGTATGCACACCCATAGGATCCAAGTTTTCTACGGTACATATAATTACTACGTTATCTGCTTGGTCTCTTAATAATTCTAATTCATATTCTTTCCAACCTAATACTGCTTTCTCTACCAATACTTCGTGAATAGGAGAGGCCTTTAAACCTTTCTCTAAGGCTGCATCTAATTCAGAAGCGTCATGCACAAATCCTCCACCGGTTCCACCTAAAGTGAAGGATGGACGAATGACTAATGGAAAACCTATTACTTGTGCAAATTCTTTTCCTTCTAAAAAGCTATTGGCTACTTTACTTGGTGCAACAGCTACGCCGATTTTTACCATCAATTGTCTGAACTGTTCTCTATCTTCTGCTAAATCTATGGCAGCCACATCCACCCCAATCATTCTACAATTGTATTGTTTCCATAATCCAATTTCATCGGCTTCTTTACATAAGTTCAAGGCTGTTTGTCCGCCCATGGTAGGAAGCACGGCATCAATTTGATTCTCTTGTAAAATTTGCTCTATACTTTCAATAGTCAATGGTAATAAATAAACTTTATCCGCCATCATTGGATCGGTCATGATGGTAGCCGGGTTGCTATTAATAAGGATAACCTTAATTCCTTCCTCTCTTAAAGAACGAGCTGCTTGTGAACCTGAGTAATCAAATTCGCAGGCTTGACCAATAATAATGGGTCCAGAACCTACAATTAATACCGATTTGATGGAGTTGTCTTTTGGCATAGCGTACAAAAATATAAATTGCGCAAACCTACAAAAATTTGCCTGAATTTGCCCCATTTTAAGCCTAAACATTTTTGTCCTTTTTAAATGCTATCTTCACCGCCAATTC